>JANQLZ010000019.1 GCA_028280325.1 Bacillota bacterium
ACCCAGCAGGGCATTATCTGTATAACCATGCATAAATGCAACCAGATGACCTGGGCCGCGGTTGTTTCTAAACAGATAATAGGGCAGACCCTGACAGTACTTTATACTGCCCGTTATCCTGCCTGATGGTGTTGTTATAGTAATACTGGAACTCTGCTTTAACGTGCTCCAGATAGTTTTAAGCTCCCACATTATTGCACCTCAGCATTTCTAATATTGTCATTGTGTTCTATTGGTGGCTACTGTCCGGCTGGTTCAAAATTTTTTCCGTTTATCATTATCTTCTATTGCAGATAAAAGTGCAACCCTTCAACGAAGATTTCTGGACAGTTAAAGTTGGAGCAGCCTGGCGACTGCTCCAACTATTTTCAGTCTTTCACCATTACAGATCATTAAAGTGCTGGAAATACACTCGCCTGCAGCTACTTGTCCTCTCCCAGAAATTTAAAGCCCTGGTCTTTCAGAAAATCAATAATTTGCTTGTTGTATGATCTGAGCCGCAGCGGATTATAGTGCCAGCCGAAACGGTATTGAGCACGGTTGATGCCCTGCTGTTGCTTGATTCTTTCAATAACCTCCTTGGACCACTCCGGACCACTGACTTCCGTGGCAACTTCCTGGAAATGAGCCAGGTACTTGTCTAAAACATCTCCGCTGAGATTCTGGATCCAGTTATCGTATTTGTCATTCACAATCTTTTCCACAATCTCATCATCCGATAGCATTTTGTAAGACTCTTGATGCACGACAACATCTTGGGCCAGTTTTTTTCTGCCCAAGCCTTTGTCATCAGAATATCCCAGGCAGGTCATCAGAATTGGAACGGTAAGTTTGGGCAGATCAAAATGTTCTTTCAGCTCCTGGTAATAGGCATTAACAGTGCCTATGTAAACACTGCCGACGCCCAGAATATTGGCTGCACATTCCATGCTTTGAGCCATACACATCACATCTTCAATGGAAATAATATAGTCCCTCAAAGCGTGCTCCCGGCCAAAAGGAGCGTTTTGAACTTCTGCCCACCTTTGCAGCCGGTAATAATCGACCAGATAGAGCAACAAAGTGTCGGCCTTTTCAATAAATCCCTGTTTACATAGTTTTGCCAGATAGCTTTTGCTGGCACTGTCTCGAATCATTATGACACTGACTGGTTGGAGATTACCGCCTGAGGCCGCATTGAGGCCAACCTCTAAAATATGGTTGAGGACCTCTTCTTCAATTGGCTTCTGGATAAAATTGCGATGGCTGTATCTGTTTTTTAACAGCTGGAGCGCCTGCTGTTGAACCTTGGAAATCATAGTATACCTCCTAGCTTTGGTTTGTAACTCATTCACTATTTGATATCAAATTCCTGTATGCCAGAGCAATTATGATGACATTTTTTTTCTGGTCATCTCCTTTACTTACCGATTACCTAACACATTCCGACGCTGTCCTGCTTTTAACGATATCTTAACCATTACTCAGTAATAATTCTGCGACCTGGATTTTTAAATCTCTGTATTAAATAATTGGTAAACTAAAATAAGCACTAGTAGAACTTGCTCTCTGCTGGTAGAATAATAACATCAAATCATGTTGTCATTAACAGCAACCTGATAATTATTGGAATAGAGGATTTTACATGAGTAAATTTCGACGACTGTTCTTGCTGTTGATTCTGTTAATTGTACTATTATGTATCGGATGCAGTTCACAGCCAGCGGAGGATTCAATCGGTACATCCAAGCCCGTTGATCCAGCCAAGCCTGAACCAGTGCCTGACCCAGAGCCTGAAGTAATACCTGAACCAGAGCTGCCGGGAGCATTTTTTGTAATGATCGATGATCATCCTCAAGCCAGGCCTCAACTAAATTTAGAAAAAGCCGATATAGTATATGAAATAGTCTGTGAGGGGACTTACACCAGATATTTGGCCGGTTTTTACACGATTGATCCGATTAAAGTTGGCCCGATAAGAAGTGCTCGCTACTACTTTGTCCAAACTGTCTTGCCCTATGATAGTTTATACATCCATGTAGGCGGAAATATGGATGCCATGGATATGATAGAAGACCTGGGTATTAAAACCATGTGTGATATAACCAATGCCAGTGGTTATTATATTAGAGACAAATCTCGTCTAATGCCTCATAATAGTTACATAACAACTGAATCCATTCTTAAATTTGCTGAGAAAAGAAAACATTCCTTGGAGCCTCTGCCAGAGTTACGGGTTGGAGAACTGACAGATGGTCGTGGCATAACGGAAATTGAACTCATTTATGGGACTGAGAAGCATCCTCATGACATTAAATGGGTGTATCAGCCTGAAGAGGATAGGTTTTTGCGGTATTTAAACGGGGAGGTTTTTATTACAGCCTCTGAGAGCAATATCTTGGCAGACAATATTATCATTATTGAAGCTCCGGTAAAAACTGTAAGGGTACCTGTTGACGGTATCCAAAGTGAGATTGACCTGATTGACAGTGGCCGAGCAGTATTCCTGCGTAATGGCAAACTATACCATGGTATTTGGCAGAAAGAAAGCGCAGAGCAGCATTTTACTTATCGACTTGATGATGGGCGCATGTGGGTTTATGAAGAGGGCAATACCTGGGTACAGCAGGTTCACTCTCTGACAGAAAACTCTATTATTTCTTTTATTGAAACTCAGTAATATACTAAATATTTTGAGTTCATTATTATAAATTATGTTTAACTATTACCAAGGAGGAACAGAGATGGCTGAAATTGCGCAGAAGAAGATACGAGAGGGTTTGCGTATTAGGCGAAAGAAAAAAGGTTTAACTCAAAAGGAGTTGGCTCAGGAGTTAGGAATGTCTCGCAGTTTTTATGGGTTAATTGAAACAGGTTTGAGAGAACCTTCAATGGATGTTGCTATAAAAATGGCAGAATACTTTGATACCACCATAGAGGACCTATTTTATCGCACGTACTGGTTAAATTATTTGGAGAGCAGAAACATAAGAGAACAAGATGTTGTTTATCGCAAGCCGTACTAGTAATACATAATCAGGTGATTTTAATATGCAGATTTACGGCTTTGGACCGGTGGTCAATGATCAGAGCAGAATTTTAATTTTAGGGTCTATGCCAAGTGTAACTTCTTTAAACCAGCATCAATACTACGCATTTTATCGAAATCATTTTTGGCGAATTATATTTGATTTATTTGGAGAGCAATACATAGATAATTATTCCAAGCGCCTCAACTATATGTTATCGAAGAAAATTGCTTTATGGGATGTTGTTAAATCGTGTATCAGGAAGGGAAGTCTTGATTCAAAAATTAAGCAACCATTGGTTAACAACTTTCGATGGTTGTTTTACTCTTACCCTAAATTAAACCAGGTAGTTTTTAATGGCACCAAAGCAAAGCAGTTGTTTTATCGCCATGTCAACAAAGCCCTGTACAATCAAAAGGTCTGCACCCTGGTCCCGTCCTCCAGTCCTGCTAATACCAAGCCTTACAGCCTAAAACTGGAGCAGTGGAAAAAGGTATTCAGTGAATCTGCACATTTCAGAGTAGTGTCAGCAAAGTGACTAAAGGAGTGGTTAAATGCGAAAGTTTGCTCAGGGTCTGATCGTTGGAATTTTGCTGACAATCCTGTTCCTGGCCCTTTCCGGAGCAGCACAAGGCGTTCAGCAGAGTATTACAGTGTATTTTAACAGAATTAATCTGCAGGTAAAGGGCCGGCCGGTAATGACTGATAATTTCCTGTATAACGGCATAACCTATGTGCCGTTAAGAGAGGTATCAGAAATGCTGGATAAACAGGTGTTCTATAACAGTGTGACGGCAACGGTAAACATCACCGACAAACTGGTTGACAGTGATTATGTTTTAGGTGATTCTGCTGTCAATGGAGTAGAAATAGGCATGACCAAGCAGGAACTGATTGAGATGCACGGAATGCCAGACCGAGTCGACCCCTCGGTGTATGGCTTTACCTGGTATGTGTATAACGACGATTATCAGTCCTATGTTCAGGCTGGCGTTCAGAATGACAGAGTAGTTGCCTTGTTCAGCAATATCGGAGAGTGGCAGCTTCAGGATGCAATCGGCATTGGCACAGCTCAGGGTGCAGTCAATGAAAAACTGGGTCAGCCGTTGCCAACTATTACTGAAGGCAAATATGTCTACGCAGTCGGGCAAAGCACGGAATACGGCTTATATGATTTCAGCGAGCAGCTGTACAGTTATGTTTTTTTTGACACCCATCAAAACCAATCTGTAACTGCCGTACTGCTTTGGAGTAAGGAAATACCCTTTAAAGATATCTATTGGGGCTCCTTTCATGATTTTGAGGTGGAAAAGTGGCAGCAAGCCATGGAACAGCAGCTGTTTGACTTAAGCAATACCATCAGATTAAGAATGGGGTATCCGGTTATGGACTGGGATGACCAGGCTGCTGAAGCTGCATACTTACACAGCTGCGATATGTCAGCCAATCAGTTCTTTGATCACATCAATTTAAAAGGAGAGGGTCCGTTCGACCGGATTAAAGCTCAAGGCATCAGGTATGTCAGGGCTGGTGAGAATTTGGCAATGGGTCAAATCAACTCTATCTTTGCCGTTCAGGGTTTAATGAACTCAGAGGGGCACCGTAAGAATCTGTTAGGCGAATATCAGCGGTTGGGAGTAGGTGTTTGTTTTAACAGTGGCAGAAAACAAACCTATTATACACAAAACTTTTATACCCCTTTAACTGTTGAAAGATAGCGATGATACGATTGATACCAGCTAACGCTGGTTTTTTGTTTTAGAGGTAATAATCCACATAAGTAACTGATTGAACGAGTAAAATGACGAAGTGAACCAGGTATGTTGTGGATTACGGATTATTATGTTTTGTTTATTGCAATTATGAAAAAGCTACGTACTATTTTTTTATTTTTTTTAATACGACAACCCCTAAGAGCTCTGCTCGTTACTGATAGAGTTCCAGCGATTCCTTCAGTAGGCCCTATTTTATGGTTATTACTCTTATTTTGCTATATTTTTCATCATAAACACTGCTATAATTTAAACAAAAACTCGCAAGGGGTCAGTTTATGAAATTTAAGTATACCGGTTTAGTAATAATCGGCTTGTTTTTAGTCCTGTTTTTAGGATCACGGCTCAATCTATATGATGCCATCAGTAATAATGAAACTCGGCAGCTGCCGGCTTCGACTGTAATGAAAAAGGAGGAAATGCAGGAAGACATAGATTTTATGGTAGCCAAGATTATGGCAGTTCACCCTCAAACACACAGCGGCAGGCCTCAGTATTTGGCCCAGGCAGTAGATTCGGTTCAGAGTAAAATTACCGGGCCGCTGACCGCCGGTGAATTTTATTTTCTGGCTGCAACTGTTTCCAGTTCGCTTAAAGACGCCCATACCAGTCTGTATTATGGGAATACCCAGGGTAATCGGGTGATCAATCTACCGCTGATCTGGCTGAAAAGAAGTCTGTGTGTTATCCAAAATACAGATGTCTTGCTGGCAGGGGATGAGATTGTCAGCATTGGCAGCAAGTCAGTTGCAGATATATTTAAAAAAATGTCTGAGTTTATTCCGGCAGAGAATGAAGGCTGGGTCAGGGCCAGAGCAGCTAGGACTCTGGTCAACGAGTCGATTCTGCGGCACCTGGGGCTGATTAACCTGGACAATACTGTGACAGTAACTTATCTGCGGGACAAAAAAGAAAAAACAGTCAATCTGCCGCTGCAGGCCATGCTTACTAATTCAAATCAAAATACAGAGTACATCAGTTACACTTTTTATGAGGAGTTGTCCTTAGGGGTGTTCAGGTTTGACAAGTGCATCTACGATGCACATTTTAAAAATCAGGTTAAACAGTTTTTTAAACAGGTTCGGGAAAAGGAGATAAAAAATGTAGCTATTGATGTTCGTCAGAATACTGGCGGCAATTCCCAGGTTATAGACGAGCTAATCAGCTATCTCCGCCAGGTAAAAGAAATAAAGAACTACAGTGCAGTTATCAGGTATTCCAAGGATGTAGCCGGTCAAAGACAGGGCATGTGGCGAACCAGCGGGTTAAAAGAGTATCAGGCTACCGTAGTAACGGTAGATCATGCCGAGGAGAGCCTGCAGTTTAACGGTGATCTTTATATTCTAACCTCAAATCAAACCTTCAGTTCCGGCAACTGGATTGCAGTAATGGCCCATGATAATGAATTTGCCACCCTGATTGGGGAGCCTACCGGGAATGCTCCATCCAGTTTTGGTGATGTATTGGGCTTTAAATTGCCTAATTCGGGCTACCATTTGTCACTGTCATTTAAAAAGTTTCAGCGCCCTGAGCCAGCTAATGATCCAGCCAATACACTTACTCCGGATATTATTGTTTATACTGTTGCCGAGGATATCAGAAACAATCGAGATCCTCAGATGGAAGCCCTGTTGGAGCTGTTGAGTAATAAATCGGAATAACCCAGAAAAAAGCCTGATAGATTGCTAATCTTGATCAGGCTTTATTACTGGAATTATTTATCCTTAAGGTGCTTCAGGAAAGTGACAGGCCACAGCATGGCTGTCAGCCAGCTGCCGGAGTTCTGGCATTGTTTGGTAGCAGAGATCTGTTGCTTTCCAACAGCGGGTGCAGAAGCGGCAGCCCTCTGGAATATTAATTGAACTGGGGATTTCTCCTTCTAATATTATTCGCTTGCCATTCTTGCCTCGGTCAATAGTGGGTGCCGCTGACAACAGGGCTTTGGTATAAGGGTGAAAGGGGTGAGAAAACAGGCTTTCTGTAGGTGCTATCTCAACCAATTTACCCAAATACATCACTGCGACCCGATCACTGATATGCTGTACTACGTGTAGATCATGGGATATAAACAAATATGTCATATCGTATTCCTGCTTAAGTTCGATCAGCAGGTTTATGATCTGAGCCTGAATAGAGACATCAAGGGCAGATACTGCCTCATCGCAGACTATGAAACTGGGCTTTAAAGCTATAGCTCGAGCTATCGCAATGCGTTGTCTTTGCCCCCCTGAAAACTCGTGGGGGTAGCGCGGGGCAAAGGAGGGGCTGAGTCCCACCTGTAATAACAGTTCGGTAATGCGGTTGCTAATCTCTGAGCTGTTCATTCCCCCGCTAACGCTCAAAATCTCTCGCAGCATTTGCGATACGTTATGCCGCGGGTTCAGGGAGCTGTAAGGGTCCTGAAAAACGATCTGCAGATCATGTCGCAAAAGCCTTAAGGTATTTTCATCTAACTCCAGAATATTCTGATCGTTGTAGATTACCTGCCCGGAAGTGGGTTTTACTAATCTCAATACTGATCTGCCAAATGTAGTTTTGCCACACCCTGATTCTCCAACCAATCCCAGGGTTTCTCCCTCAAATATATCAATAGAGATGTCGTCGACGGCCTTAACATAGCCTTTGGTTTTAGAAAGCAGGCCTTCTTTAACTGGGAAGTATGTTTTTAGATTTTCGACCTTGATAATAGCTTCCATTATGATCTCCTCCACTTAAAGCAGGCAATAGTGCGATTATCGATTAACTCTGTCAGCGGCTCCTGTTGATAGCAATGCTCATCAGCGTGTTCACAGCGTGGCGCGAATCGGCAGCCTGGCTGTAACAGTAAAGGATTGGGGACCATGCCTTTGATAGTTTTTAACCTTTCTCCACGCCTGGTTTTCAGCCCTGGTATCGACCTGATCAGGGCCTCAGTATAGGGGTGGAGCGGGGAATATAATACCGCTTCCAACGGGCCGGATTCTACTATTTTACCTGCATACATAACGGCTACCTGATCTGCTATATCGGCCACTACGCCAAAATCATGGGTAATGAGCAGGATTGACATCTTGTTTTCGACACTCAGGCTTTTAAGCAGAAGCAGTATTTGAGCCTGAATCGTAACATCCAGGGCGGTGGTAGGCTCATCGGCTATCAACAGCTTTGGCTTAGAAGCCAGGGCCATAGCTATCATAATACGCTGCCTCAGTCCACCGGAAAGCTCATGAGGAAAGGCCTTGAATTTGTTTTTGGCATCGGGTATTCCAACCTTCTCCAGCATATCGATGCAGGCGCTGTCAATCTCCGCTTTTGCTAAACTGGAATGGGTTTTGTAAACCTCGCGCATCTGCCTGGAGATGCGAAATACTGGATTGAGGGAGGTCATCGGCTCCTGAAAGATCATGGCTATTTCCTTGCCCCGAATCTTACGAATCTCCTCCTTATTAAGGCTGCCAAGGTCTATTCCATTAAAATCTATCACCTCTGCCGAAATAATTGCAGGAGGAACCTTGAGCAGCCGGAGTAAAGATAAAGAAGTTACAGTTTTTCCACAGCCTGATTCTCCGACCAGAGCCAGGGTTTTTCCTGCTGGTACGTCAAAGGTAATCCCGTCAACAGCTCTGACCAGGCCTTCCGGAACAGCAAAATGCACCTTTAGATCCTTAACTTGAAGTAAGCATTTTTCTTTGGTCATCATCAAACCTCCTATTTACGCATCTGGGGATCGAAGGCATCCCGCAGACCATCACCGATCCAGTTCATCGAAAGAACTGTCAATGAGATTGCCAGACCGGGGTAGAAACTTAGATGCGGTGCCAGGCTCATATAGTCTTTCCCCTGGTTAAGCATAACCCCCCATTCCGGCAGGGATGCGTCGACACCCAGACCCAAAAAATTAAGACTGGCGGCTGAAAGGATAGTACTGCCGATCCGCATAGTGGCGGTGACAATAATGGGAGCCAGGGCATTGGGCAGGATATGATGAAAAATTATTCTACCATTTTTAAACCCAGAGGACCGGGCAGCCTCCACATATTCTTTTTCCTTGATAGAAAGGATTTGTCCGCGAGTGACACGGGCAAAAGAAGGCCAGCCCACCAGAGACAGGGTTATAATTATGTTGCGTTGGCTGGGCCCCAGCACAGCCATAATCGTAATAGCTAATACCAGGAAGGGAAATGCCAAAACAACATCGACAATCCTCATCAGGAGATTGTCAATCCACCCCCCAAAATAACCACTGATGCACCCTATAAACACCCCGATTATCATGGTTATGCCTGCCACCATTAAACCCGTTATTAAGGAGGTTCGGCCTCCATACAGTAATCTGCTGAAGATATCGCGGCCATAGTCATCGGTACCTAAAAGGTGATTATTGCTGCCTGGTGTCAAAAGCTTATCCTTTAAATTCATGTCTAATACCGGATCATAAGCTGTAAAAAGTGGGGCGAAGATACACATTATTATAATGATTGTGATAATGACTAGACCCAGAACTGCCAGTTTATTTTGCTTATAGCGCCGTACGGTGTCCTTCCACATCGAGGTTACAGGCAGGCTTTCTTCTCCAATTAGCTGCTGCTTATTAATCATTGCCTAACACCTCATTCTATTTCTTTTTGTATGTGATGCGCGGGTCTAGTACCCCATAGAGGATATCTACTATTAAGTTGACTAGAATAAAACCGGTACAGATTATCAGGGTATTGCCTTGGATCATCGGGAAATCACGACGCGCAATGGAATTTACGGCTAGTCTGCCTACCCCTGGCCAGGCAAAAATTGTTTCCGTAACTACTGCTCCGCCTAACAGCGCCCCAAACTGGGTTCCTAAAACCGTTACCACCGGTATCAGAGCATTTTTAAGGGCATGGATATAAACTACTATTCGCTCTTTCAAGCCTTTGGCCCGGGCCACCCTGACATAGTCCTGGTTTAGCACATCGATCATGCTGGAGCGGGTCATCCTGGTTAACATAGCTGCCAGGCTGGTCCCCAGAGCCAGAGCAGGGAGTAACAGATGTTTGAGAACAACTACTATCCCTCGGCTTGGATCACCAATACCAAAACTGGGCAGCCATTTGAGTCGTAAAGAGAAAAAGATAATTAAAATAATACCAAACCAAAAACGAGGCAATGAGACCCCAATGGTGGCCATAAAGGTTGCGATATTGTCCCAAATACTGCCCTGCTTAAGAGCTGCTAACACCCCCAGAGGTATGGCGATCAATACTGCTACCAGCAGTGCCGTGAGGGTTAATTGCAGAGTTGCCGGCATGCGAGCCATAACAGTAGGAAATACCTCCTTGTTGGTAAGATAGGATCGTCCCAGATTGCCTCGAACAGCATTGCCAATATAGTCAACATATCTTACGAAAAAAGGTTTATCTAAACCCAGATCGCGCCGAACAGCTTCATAAACTGCCGGGTCGACTGAATCTGTTTCTGAAGACCCAATCATCAGTAAAACAGGATCACCCGGTGTTAGATATAGAATAGAGAAGATAAGAAAAGATATTACCAGTAATGTAGGAACAGCCTGTAAAAGTCTTTTAACAATGTATATACGCAAATTCTCCACCTCTTCTGTAGCATATTCAAAATTGCGCCCGAAATTTGCTCAGTTTCGGGCGCTATAGAATATTTGCCTCAATTAAATACCTTACTCAATTGAGTATATTATTTGACATTAACGTTGCGAGTAGGGGAGGTCAGGGCCACCCAAACATTTGGTGGATTGTAATCTACCACCCGCTCATTAATTCCGATTTGAACATATTCATAGTAAGCTGAAATATGTACCTTTTCCTCTACTATAATTCTGGCAGCCTGTTCCCAGATTACTTCTCGAGCTTCAGAGTCTACTGTCCGAGTAGCTTGTTCGATTAAGTTATCCAGCTCGCTGTTTTTATAATGAGTATTATGGGCTCCGCCTTCGGCGTTTTTACTGTGGAACATGTAGTTTAAACCATCAATGGTACTGCCTCCGCCCATAATAAACATCTCTACATTCCCGGTACGAATGTCTTCTAAGTGGGTAGCCCATTCCTGGGTTTGCGGGGTGCAGTCGATGCCAATTGCTTTCAACTGGGTTGCCACAATTACACCCAGCTTAGAACGATTTGTATCATTAGGTGTTTTAAGAACAAAACTCATTTTAACTCCATCTTTTTCTAATATGCCATCACTGCCAGCTACCCAGCCAGCTTCTGATAATAGATTTTTGGCGGCTTCGACATTGTATTCCCATAAATCAAACCAGGCATCGGTATACCCCGGCAAACCTTTGGGAACCGGACCGGGGGCTCGGACTGCCAAACCTTCAATATCAAAAATAGAGTCAACTGCTTCATCCATATTCACTGCCAAAGAGAATGCTTCACGCACCCGTTTATCCTCAAATAAGGGGTTTGATACATTAAATGCCACGTATCGATACCAGCCCGAGGTATTAGAGAGCGTAGTCAGGCCTTCTACAGCGCGAACTGCCTGGACATCTGTCGGCAGCAACTGCATGGCCACGTCGATTTCATTGGTTTGCAGTGCGATAGCCGCTACCGACTTGTCTGGAATAATGCTGAAGATTACCTTATCCAGATGGGGAGTAATTGGATAACTATCATTCTTTAATAAAACTACTTTGTCATCGGGTTTGTACTCAGAGAACTTAAAAGCACCGGTTCCTATAGGGTAGAATGAGAAGTTGTCTTCGCCCAGCACCTCAAGGGCCTGCAATGAGAAAATAGGCTGTCTGTTAATGTTTTGCAGGAAATAAGCATGAGGCTCCAAGGTTGTGAAGCGCACTGTGAAGTCATCAATAACCTCTACTTTTTCAATAATATTGGCCAGCTCAGCCTGGCGTCGAGCCTTGTTGGCCGGGTCGAGGACAAAGTCAAAGCAATCCTTAACATCTTGGGCTTTGAGCTGAACGTTTGCTCCGATTTCATAGACTTCATTTCCTTCATGCCAAAAAGCGTCCTCCCTGATTTTGAAGTCCCAGGTTTTTTCATCTGGATTAGACCAGGAGGTAGCAAGTAATGGGAAGTATTTTCCACCATCAGCTTCCACTAAAGATTCCATGACCTGACTCAATACATACCTGTCTCCGTCAGATGAGTATTTATATGGATTGAGGGTATCGATAGTATATGGTGTTCCCAAAGTGAGCACCTTTTCTGATGGGGCCGGGTCATCTACCGGTTCTGTGTTTTGACAGGCAGTGAATATAACCAGCAGCATAATTAACAGCAGGGTTGTCAGCTTACCAAATTTTTTCAAAGTTTTTCCTCCTTAAAATGTAACTGGGCGCTAAATTAAATTTCGTCTGAATCCAGGCCTCCTTCTTATGTTTTTTTGGCACTATTGTACTTTTTATTGCTGTCAGAATCAGACTGTTAATGTGATAAGTTTAAAACCTTGATACCAAATACAAAAAGACCTCTAATCTAGAAGTGCTGTTATAGTTAATAGTACTAAGCAAATAATTACAGTATTCGACGATAGATGTTTTAAATTGCTTTTGGGATTGTTATTAATTCAGATATGATAAAAATCTGTAGAATATTTTTAAGTATGTCAATTTAAATAATGGTGGTTGGATAATTTAGTATGAAAAGTTAATTATAATAAAATATGTAGTTAATACATATTTGTAGCCTGAGGTAAGAGATATTTTTAATAAAACACTTCAAACAAGATCTGTCAGGTATGAAATAATACTATTCAGAATTTTCTTTCATTATAAGGCAATCAGAAAAGTAATGCCATACAGATTTTATTATTCCTGTCACATATTATTTAATTCCCTGTACCTGAAGACAAATAAACTTTCGCCAAATCTCACTTTGGCTTATAATTAAGACTATAAACTAGAGAGTGGGAGAACAGCGTGATTCATGTTTTAGGAATTGACATCGGTGGCACTAAAATTAGTGCGGTGGTCACTGACCAGAATGGAACCAAAAAGTTGCACAGAATGGTAAGTACTAAAGGCTATTTAGGTAAAGATCATGTGCTGAAAACCCTAAAGGTTCTGATTCAGGAGATTAAAAATGAGTTTTCAGCTGAGATAAAGGCTATCGGTGTCGGAACCCCGGGATACGTTGATGCCCGTCTGGGCAAGGTTATTTATTCCTGTGGAATTATTAAGGACTGGGTCGAGGTAGCTTTAGCCCAAGAACTGGGTCAGCTGTTTCAGCTACCAATAGCAGTTGAAAATGATGCTAATGCAGCTGCTATCGGAGAGGGTTGGCTGGGTGCTGCTCAAGATATGGATCAATATATGGTAATAACCCTGGGTACCAGCTTAGGCGGGGCTTACGTCAATGGTTCAGGCGGGGTCTTGCATGGCTACGGTTGGTGTGGAGGAGAGATCGGCCACAGTATTTTATATCCTAACGGCAAAGAGTGTCGGTGCGGTCAGCGGGGTTGTGCTGAATTATATTTGTCCGGCACAGCCATAGTCAACAGATTCCGAGAACTGGGAGGAATATCTGCCAACTGTGAAGATGTGTTTCGGGCGATGGAGCAGAAAGACGCTAAAGCTCTAGTGGTCCGGGAGGAGTTTGTCGATGATCTGGCAGTCCTGCTGATCAGCCTGCAGAATATCCTTGATCCTCAGGCCTTTATTATCAGCGGCGGCTTAATTCACACCAAAAAGCATTGGTGGGATAATCTGCAGCAATTACTGAGTTCAAAGAGCAATAGTGGGGTCAATATCAATGTCCTGCCGGCCCAGCTTCTTAATCTGGCTGGTTCGCTGGGGGCTGCTCGAATAGCGCTAAATTTGGTGGAGCATAATCATGAAAGCCTTAGTTAACGGCCGGATTGTTTTGAGAAATAAAATAATTGATAAGGGCTGTATCTTATATCAGGATACAATTACAGCAATTATCCCGGGCGATTTACCTGCCGGCTGCTACTCCAAAGTAATCGATGCCCAGGGTCAATATATTATACCGGGAATGATTGATATTCATGTCCACGGCAATTCTGGTGCAGATGTGATGGATCTGACCCCGGATTTGGCTGCTATTGCCAGTTATTTGGCCCAACATGGGGTGACCTCCTTTTTGCCGACAACCATGACCCGGCCCTGGCCCGAGATCGAGAGAGCTCTGAATACAATTAGGAAAATGAGCGGTGGCCAGCCCCAACTTCAGAGCAGAGTATTAGGGGCTCACTTAGAAGGCCCGTTTATCTGCTCAGAAAAAAGAGGGGCTCAGCTGGCTGACAGTATTATTCAGCCTGATTTTAATTTAATAGAAAAATATCTCGACATTATAAAAATTATCAGTTATGCTCCGGAAACCGATGCTGGACTGAACTTTACCCGAGCTGTTGTTCAGCAATATCCGAGGGTTGTCCTGTCAGCGGCCCATACCAATGCCAGCTATGAGCAGGCCAAGGCAGCATATCAGGCCGGCCTGAAATCTGCTACTCATATCTTTAATGGAATGGCAGCCCTCCATCATCGTCAGCCGGGGATAGTAGCAGCAATTCTGGAGAATGACAGTTACTGTGAACTGATCGCAGATGATGTGCACGTTCACCCGGTGTGGTACCGTATCCTGCTGCAGATTAAAGGCCCTGATCGGATAATTCTAATATCTGATGCCATAAAAGCCACTGGCTGTAGTGATGGTTTATACTATTTTGGCGGACAGGCAGTTGAAGTTAAAAACAGTACAGCTTATCTGGTGGAAAACGGTTCACTGGCTGGCAGTACGCTGACGCTTAACCGAGCTGCCGCCAATTTTCAAAAGCAGACCCGCTGTTCTATAATGGATATAGTAAAAATGGTATCAGAAAATCCGGCCAATTTATTGGGTGTTGGTCAAAAGTACGGTTCATTAGAAGTGGGAAAGATTGCTGACATAGTTGTCTGTGATTCAGATTTTAAGGTGTCAGTTACTATTTTAGGCGGCAAAGAGGTAGCCGGGTAAAAACAATGAAAAGGTGATAAGGGATGTGTTTTGCGATAATTGCAGGGCGGTTGGCTACTACCGACGGATCAGTGCTGTTCGGACATAATGAGCAAAATTTTGGCAGGAATTTGATCAACTATAAAAAAGTCCCCCGCCAATCTTTTGCCGGTACAGCTGGCCTTAAGATCTCGTCTGGTGGATATTTTTCTTTTTCCGGAGAAACCTACTCCTATTTATGGGCGGAGAGCCCCGGGCTGGAATTCAGTGATAACTGCTTTAATGAATTTGGCGTGGCCGTAGCTGGCAATGGCTGTCCTTCAAAGGAAGACGATTTGGCAGTGGTCACCAAGCGGGGCGATATTATCGAGGGGGGTATTGGTTATCTACTGCCCCAGATGATTGCCAGGCTGTCTCGTACAGCCCGGGAAGGGGTAGAGGTGGCCGCCAGACTGATTGAGCGCTTTGGGTATACCGGGTCCGGCCGAACCCTGATCATAGCTGATGCTGAGGAAGCCTGGGTGCTGACCATTGTCAGAGGAAAGCACTATTTAGCCTGTAGAGTTCCAGACGACAAAGTGGTGGTTGTCCCCAATACCTATATTACTAACCAGGAGATTGCCTGGCATGATCCGCATCAAACCAAAAGCTCCGCGGGATTAATCGAGTATGCAATCAGGCGGGGCTGGTATGACCCGGGCTGCGGCCGGCCGTTTAGCTTTAGTAGGGCTTTTAGTGCTCCAGCTAAGCCAAATACCTTACGCTTCGCCCACGGCATTGATTCGCGCCAGTGGTATGTTCAGTCCCTGCTGACCGGTCAGGAGGTTGCTTTCCCACCGCCTGATAACTTGCCTTTTGGGGTAGTACCTCAACATAAACTCGATGTCAATGCGGTCATGTCTTTGTTGAGAAGCCATCTGGAACAGGTCCAGGATGAGCAGCAGCAGGACCAATATCAGGGACTGCCTCATCGTGGCGAATCCAAGATTGACGACAGCTATTGGCGAATGGCCTGTAACATTGCAACCCAGGAAAGCTCTGTTTTTCAGCTGCGCAACACCATGCCGGCGGCAATTGGCTGTTTGGCATGGCGGGCTCTGGCTGTACCCTGCCTGAGCGTTTACACCCCCTGGTACTGCGGGATAAAGGATACCCCTTACCGGCATCGGGTAGAGATAGCAGACCATTACTGTCCTTCTCCGGAGATATATCAGGACAGTAAAATGGCATTCTGGAGTTTCTACAACCTGGCCCAGTTCTGTGACAGAAAAGGAGCAGCGGCGGCCAGGCTAGTAAAAAGGCTTTATGCAGATATTGAGCAAAAACAATTTATATGGCAACAGCCCCAGGAAGAGCTGTTTTTGAGGATATGGCCGGATAACAAAGAGCTGTGTCTGAGCCTGTTAACAGAATACTGTGCTGAAAGGGCAGCAGCAGCTGAGTTAAAAGCTCTGCAGTTGCTGGGCAGCTGGCAACAATGAAAAAGATATTGCTCGAGGTTTGTGTCGATTCTACAATATCTGTTGATAATGCCCTCGCTGCTGGAGCAGACCGGCTGGAGCTCTGCAGCGAGTTGTCAGTTGGCGGCCTGACCCCTTCAGCTGGCTTTATCAGCCAAATCAGGGCTATCACTGATCTGCCGCTTCATGTGCTGATCAGACCCCGCTCGGGCGGCTTTAATTATAGTCAGGGTGAGTTGGAGATAATGCTGTACGATATTAAACTTGCTGAACAGTTGGGTGCAGATGGGGTAGTCATCGGAGCGCTGACCTCGGCTGGTACCTTAGACCTGCCGGCAACCCAAAAACTGATTGAGGCAGCCGGGCCCTTAAGTATTACTTTTCATCGGGCCTTTGACCTGACCCCTGACCCGTTGGCGGCCTTTAATCAGCTGAGGCACCTGGGGATAGATAGATTATTAACCTCTGGCCAGGCGGCAACTGCCGCACAAGGAGCTGGCCTAATCAGGAGGCTGCAGGATGAATCCCAAGGCCAAATAATTGTAATGCCTGGAGCTGGGGTATCAGCAGACAATGTCGGGCAAATAATATTAGAAACCGGTGTAACAGAGATTCATGCCTCCGGCAAGGTTGAAGTTGAGAGCTGCGGCGTAAAAACCGGGCCGGTTAAAATGGGGGTAGACCCGGTGAGTGAGGCCAAAAGGTTTATTGCCAGTACAGAGCGTTTAAAGGATATTATGGCGCAGGCCCGGCTGGCTTTAAATACGTAGGATAGAGGTGGCGAAATGAAGAGAAAAGTTTTTATTGTCGATGATGATAATAATATTAGAGAGTTGATAAAAAAGTTTTTGGAAAACGAGGACTATGAGGTGATTACCTTTCCCAACAGTAATGGGGTTTTGGAAAGCCTGCGCTCTATCAAACCCGATTGTGTTGTGCTCGACGTCATGATGCCCGGGGGCAGCGGTTTAGATTTATGCCGGGAGATACGGAAAGAATTTACGACCCCAATAATTTTTTTATCTGCTAAAGGTGAAGAGATAGACCGCATCCTGGGTATTGAGCTGGGTGGAGACGATTATTTAGTAAAGCCTTTTAGCCCTCGAGAGCTAATGGTCAGAATCAAGGCGCTCCTGCGGCGCAGTAATTTACAGTTTAGCAGGAACAGATCCAGAAAAATTGAATTTGGAAATATTACCATAGATAAAGATGCTCGGCTGCTGTTGATCAATCAGCAGGCGATCACGCTGACCAACAAAGAATTTGAGTTAATCACTTATTTAGTGGAGAATGCTAATAAAGCCATGTCCCGGGAGCAAATAATCGATACGATCTGGGGCTATGACTACATTGGGGAGATGAGATCAGTGGATGATCTGGTTAGGCGTTTGAGGAAGAAGTTGAGAAACGGTCATGCCAATGTCAGCATAGAAACCGTTTGGGGATATGGGTACAAACTTGGTAAAGAATAGTCAATCAATTGCCCTGCGCATTACTATTGTAGAAGTCACGATAATTATCCTGGTCAGCGTTTCTGTGCTTTTATCTACCGCCCTGACTCTAAGCAATTATATTTTAGACAGATCATATTATGAGCTGACTACTACAGCCAAAAGCCTGGTGCAAATAGTTTTAAATTTCGGGATGAAGGATTTTTCATTGGTAGAGGCCTTTATTCTCGATGAATCGATGGTTCAAGAGAGTACCAGGGTTGTCATTATGGACTATCACTTTAATATTAAGGTCACCACCGATACCGAGGTTTTTCCCAATATGGCCAGGCTGCCGGCAGATTTCCAGAGCGAGGTGCTGTCTGGCAAGCGCAATGGCTCGATCAAAGGCTATCTGTATGTGGTCGAAGAAATAAAAAGTATCACCGGCCACATTATCGGCTATGTATTAACCCTGAGCACCAGTCAGGAAACTATCTTGATTAGAAACAGTATCCTGTCCTCGGTTTTGCGAATAATCTTTGTAGCCAGCCTGCTGGGGATTGTGTTCTCAGGTTACATTACGCGACGCCTGATTGAGCCGCTGCAAAAACTTGAGACCCGTATCAGAGAGATAGCCAGTGGAGAGTTCGCTGGTGAAATTGAGGTTGAGCTGGACGATGAAATTGGTGGGGTAACCCGGGCTTTTAATGCCATGAGCCAGCAATTAGTGCTCTACCAGCAGTCGCAATCCCGGTTTATTCAGAATGCATCCCATGAACTGAAAAGCCCTTTAATGAATATTCAAGGGTACGCGGAAGGTTTACTGGAAAACATCTTCGATGAAGCTGAACGGGATAATGCCTTAAGGATTATTACGGAAGAGAGTCAACGGTTAAAAAATGTGGTTGAAGAACTGCTCTACATTAGTAAAATTGATGACGATCGCACCGCATTGAAATTCCAGAGGCTGAGTATCGCCGACGTTATTAACGATGCTATCCGCACTGTTTACACGCGGATAAAGCAGCATCAGATTAAGCTTGAGGTTAATGTCGACGAGGAGCTGACCCTGGAGGGCAGTTACACCTATTTAGTGAGAGCCATCGCTAATGTTTTGGATAATTCAGTCAGGTATGCAGAGTCCAAAATAACCATTGACGTCAGCAGAATTGAGCAGTATGTAAGAATAGTAATAATTGATGACGGCTCGGGATTTGCTGAGGAAGATATCCCCCATATATTTGAGCGTTTTTACAAAGGAGAGCTTGGCAATACCGGATTGGGTATGGCCATAGTCGCTGATATTATTCAAAAGCATGGTGGTAATATCGCAGTGGAAAACAGGCCCGAGGTAGGGGCGGCCATTATCATTCATATCCCGGCAGAGCTAGCTGACTGAGGTCTTATCAAAGCTGGCTATATACAGGAAGAATCCAAGTCCGGCAAACAGCCCGGCGATAACATCAGACAGGTAATGGACATGCAGTATTACCCGGCTGGCTGCAATCAAAGCAGCCAGCAGGTACATTGACAGCCTGATATACAGGCGCTCTTGTAAGGTTTTACTCAGTATAAAAGCAACCATTGCATAAAAGCACATGCTGACCATGGCATGGCCGCTGGGAAAGCTGAAACCACGCGCAGCTACCAGATGAGGCAGCGGTGGCCGGGGTCTTTGTATGATGATTTTAAGCAGGTAATTGAGAATAAAGCAGCCCAGCGAGGAACATAGCAGCAGATATGGCAATCTGTCGTTAATTTTAAGGCGATAGATGTACCAGAGGATTAAGAGAGTGACAAAGCTAATGAAGTAACCCGATCCCAGGTGGGTGATCAGAGTGAAAAAGCTGCTCAAAGCAGGTCGGGCTGTGCCGCGCACCCAGTTGTCGACCCTGCTGTCCAGTAGATCAAAAAAACCATATTGGACCATGGTCGACAGAATCACAAAGATAAACGCCAGGCCAAGCGGGTATTTATATTTTTTTATAGTTGTCATAAAATCTTTCCTCACATTAGTAATTCGCATGTGTCTATAAGTAGAGCTCGTAAAATGGCTTTAAGCCATTTTACCCTAATTATCGGTGTCTGAACAGTGGCGTTTGCCATACAGATAAAAAGGCCTGATTTCTCAGCATAAAAATCTGAGAAATCAGGCGTTTGTATTGTAATTTACCTCATCAACCTGATATGGCCCACTGATGCTTATTCCGGATCATAGGTTGTGCACTCACTGGTTTCACTCAATGAAATATCTATCGAATCGGCATGGCAGTAGCCATCTTTACTGTTGTGTTTGCATTTTTCCACCTGGCACATAGCCACAGGATTGACATTTGCCGAATCATGCCTGTTTTCAAGACCTGAGTAATTGATATTGGCGCTGTAAACCAGGTTATCTGCTCCCTCGTACTGAGGCCGATAGGTGTTGCAGATAGTCTCCTGATCAGCAGTACTGTTGTTATAGTTAATTTCCACAGCTTGCGCGCTGCACCTTTCTCCACCCAGGTTATGGGCACATTCATCGACATTACATTTTACTTTTGTTTCCATAATAATCCCCCTTTAATACCAGTATGGTCTTATTACAGAAAAAATATTTATTAAAACTCACCGGAGAGCTGTCATTTCCTCTTTTAGGTCTGTCTATAGCTTATCAGCTGGCGATCAGCGATGATGAACATAATATGAGTTAGCGTCCAGGGGGGCAAATTTGTAGCCCATGGCGCTGAGCTGCTCAATTAAAGTGGGCAGTGCTTTCAAGGTAGATTCCTTGCTGGCCAAATCGTGCATTAAGACAATAGAGGTCTTGGTGTGCTTGACATTACTAACTACTTTTTTGACCATATCCTCGGCCCGGGGAGGGCTTTTTGTTCCATCCTGACTATCGACATTCCAGTCAAAATACTGATACCCCTCGCTCAAAATCCGTTTAGCTATGGCCTTAATTCTGGCAACACTTGTCAAAGTATTTGAGGTGCCGCCGGGGAATCTGAATATTTTAGTTCTCTGGCCGGTGGCCTGGTAGATAAGATCATCCATTTTGTAGACATCTTCCATGAAGGCCTCGGTTGACTGATATATTTGACCATAGTTATGGCTGTAGGTATGGTTGCCAATAGCATGACCTTCATCAACTATCCTCTTGTACAGGCGGCGAGCATTTTCAGTATCGTGTCCAATAACAAAAAAGGTGGCCTTAACATTATATTTCTTGAGAATATCCAGAATTGGCTCGGTATGAGGGCTCGGGCCGTCGTCAAAGGTCAGGTAAACAGTCTTTTCAGGGGGGTGGGGTACCTGTACGCCATTTAGCCTGTCAATCCGTTCCTGATAATCCTTTAAAGCAGCCTGCAGTTTCTCATTCTCTTGAATCAGACTGGTATTTTGATCTTTGGTAGCAGTTAATTCGTTTTTAAGACCCTCGATCTCCTGCATTAGTTTGTTGTGATTCATTCTCACATACATAATATTTAATGCCACTACTAAAACCAGGAATAATCCGATTAAAACTCTGGTCCAAGTTTTTTCTTTAAATACTATACTCATCTTCCTGACCCTTTCCTGCCTGTTATCTATCTACAGTATAAATGATTAATGACATATTACAATCAATAAAATATGGAACTGCTATATATAGAATGAATTTTGCAGATATTAGTTCCCAAAATAATAAAATTAATACTGTTAACCCAACAGTCAGTTGGCAGTTGGCCTGCCAGAGCCTGTTCAACAGTTGTTTTCAGGCAATTCCTGTAAATTATCAGGGTAATGTTCCTGATTTAACACACATTTTAGCAAGTAATATCTGAATTTTAGCAAAATATAATGATATTCTAGCTTATTTTTATTATAATAGTAATCGTGTTTTGCAAAAATGTTTGCACAATTAGAGATAAACAAAAACACTATTATCGAGGAGCGTCAAAAATGTTAAATTTTTCAACTATGGGCATGAGCCTGGTTGCTGGACTGGGTTTGTTTATCTATGGGATGCAGTTGATGGCAGGAGGGCTGCAAAAGGTTGCCGGAGACCGAATGCGACGTCTATTAGAAGTGCTGACTTCAAATGCCTTGCTGGCTGTCTCTGTTGGCACAGTTGTTACAGCTATAGTTCAGAGCAGCAGTGCGACCACAGTGATGGTCATCGGTTTTGTCAACGCCAGCTTAATGACCCTGAGGCAGGCTGTAGGGGTGATCTTGGGGGCCAACATTGGTACAACTATTTCGACCCAGATGGTTTCCTTTAAACTGACCCATTTTGCACCTGTGGCAATTGGATTGGGCGTTGTGTTGCTGATGTTCGGCAAAAAGAAAAGCACCAAAGATCTGGGGGAGATATTCCTGGGTTTTGGAATACTTTTCTTTGGTATGGCAACTATGGGATCGGCAATGAAGCCACTGCGTACCTACCAGCCGTTTATCGATTTAATGACCAGTGTTGCAGCCAGACCGTGGCTGGGGGTGGCCATTGCGGCGGTGTTTACAGCCATTATTCAGAGCAGTAGTGCGACAACAGCTATCGTCGTGGCCTTGGCTTCGCAGGGACTGATAAGTTTTCAGTGTGCGATTCCTTTAATTTTAGGAAGCAATATTGGAACAACAATAACCGCCTTGCTGGCATCAATCAATACCTCGCTGACATCACGGAGAGCGGCAGTAGCCCATGCCTTATTTAATATTGGCGGGGTAGTGTTATTTATGCTCATTCTCAAACCCTTTTCCAATCTGGCGATGGCCACCTCGGTGCTAACCGAACGTCAGATCGCCAATGCCCACACTATCTTCAATATTGCTAATACAGTTTTAGTTTTACCCTTCATTAATCTTTTTGTCCGGTTAATTGAAAGAATAGTGCCCGGAAAAGAAAAGGTTGTGGAAGAACCCGATCCGTGCCATGCTATTTACCTGGATAAAATGCTGTTGAGCAATCCTTCTATTGCTCTGGGACAGGCTACCAGAGAGATCTTCAGAATGGGGGAGCATGCGCTGGAGATGCTGAGTACTACGGAGACCGCCTTTTTAACTGAAGACCGCAACCTGATTGACAAAGCTTTTGAGATCGAGCAGACTATCAACTGTCTGGAGCGGGAGATTATTGACTATTTAGTAGATATCTCGCAGAATAGTTTGACAGAGGAGCAGTCTGTTAGGCTTAATTACCTGTTTGAATGTGTTAACGATGTGGAGAGGGTGGGGGACCACACTGAGAACATAGCTGAACTGGTGGTCACTAAAATAGATAAAAAGCTGCCTTTTTCCAAACAAGCTTATGAAGAACTGGACGATATCTATAACAAGATTAAAAAAATGGTCGAGGATAGCTTAGAGGTGCTTAAAGAGCATAATGAGCCCCTGATTAAACGAGTAGGTGAGGAAGAACAGCAGATCGACTTGCTGGAGGCTCAGCTCAGGAAATCTCATATCAAAAGGCTGAGCGATGGAACCTGTCATCCTCAATCTGGCATTATCTACCTGGATATAATCTCTAATTTTGAACGCATTGCTGATCATGCCAACAATGTATGTGTGCGCAATTTATAAAAGCTCGCCTAGGCGAGCTTTTGCTTGTTCAACTAATTTATTAACCAAATTTGCTGCTGTGGCTCGGTTAAGAACCGGCAGCCATCCTTGGTGATGACAATGTTCTCTTCCTGGGAGACATAGCCGTGCGCTGTGTGGATGCCAAACTCTAAGGTGTAAACCTGGCTCTCTTCAACCTGAGCGTAAGCACGGGCGCCGTAGCGTTCCCAGCGTGGGCCCAGTATTCCGCCGCCGTCATGAGCCCATATGCCAACCTGGTGGCCGAGGGCATGGAGGTATTCTGGATAGCCGTGTTCTGCCAAAGTGTCTCTGGCAATCTGATCAATCTTGTAGCCTTCAACCCCGGGCTTAATAGCCTGGGCCGCTCTTTGAATACCTAACTGCACGGTGTTAAAGGCTTTAAGAACTTCTGCTGGAGGGGCAGTCTCTCCCTCGCGTAAAACATACCACAGGCGCTGCAGATCGGCACTGTAGCCTGCCTTTTTAACCCCAAAATCCAGATGGAGCACGTCCCCTGGTTTAAGCGGGACATCCCCGGGGGGCAGATGTCCGGAGGTGGAATCTGCACCACAGTCTACACCGGGATTATGATCTTTGTCCCAGGCAAACTGCAGATCTCTGCGGCGCATTTCACGATGCATGAATTCTGCAATCTGCTTTTCTGTCCAGCCAATCTCAATATTCTCTGTCAACAAATCAAATAAGCTCACGGTTTCGTCGACTGCAGCTTGAATCCGCTGCAGCTCATCACTGGTCTTTCGGCCGCGCAGGCTGGAGAGCAGCTGGTCAGCAGATATTAATCTGTTTAAGTACGGGGTGTCTTTCAGAAATTTACAGAGTCTTTTATACATCCCTAAAGATAAACCGTCAGCTGAAACATTGTCTGTCGAATAATTGATCGCAATTTGCTGGGGGTTTAACTCTGTCAGAACTTGCAGCAGGTCTGGTTTAATGCTTTGAGTATAGGGAATAACCCGATCATAAACCTCCAGCCTTTCAATATTGCCATGGTCGCCTTTGCCGGTAATGGCAATTTTGCGGCCGTCTTTGGAAATAAGGAACGCTGCCTGCCAAACGACATTGGTGCCGGCAATAAAATGTAGAGCCGGGTCATATGACTCAATGGTTTCTCGCACAAAAGTCAGCCAAACGTCGATCTCCAGTTCCTTTAAAATAGCTACAGCCTGATCTACTTTTTGCTTAATTAAACTGGTCATGGGCTACCTCTCTTTCAATATTTACTGACAGATTAAACTGGCCCAGTCTCGTGGATAGTTGGTAATAATCTCAAAACCTCTTTCGGTAATAACTCCGGTGTCAGAATGACGAAAGCCGCCCAGCCCGGGGACATAGATACCCGGCTCAACACAGACCACCATTCCGGGTTGCATCAGAGAATCATCTCCGATATC
Organism: Bacillota bacterium; assembly: GCA_028280325.1. Classification (GTDB taxonomy): domain Bacteria; phylum Bacillota; class UBA994; order PWPR01; family PWPR01. The sequence continues at coordinate 24,535 of JANQLZ010000019.1, forward strand.
AAAGAACGGAGCCTCATGGCCTTCCAGGCCAATGCTGTGACCCTGATGGTGGCGCCAATATTCCCAGAGATTATGCTTGTCAAAAAAGCGGCGAACTTCAGTATCGACCACACTGTAGGGATCACCGGGTTTAATTGCGCCAAAAGCTATCTCTTGGGCCTCTTTCATCAGGTTAAAGTAATATTGCTGTTTTTCTGAGGGCAGTCCGACAAACATGGTGCGTTCCAGTTCACTGCGATAGCCGCCAATGTTGCCTCCGGCCCCTGTTACCAAGGTGTCTCCTGCTTGAAAAGTAGCATTTATCGTCATCGAATGGGGCAGAGCTGAATGGGCTCCGATTTGCCCGCGGTAGCCAGCGCCAACGCCCCGGCCGCCCATGGCTACATAACGTTCGCCGAGAGTCTCAATCATTTGCTGGGTTGCTTCCATGGAGGCCTGCATGGAAACCTGAATCTCGCTTTTTCCGGGACTGGTGTATCTCTGCAGCAACTGATGGGCCAGGTCGCCCCAACGAGCGCTTTCGCGGATCAATGCCAACTCTGCCGGGGATTTAATCATGCGCATTTCGACAATGTAATCAGTTAAGTAATCAAGTCTTAGCTGAGGCATCAGTTCCTGCAGCCGTGGACCTCTATAGCCGTTTACAGCGGGGTAACCCGCTCCATCAGCACCTATGGCCTTGTTGTCAAGTTTCATTGCTGCGAACAGATCCTGCAATTGGTACATCGGGTGAATCTCTCCGGGGTATTCAGGGTATGAAACAGCTCTGTCAACAGCGGTATCGATCAGGCAATGCTCTTTTTCCAGTTCCGGTACAAACATGACTGACTCTGTAGTGTTCATAACTAAAGCCATAGGCCGCTCAGTGCTGGAAAAATTGAATCCAGTCAGATAGAAGATAGTGTTGTTTCCAAAAAAGCAGGCCCCATGCAGATTGCGCTTTTCCAGCTCAGCACGGATCAACTGTTGCCGACGGCGGTGCTCGTCCAAACTAATCTTAAGCATTAACATTCCCTCCCTTATGGTTATTACATCCTATATATTCCAATCCAATTTGTAAAATCCTGCCTTTCAGCTGCTCTCCAGTAAAATTTAATTGCACCAGCCTCGGTTTGTGATAAAATTTAAGAGTATTTTCTGATACGCTATTGGCTGGCTTTGCAGCTGTGGGCAGTAGTAGTACCAGAGGTCGGCTTAATCAACAGAAAAGATATAGAATTAGGGAGATGCCGGATGAAAAAGCAACTGACAAGAAATACAATTTTGCCCTTTTTGGCTCTGGTTTTTATTATACCGCTGTTATATAAAGTGATGTCTGTATCACAGCTGGTGATTGTTTCCGGCTTGACTGTAGTGATATTCTGGTGGGCGACGGGTGCGGTGAGCAGGATTATATCTTCCTTTATCCTGTTGCTGATCTTTTTCCTGTTCGGAAATACTCCGGTTCAGGACATTCTTTATTTTCCTTTGTCCGAATCCTTTATTTTAGTTATCTGTTCTTTGCTGTTAGCTGAAGGCATCACCAACTCGCGGATTGCCCTGCAGATTGCCAAAACATTTCTCAATAAATGGGTAACCTCGCCGGCAAAACTGATTGCCATGTCCTTTGTGCTGGGAATTGTCTTAATCTTTGTCATACCCCATCCTTTTCCACGAGTCATTATCCTGAGCGCCATATTTAAGGTATTCCTCAGCGAGCGTCAGATAACCGGGCTGAACAGTGAGATATTTCTGTTTAGTATTTTTGTAGCTGGAACCTGTACCCCAATGCTTTTTCTGAACGGCGATTTTGTGCTAAATTACGCCACATTGAGTTTTGCCCAGTTAGATCTTACCTGGCAGCAATGGGCACTGTATATGGCGGTGCCCGGTCTGGTAAGCTGTGCCTTAATCTACTGCCTTTTTCTCCAGGTCTACCGCAGTGAGTTGCGGGAAATAAGTTTTAATCAGCCCAGTGTGAAGTATGTACCGGAGGCAAGTAAAGATCGGAGGAAAGCATATGCCATAATCATAACAGTTATGATACTGTGGATAACCGAACCCTGGCATGGGCTTTCAGCGGCATTAGTAGCGTTAGGTGGGGTGGGGGCTATGTTAATAGCTGGTCTGTTGAAATTTGCCGATTACAAAAAAATTAAGCTGGAGCTGTTGCTTAACCTCACCGCTGTTTTTGCCATTGGCAAGGTGCTGAAAGCGAGCGGAATTACTGCCTTAATCCAGCAATACCTGATTGCCTATCTGCCTACCGGTTCAACGGTTGTAATCCTGCTGCTAACGGTTATTATCGTGATGATAGTGCATATGATGCTGGGCAGCTGTCTAACCTCGATGAGTGTCACTATCCCCATCTTAATAGCAATGTTCGGAGAAACCGTAAACCCACTGATAATAGCTTTAATTGCTTATGTAACCGTGTCGGTCCATTATCTGCTGCCTTTTCATCACCTGACACTGGTTTTGGGCAGTGGAGAAAACTTTTTCAGAAATAAGCTGATAGCCCGTTTGGGAGCTCCGATGACCATTCTGATCTTTATATTGATATTCTTAATTTATTTACCGTGGTGGAAATTAGTCAGGCTGTATTAAGCTCTCCCAGCCATGGCTGTGAAGATACTATTTTGGATCTGTTATACTAAAGTGACAGGTTGACCAGGTAGCCGATTAAAGGAAGCAACAACAGATACAGGGCCGTACCGATTATTGTACAGTTAACCGTCAGGTCAGAGGCTTCACCCAGCTCAGATAGAATTACATAGTTCGTAACTGCACCAGGAGTAGAAAAAAGAATAATGCCGACAGCTGTGTAGCCCGGATCAAATTTCAATTGGGTTGCGGCAACCATAAACATTACTGGTACGACAATGATCTTAATCAGCAATATAACGGCCATATGCAGGCTCAGCTTAGCCTGTTTCAGCGAGGCTGTATTAAAGTTGGCACCGACAATGATCAGCGAAAGGAACATCACCGGCCTGGTAAATTGGGTAATGACTTCGCCCAGCAAAGGGTGCCAGATATTAAAATAATTAAAAATAACACCTAACACTAAACCTTGAATCAGAGGATTAGTGAGAAAATTGACCCTTCTGATTTTGCTTTCATTTCGTTTGTACCTGTTGAATTTGTACAACACCTCGATGCCAAAAATTGTTAATGGAGATATTGCACTGGCCAATACCATGCCCAGAGGCAGGATTGGAGCTGGCAGTAGCTGCATCATTATCGGAAAACCGAGGTAAATAGAGTTGCCTCTGATGGAGTTAACCAAACTTTCAAAGCCTTTTTGCCGATAAGTCTTTTGAAAGATAATAAAAAACAGCAATAGCTGGGCCAACATTATGCCAAAGAAGAACAGGGTTTGATCGGTAATAGCTATTTCTGAGGTGCTTATTTTAACAAATATTGATAAGGGCAGCATTATTCTATAGGTAATGAAAGTAATAAACTTATTGACCTCTGCAGTGTATAGTTTGCGATATTGCAGCCACCAGCCTAAAAAAATTATCAAATAAAGTGGTATCATTAATTTAAAAAGAGTCATTTTAGCGCACCCCGTCTATTAGTTGTCGTGACTTAAAACTTATTTAATTTAATATAAAATTTAGTTATACGAAATAATATAGCATTATTATAGTATGTCAAGCCATAAGTTTCAAATAATATTTAATTAAACACAATAAAAAACGGCAGGCCAGAGGCAGCTGCCAAAAAAAGTAAAATTCAATTTGTAAATTATAAAGAGGTGAGAACATGGCCAAGAAGATTCTGTTAACCACCGGCTACCAGCCAGTGAACAATCAGCTGCTTACAGATTTTAAGAATCAACTGCTGCAGCACAAAAAGGCGTACTACCTGTTGCCTAACGGGTTATTAATTGAGCAAGCGCAAAGGCAGATTTTTGATTCTGGCAGAGATATCGTTTTTGCCGGACAAATATGCTCCATAGACAACCTGGTTCGGATTATCCTCAAACTGGGTGATGTCCATAACCAGGTCATTGATAAAGCAATGTCAACAGTTATTATGGCCAGAATTTTAGAAAATCTGAATAACGAGCAAAAGCTTCACTATCTGTGCTCTTTCGATCACCTCGAAGATATGGCTCCCCTTTTATTAAGTATAGTCCGGGAAATAAAGCACCACGCAGATAGCCATGAAATTCTGGATCAAGAATACAGGGCTTTAACCGGGCGTGAAAAAGATATTGTGCTCATTTATCAGCACTATTATCGGGAGCTGCAGAACCTGAACGTGCTGGATCAGGATGAAGCTGTTACTGCTGCTCTTAAACTCTTGCGCGATAAATCAGTGGCTTTTAACGGCAGTATGGTAATTGCTGCCGGGCTGACCTGGCATAAAAGGCAGCTGGAACTGCTGACAGAGCTGGGGCAGCGTTTTAAGGACATTGTCTTGGTGATTCAAGTAAATGAAATTAAGGAAGGATTTTCCAAGAGGCGCCATCTAATTGAAAGCCTGCAGGAAGCAGGCTTTAGGGTAGAGTGGGCTGCCGAACACCCAGATAACAGCCTGGGCCTTTTTGCAGCAGCACCGCCAGGGGCAAAGCCCAGAGTTACCGTGTGTGGGTTTAACTCAAAACGCCTGGAGGCAAGAGAAACAGTTCGCAGTTTAAAAGAGTTGATGCTCAAAAAAGGCGTATCTGCTACCGAGATCGCCATTGTAGCTTACCGACCTGCCGACTACACCGATCTGCTGGCCTATTTCAGCAACAAGGCTGGGGTTCCATTGCAGTCCTGCACTACAAAAAACCTGTTGCAGACTATGCCGGTCAAAAACATATTACGGCTGCTGAGTATTGTCATCAAGAATTGGTCTGCTGATGAGTTTTTACAGCTGTTAACTACAGATTATGTTTGGCCAGGCCCGGTTCAGGCGGCCTTGATTGCTGATTTTGTGCGGCTAACCCCAGAAAGAGGATCGCTGTCTTCCTGGGTTTCAGCCTGTCGCCGCCAGAAGCAGTATGCCGCCTATCGTAATAAGCACAATTTTAGAGATGAACAGCAGGAACATATCCTGAGCCATGCTCAGTTAGGCGAGGTTGAAAAGGGCCTGCTGCACCTGCAGAGCATCTGGGAAGGGCTGCCGGCCAAAGGGGATTTCAACCTGTGGTATGACTATCTGTTAAGACTAATCGCAGATTTGGGGGTTGAACAATCTATCTCCAAACGGATTCGCCAGCTCGAAGGTGAATTGGCTGAACAGTTGCACAGAACCTGGGCTCTGGTGACCCAGGCTTTAAGTACCCATAAAAGGTTCAGAAAACTGTGGCCAGTCCAACTGGATCTGCAAACCTTTTACATCATTATTAAAGACGTGTTTAAATCTTATCTGGTGCCGGAGCAGGTAGCCAGACGCCGTAGCATCGGGGTTTACAGCCCCAGGCAGATAGCTGGTATCAGTTTTAAACACCTGTATGTACTGGGCTTTAACGAAGGGGTCTGGCCCAACACCAGGTATGGTTCATGGCTGCATAACTCTGATGATCAGGAGACCACTCTTCCTTTACCGGACAGGCAGAATCACCGTGCTGGGGAAATGCTCCAGCTGCTTCGAACTACTGCGTCAGCTACTGAGGAGATTTGCTTTAGCTATGTATTAAAAGATGAGCAGGATTCGGAGCTATTGCCTTCACCTTATCTCAGTGATATTGAGGATGCCAGCCCGGATTTTAGAACTGTAAACAGCCCTGATTACCTTAACTGGACAGCGGAGCGAGCCTACTGCCAGCAGGAGTTGTTGATTGAGAGTATTTTTCATCGCAGATATGATTCAATACCAGTCGATGTCCAAAGGCGCATCTGGATTGAAGAACAGCGATTTAATAACAGCAATTCGGTTTACAATGGCAGTTTAGCGGAACAGGGTATCCTGAGCCAGTTGATGACTATGTTTTCAAGTAACAGATCTTTCAGTACTACCATGCTGGAGCAGTATGGCAAATGCCCATGGTCTTTTTTCATGCAGCGGGTTCTGAATATCAGGCCGTTAGAGCCATTGTCAGTTGGGCTGACCCCTCTGATCAGAGGAAATATCATCCATAGAGTATTGGCCAGGTTCTTAGAGCAGCGCCGGCGACATACTTTGTCCTTTACCAAACTCAAGGATTATGACCGGCAGCTTAAGGATTTGCTGACAGCAGAGCTGCAGAATGTTCAATCCCAGCTGACCAGAGCAGGGCAAAGCTGGGCCGAGGTTGAAAGCGACCGGATATTTTATGTTTTAAGGCTGTGGCTCAGAAATGAGCTGGAGCTGCAAAGTAAGGTGGCATTGAGGCCAGCTGATTTTGAGTACTCTTTTGCTGAGGATAAAGTGCTGTTGATTAACTGTGATTCAAAGACGATGAAGGTTGAAGGATTTATCGACCGGATAGATGTCGATCAACAACATTTGGTGGTTTACGACTATAAATCCGGGTTTACGCCCCGGCTTAAGGATATTAAGGATGGGGTTGCCTTTCAGATTCCATTTTACATTCTGGCAGCCAGCAGCAAATATCCGGAAAAGAAGGTTTTAGGCGGCGGCTATTATAAACTGGCTGGTGACTTTAATCGCAACAGTGGCATGTGGCATGCGGATTACCTGGCACTTAACGGGCTCAGTAAAAGGATTGGCGACAAAGTGAGTGAGGCGGATTGGGACAGCTTATTTGATCAAGTTAAGGAGTACGCCCTGCAGTATCGTCAGCAGATGCAAACCGGCCAGTTTCAACTTGAACCCAAAAGACCTTGTCCCAGGTACTGTCCGTACCAAGCCATTTGCCGGATGACCCCGCTGCTATTATCTCTTTTGGAGGCTAAGAATAATGAAGTTCACAGTTAGTCAGAATAAAGCAATAAACACATTCGGAGCAAATCTGACAGTCAGTGCCGGGGCTGGCTCGGGAAAAACGACTGTGTTGGTAAATAAATACATTCAACTGATAGCCGGTAAAGCTGCCCGTTTAGATCAAATACTGGCCATAACCTTTACCAATAAAGCAGCCCGGGATATGCGCAAAAAGGTTAGAAGCTACATAAATCGCAATAGCAGTGGCTCTCCAGATCTGGATCAGGCATATTGGCAGCGGATCAAGAGTCAATTCGACAGCGCTAATATTACCACTATTCACAGTTTTGCTTTGCAGGCCCTGCAGAGTCACCCTTTAGCAGCTGCTATCCATCCCAGCGCTACCCTGCTCGATGAAATACAGGCCTTGCTTGTACTGCAGGATGTAGTCGCTTCGCAGCTGACAGCGAGGAAAAATTTTGGCTTGAATTTTAGAAAACTTATTGTAGATTTAGGCAGCAGCGATGCCTTAATTGCGGCCTTAATCAAGGTTTATCAAAAGGCCAGATCATTGGGAGGTGAGCCGGCTGAGATTGCTAAGTTGCCGCTTCAATACGAAAGTGAGGCCCAAGATCAGCTTGAGAATATCAAGCAAAAGCTGATTACCAGCCTGACGGCTATGCAACAACAGGCTCAAGCCAGCATGTCAAAAAGCAGGTTTATAAAAATATGGCAGCAGGCTGATGTCGATAGCCTCCAGCAGGCTGTCAGCGAGGCTGAGACCCTCAACGACTACGACCTGATGGCCACAATCAGAGAGATAAGAAGGAAATGCAGCCGGCCGGTTCAGGAACTGGCCGAATTAGCCAGAGCGATCAGCTGCAAAACTGAATCATCGGGTTATTTGTACCAGCTTGAAGCTGTCTTAGCTTATTTTGACGCACTGCCAACCTGGAAAGCTGTCCAGAAGATGATAGTAAACATCCACCATGATTATTCTCAGCTGAAACAGGAGATGAGGGCCCTGGATTACAGTGATCTGGAGTGGAAGTTTCTAAAACTGCTGAGTGATAATCCACAGGTTCAAAAAAAATATCAGGCAAAATTTAAGTACGTAATGGTAGATGAATTCCAGGACACCAGCCCTCTTCAGCAGCAAATAGTCAGATATATCGCCCCTTACCGGCAAAACAAACTGTTCATTGTGGGGGATGCCCGCCAGTCTATTTACCGCTTTCGGGCTGCCGAGGTTGAGGGATTTATTGATATGAATCGGCAGATAAAGCAGTATGGCGGAGAGAAAATTGAGCTGCAGGAAAACTTTAGAAGCAACCCCCAGCTGATAGATTTTTACAATAAGTTTTTCAGTACCGTTTTTTCTGATACCCCTATCGAATATGAGCAGGTTGTTGCTGGCCGCAATAGCAAAGATCATGGCCCTCAGGTAGAGCTGTGGGTTCCGGAAAAAAAAGCGGCTGATCAGCTCAAATCCAGGAATCGGCATGAGCTCGAAGCAAAAATCATAGCCGACAAGATAATTGAGCTGACAAATGAGACGGGAGTTGAACCAGCAGATATTGCGGTTTTGTTCAGATCTCTAACCGATGTTAAGATTTATGAACGGCAGCTGCAGAAGCAGAGTATCCCCTATGTAGTGGCCGGCAGCCGGGGCTTTTTTGTCAAACAGGAGATTCTGGATATGCTCAATTTGCTGACTTACTTTGTTCACGACCAGAGCAAAATCGCCCTGTGTGGCCTGCTGCGCTCCCCGTTGTTTGGCTTGAGTGATGAGGCATTGTTTCATTTAGAGCGGAAGCAGAAACTTGTCAGTTTGACCGACTGCGCCAGTTTGTCTGAAGCCGATAAACTGGCTTGGCAAAAGGCAGTAACCTTTATTAGAGAATGGCGTAATCTGCTGCTGGTTAAGCCGGTGTCGTTTGTTTTGCAAAGGGTTGTCGATGACACGAATTTAAATCCAGTTCTACTGGGCTCACCAGGCTACGGACTGCAGGCAGTCGCCAATGTTGAAAAGCTGCTCAATACAGTTATGCGCCTGGAACAGAACGGCCTGGATGGCAAGGTGGATATTTTACGCTATCTGATGGCCTTAAAAGACAGCGATGCTCAATACGGTGAAGCAATTATAAACGCTGCCGGGAACAATGCTGTTCAGATTATGACCATTCACCAGGCCAAGGGTTTGGAGTTTAACACGGTGATAATAGCTCAGTGTGCACGAGCTCTCAGTTATCCTAACTCCGAAATACTGCAATACACCAAGGATTTTGGCTTAGTAGTCAGGTGTCGAGGCTGGCAGGATAAGCCGCAGAAAAACAGTTACTACCAGCTGATGAACGAAGCAGAAAAGATTAAAGATCGGCAGGAATCGTATCGACTGCTTTATGTAGCGGCAACCAGAGCTGCAGAGAAGCTGGTTTTTTCAGCCGTGCCAGACAAATGGCCCGGAGCAACAGCAGATAATTGGCTGGGTCTGATAGCCAACTTTTTAGTTATGCCCGAATGGCCGGAAACAGCGGTCAGCAAGGACTTGGTTGAGGTGGTGCTGCCTGAAATAAAGGGGTACAGATTTGTTCAAAGTGCTGATTCCCCGGGTGAATCCTCCAGCAATGAAAGCCCCCTGGTTGCTGAAGTGCCTACAGAAAATTGTTTACAGCCGATTCTGTCTGTTTCAGCTTTAATCGACTACAGTACCTGTCCGTCGATGTTCTATTACAAAAATCTTCAAAAACTGCCCCCAATTATTGATCTGTTCGCCGAGAATAATCAAGTCGATCCTGCAGTTTTAGGCAGTCTTTTGCATAAGGTATGTGAAAAAGCCAATTCTCAGTCAGATATTGAAAAATATTGGAAGATAACCTTGAGAGATTCCGATTTGCCTCCGGCATTGCTGCCTGATTACCAAACTCAAGGTCAGCAAATATTGGCTGGATATGCTAATTCCAGTTTGCTGACCGAGGTAGAAAGAGCACAGCAGATTCAATCAGAGGTGCCCTTTATGTTTAAATACAGAGAGCTGACCCTGAGCGGGATTATAGATAAAATCATCATCAATGGCCAGAAGATTAAAATAATAGATTTTAAATCAGGTCGAATCAGCTTATTGGCTATTGAAAAATATCGATTACAGATAGCGTTGTATGCCTTAGCAATTGCCAGGCAATATCAAAGATTTCCAGCTTCATTAACCATATTTTTTATGGAATCGGGTAAAGAGCATGAGTATGTAAATGAACTGAGCAGTGTTGAGAAGTGTTATGCTGTAATTGATGAGGTTGTCAACAGCCTCCAGCACAGCCTGAACACCAATCAGTTCAGCAAAGGGGAGTGTAACTATCGGCAGTGCAGTTACCAGTTATTATGCAAAAAAAATAATTAAAATAGTTTTTTGTCATATAATAATATAAGAATTTATATATTTTTACTGGAGATTACCTCATCTTTAATGTATTATTGTGCTTATAGCGGTATGAGCGAAGGAGGATAAATATGAAAAAGACTTGGGCAGTAGTTAGCATTGTGGTCAGCATTATAACAGCCTTATCTGTTATACTATCAATCGCTTACATAAGCAAAAAACTTCATCGCCAGCGTGAAGTTCAGGAGCGTTCATATACAACTATTGAGTAATTTTAGTTATTGCTTCTTTCCATGGAGGCTTCCATAATCATACCTATCTACAGCGATTATACTTTGTTTTTTTAAGGTAAGTGCTTTTGTTCCAAAACACTTTGTCTTACGAAGAAATTTTCTCAAAGATATACTTACTTGTATTATCCTTGCAGAAAATTTCTTCTATTCCTTGAGCGGTGAGCCATACGCTTCGTCGTTTAGGTGTTTTTTTTACGGAGGCTTCCATATATACAATAGCTGAACGATTGCTTTAACGATTGCTGAACTATTGTTTTTTTCTGGGGTATTTGGCTGCTTGGCGACAGTGAGGCTAGCGAGAAAAACGCTAAAAGTAGGCAGCATTTATAATGAAGTGAAACATTGGGGACGGGTATTTTTGTTGCAAAGTCAACTTTTTTATGTTTTAAAATGTTACGAAGTAACACTTCATGCCAAAGGACTTCATATTGCGAAGCAATACTTCATGTTGTGGTAACAACACTTAATTCCATGGAGGCTCCCATAATTGGGCTACCTCGGCGTCAAAGCAAAAATCTACTCAAAGATATACTACTCGTCTATTACAATGGGTGGCAGTTGGTTGCGATTGTCTGGCAGTAGTAGCAGAGGAAATAAGGAAATATCTAATTTTAAATGCAAATATTATGTAGGGAACGCATTGCATGCGTTCCGAAAGAATGTCATAATTTTAACTCAGTTTTCAATTAATACTTACACGGTACGATACAAGATAGTACGTTACTCCGCAGCCAATAATTCAATGAAAAATTGGCTGCGATTTTTTTGTTGAGAATACAACGTTTTTTGCATAAAATTGGTGTAATCAGTTAGCCAATATGGAGAAAAACAATAGCACAATAACTGCCAAACTATTGCCCTACAATGGCCCAACCAGGATTATGCAATCTTTCAACTATTATAAGAATCCTACTGCACCACGCTTGTAAAGCCCACTCCAATTGCGTAGCAATTCCACACCGTTTACGAAGTAAACCCAAAACCTGCCTTAACAGCAACTGCCAGCCCATAGTATTAAAAAGGATTTTTAAACTTTTGCCAGAAATAAACTGAATAAAGATAAATTAAGGAGTGATCAATTTGCGTATTGCCATTGCTCAGTTTTCTCATGAAACCTGCACTTTTTGTCCGGATCGAACTACGATTGCCAGCCTTGAGCCCTATGTGCTACGTGGCCGTGGCATGATTAGGAAGCTGCGAGGCGTTCCAAATTATGTGAACGGTTTCTTAAATATTTTAGAACCGTATAATAATATTGAAATTGTTCCAATCATCAGTGTCGGAATGGCTCCCGGTCCTTACACCAGCTGGTTTACACCAGAATGCTTTAATAAATACTGCACAGAGATTCAGCAAGGGTTAAAACAGGCTGGCCCGCTTGACGGTGTACTGCTGGCTCTGCACGGAGCCATGGCTGTAGAAGGGGTGCCTAAGCCAGAAGCTGAAATAGCACGCCGGGTTCGGCAAATCGTCGGTGATATTCCGGTTATGGTTACACTTGATCTTCATGCCAACGAAGACGAAGAGTTGACTCAGGCTACTACTGCAGTATTCGTATTAAAAACCTATCCTCATTTAGATTCACAGGAAATTGGTGAGGCAGCAGCTATGTGTCTGCTGGATACCATTACTGGTAAAGTTAAGCCTACTCAGGCCTTAAAAAAACCACATATCGTTTCTGCCAGCATATTTCAGGCCTCAGATTTTCACCCAATGAAAACTCTTTATGATATGTGCCGCCAATGGGAGGAGCACGAGGATGTCATTTGTGTCAGTGTTGCTCCTGGCTTTGCCTACGCTGATGTTCCAGATATAGGCATGTCAGTTATCGCAGTTACAGATAATGACCTGGAACTGGCTCAGAAAATAACTGCTGAGATTTCTGCTACAGCGTGGAATCTGAGAGAGTCATTAAATCAAAAACTGCCGAAAACTAAGCAGGCTGTCAGCAAAGTCATGCAATTAATAGCTGATAAAAAGGGTCCGGTATTAATAGCCGACGGTGCTGACCGCACTGGCGACAGCACTCACGTACTCAAGGAGCTGCTGGCTCAGGGTGCTCAGAACTTTGGCATACCAGGTATTGCCGACCCTCAGGCTGCTGCCTATTTGGCAGCCAACCACCAGGTTGGGGATAAGGTGACCATAAAAATAGGCGGCTGGGCCAGTGAATACTCCGGCGACCCGGTCGAGGTGACCGGAGAAATCATTTTTATCGGCCGGCCAGAATATAGATTAGTGGGCCCCATGTCAAAAGGTCGTTTAGTTAAAGAAGGTTTAATTGTTACCCTTAGCCTTGGAAACGGAAATTACGTTGTCGTTTCAGAAAGAATGAGGGGGTCAAACGATAGCAGTGGCTTTACAGCTGCTCAGATAGACTATCAAAAGTTGGATATCGTAGTTCTGAAAGACCGGGTTCATCACCGAGCGTTCTGGGACAGTTACTGCAATATCGATTTTAAAATTGATGCCCCAGGCATTGGGGCAGTCAATCTACGCTCGTTAAAATATGAAAATGTTCCCGATAATGCCTATCCTATAGGAAAAGATTATCGGTAGATATTTCTGAATTAGAAAGCATAAGTATTAAGACAACAGACTTTTCAGACATATCTCCAACTCAGCCACCTTAGTTTCGTAGGACTGTAATTGATGATATTCAAAAGCTGCAGTGTATTTTAAGCCGCTGCCAGTAGCGATAACTGCCACTGTAGCTTGGGGCTCAATAGTATTGTCTTGACGCAATTTTTTAACTGCTGCCAATGGAACAGCTGAAGCAGGCTGCCCAAAAATACCGCAGGCTGCCAGCTGTTTTTGCGCAGAAACAATCTCTTCATTGCTTACTGCCACAGCAGAGCCATTGTATTCAGTTAAAAGACGTAATACGGCATTGCCGCTGGGCGGAGAAGGGTTGCCAATGCCATGAGCAATTGTTGAGGTTTGCCCAAAATGCTTAATCGCATAAGATCTCTGCTGATAAGCTTTAACTATAGGGGCGCAGCCAGTGGACTGAGCGCAAATCGGCCGGGGTATACTGTCGATTAAACCGGCATTGTAAAACTCACGAAAGCCTTTCATAATTCCTCTGAAATTGCCTCCGGCACTGGTAGGTATAACAACATAATCCGGTGCGTTAAAAGCTAGTTGTTCACAGATCTCAAAAGCAATACTTTTAGAGCCCTCGACTCTAATCGGAACATCGGAGTTGATAAAATATATCTGATTGTCTGCGCCGATTTTTAAACTGGTGTCATACAGCTGACCATAATCGCCAAACACTCTAATAAGTTTAGGGCTATAAATGGCGATAGGGCTGACTTTTTCTACTGCCATATCTCCTTTTACCAGAATAAAAGTTTCTAAGTTAGCTCGGGCTCCATAGGCGGCTACCGATGCTGCCATATTGCCGGTAGAGACAGTACCAATGCGGGTATATCCCAAATTCAGGGCAAATAACACTCCTAATGCTGTGCCCCTGTCTTTAAAAGACCAAGTGGGATTAATCGTTTCATTTTTCACATAAACAGAGTCTAAATCCAGTTCATCAGCTAATTTAGCAAGGGATGTCAACGGAGTGTAGCCTTCGCCTAAACTGACGTCAGCTGAGCTGTTTACATAAGGATAAAAATCTCTGTAACGCTGCCAAAAAGGATATTTTAGAGGGGACAGCTCGTTGATACTGCCACTTTGGATCGTGACAAAGCTTAACGGTTCTCCACATTCTGCACAGCGTGGAGAATGATTGGTTGAGGGGAACTGTTTTGCACAATTCGTACACAAAAACTGATTTTTCAATTGTCTCACCTCGCAGGTTTGGTGGTATACTATTACTATAAAAGTTTTCTAAATCCTGTCTGATACAAAATATGTTTTCCATCAACACCTTGAAACATAGTAAGTGGACAGCAAATGGGGAGGTAGTTATCATGAATAACAAAACCGGCTGGCAGAAATACTTTGAATTGATACCTATCTTAATAGTTGCCTTTGTTTTATTTAAAATCATAGATAGTTCAGCAATGTTTAGCGATGGTCTTAGTTTTTTCCTATCAATATTCAGCTATTTCATCTGGGCATTTGTGATATCGTATTTTTTAAATCCGTTAATGATGATTATTGATCGAAAAACCAAAGGCCGGCGCTGGATAACTTTACTTATTTTATATGCAATTGTTTTCGGCTGCATAGCGTTGACTATCAGAATTATCACACCCCGGTTGGTCCAGAATATAAATGATTTGGTAGAGGATATGCCGGAGTACTACCGGGTCGCTGAGAAATGGATCAGAGAGACAATTACCCAGCTTAAGCTAAATGATACTTATGGCATAATAACCTATTTGGAAAACGCTTTGGCTGGCATGGAGACCACCATCACTGAAACAGTCACTCAGGTACTGAACAGTATCTTAGGAAGTGTATTAAAAGGTACTAATATAGTAGCCACTTTCTTGATCGCCCTGATTTTGTCTGTCTATATGCTCAAAGAAAAAGAGGTTATTCTTGACTCAGTGAAAAAACTTATCAAGGCAGTGTTTCGTAAAAATAACACTGCCCATAAAATATTTCGCTTTGCCCAGGATGTAGATGATATTTTTTCGAGGTATATGATCGGCAAAGTGATAGATTCTATGATTATTGGCTTTCTGTGTTATATCGGATTAGTCATAATGAGAATTCCGTATGCCATAGTACTGGGTTTAATCGTCGGTGTAACCAATATGATTCCTTATTTTGGACCATTTATCGGTATGATACCTGCTTTTGTAATCACCCTGTTTTCAGGTTTTTGGTCGGCAATTGCAACTATTTTGTTTATTTTCTTACTGCAGCAGTTTGATGGCTGGTATCTGGGCCCCAGAATACTAGGCGGCAGTGTGGGCTTAAGCCCCTTATGGATTATTATGGCTATCACTCTGGGAGGTAAGCTCTACGGCATTCCAGGAATGTTTCTGGGGGTTCCGGCAATGGCAGTTATAAAAAAGCTGCTTAATGAGTTTATTGAAAGCAGGAATGTCTGATTATTGAAGGTAACTGAAAGACTGCTGGGTTATAATGAAAGTTATAGAATATGTAACTATAGTAGTATATAAATGGAGAAAAAAGCGTTGCATTTCTGACATTTTTAAAATATAAATG
>JANQLZ010000028.1 GCA_028280325.1 Bacillota bacterium
TGAGATTATCGCCGATAATCTGTAAAGCTCGTCTTAACTGCTCCGGAGTAGTGTTGCCCATATGACCTATTCTAAAGGCCTGGCCTTTAAATTCCCCCAGTCCTCCAGCCAATACTAAGCCCTGACCATAACATACCTGACGAAACTCAGCGTCATTAATACCATCCGGGTAACGGACACATGACATGGTTGCTGCTGCATCACTTTCAGCGGCAACCGCTTCCATACCCATAGCTCTGAGGGCCGCCCGTACTGCTTTACCATAATTTCGATGCCTGCGGTATCTGTTTTCCAGGCCTTCGGCAAAAATTATTTCCATCGCCTTCTCATAGGCCCAAATCATATTTGGTGATGGGGTAGCGTAATAACGGGTCGGGTCATGCATAATCGGAAGCCAGCGTTCGATATCGGCATAGTAGGCATTAATTCTACCCAGTTTCTGACGTGCTTTCAATGCCTCTTCTGAAAAGGCTACAATAGCTAAACCTGGAGGAACTCCAATTGCTTTTTGACTGCCGGTCAAAACAACGTCAATCTTAGCCCCAGATCCGTAATCCAGGCTCATATTTTCTTCAATGCCAGCCGTGGCACATACCCCGTCTAAAATTACCAAAGCTCCATTGTTTTTAATCATGGGTACCAAAGTCTGCAAATCAGCTTCAACACCGGTCGAGGTATCGACATGAGTAATAGTTACCGCTTTGTATTGTTTTGCTTTCAGCAGCTTTAATACCTGGTCTGCTGATACCCTTTCTCCCCATTGAGCACTGACTACATCGGCCTCAATTGCAAAACTTTGTGCCAACTGCTTAAATCTATCACCAAAATAACCTTGGCTTAGAACCAGAATCCTCTCACCCGGGGCAACTGTATTGACCAAAGCCATCTCCATGGCTAAGGTTCCTGAGCCAGAAATAACTAGAACTTCTCCATCACAGGAAAACAGTTTCCTGGTATAGCTAAGCGAATTTTTATAGGCAGCAACCATACGTGGGTCAACATGACTTACTGTATCCCTTGACAGTGCTTCCAGTATTTCTGAACGTACAGGCGTGGGTCCAGGAATTAAAAGTAATTCATTATTCATAATTATTCTCCTTGATTATATAACTTGGGCTCTTTTCAGGATCTGCTTTATCTCACTTATTACTTCAGTGCCGGCGGGTAGCATTGGTCTTCTGACTTCTCCACCTTTGTATCCGATAATATCCAAAGCAGCTTTAAGGCCAGCAATGCCGTACTTTGCTGTAACAGCTTTGTTCGGCTCCAGTAATAAGTGCTGCAGTTTCTTAGCTCCTGTTAAATCACCTTCATTAAATCTGTTCATCAGCTCAACACATACTGCAGGCATAATATTGGCAACCGCAAGTGTTCCGCCAACCGCGCCTACAGCTAATGATGGTAACAAAAAACTGCCTGAGCCGGCAAAAACAGCAAAGTCGTCAGGTGTATTAGCGCAGATCTCTGCGATCTGAACGATATTGCCTGAGCTGTCCTTTATACCGGCAATATTCTGATGACTGGCCAGTGATATAACAGTGTCACTGCTCAGGTTAAGCCCGGCATTGCGCGGCATATTGTAGAGCATAATTCTAGTTTCACAGGCATCTGCAACATCTCTAAAATATGATTTCAATGCCTTATCACTCATCGCCCCTTTGTAATAATGGGGAGTTAAAATTAAACTGGCATCGCATCCTAAGTCTGCAGCCTTCCGGGTCAGTTCAATAGTCTCAATCGTCGACTCACAACCAGTACCAGCGATAACCTGTTTGGAATCAGGCAGATTTTCTCGGACAAAAGCTATCAGTTGAACCTTCTCTTTCTGAGTAAGGTAGGCAAATTCACCATTTGATCCCAAGACAACAACCCCAGTCAAAGGAGTTTCCGCCCACAGTGCCAGATTATTTTTCAAGGCATTGTAATCAATATTATCATCTTTAAACGGGGTTGGAATTGGTGCAAATATTCCCCTAATCACAGTATCAGCTCCTTACCTTTATTGACGTTAAATTATTTCTAGTAATATAATTAAACTCCTGCTCGTTTTGATAATAAATTACGATATACTAAATAAATCGGAGACAAACTGTGATTTAAGTTTCGACAAGAAAAAAAGAGCACTCTGAATCGTATTATGATAGCAGGCATTTTAGTTTAGGCCAAATCATAACAGATTATCGTGTAATTCAGGGTGAATAGATTGCGGTGCGCGTGAAAGTTTCCAGTGGAAAGAAACAGGAGCTGTTGCCAGCCCCTTTACCTTATTTTTTATTTAAGACAACTTTAACATCATCAATATAGGCCGTTAGAGCAACCTTTGCATTATGCTCTATGCCAATTACTAAGTATAAGTCGGTCTGATCAATGGTGGTCACCTCAAGAGTTGTCTCTAACCTTTTGTATTGATAAGAATCGTCCTCGCTATTGATTTTTCCGATATTGCCCATCGCTTTAAAGGTTTGGCTGTCTACACCTTTGTCACCAATATCCAGGTTAAGTTTTTTTAGCTCATTTTCCTCATTCAGTATTGGCAAATCATTGACAATACCCGCTTTGATAAAAACATTGTCAATCGTATCTGTCGCATTGCTGGCTACATTAGTGGCCAGTACCAAAGATAAATCTGCCTGATAATTAGTGTTCCTCTCTACTTTCTCCTGATGATCTAATTTAACATAGGTATACATAAAAATCATTTCGCCCACATTGTTGCCCTGCAGCATTAACCCTTTACTTTCCTGGCCGGCAACTGGAATATCTTCAGCATCAAATCTCAGATTGTACTCCGTGCCCTCAGTCACTGCTGGAACATTGGCAAAATCACCTTTCCAACCCTGATCGCCTTCATCAAATTTATAACTGATTTCAATCGGTGTATTCTCTGCTGGCGCAGGCTCCGAAGGAGCTGCTGTACAACCTGCTATCATTACCAAACCTATTATAGTTACTAAAAAGTATTTTTTCTGATTGCGTTTTATTATTCTTCACCACCTTTAACTTAGTATATCCAGTTAAATAATGATGAATTCTCCTTGAAAAAGAGAAAAATGACAATCAGTTTAATTAGTTAATTCAGAACGATGCTTAACATAATAAATGGTTCTTTTATGATACACAGATTCATAAAGGATGATCTGCCTGACGACCCAGCTGATTTTAGCTGGCGGTTTCCAGTCAGCCGGGTCTTTATCTATTAAAGCATCCCTGGCTACAGTAATGTGAGGTTGAAAACTAAAGCCAGCAGGTTCATTTATTGATTTCAGCCCCTGATTTAGTCGCTGGGCAAGCTGCCTTAATTCGTTAACTGCCCCTCCAACCCCTAGCCAGATAATATGCCCTTTGCGAGATTTAAACTTGCCCCAATTTGCGGTT
This sequence comes from Bacillota bacterium, assembly GCA_028280325.1. Taxonomy (GTDB): domain Bacteria; phylum Bacillota; class UBA994; order PWPR01; family PWPR01. The sequence continues at coordinate 3,376 of JANQLZ010000028.1, forward strand.
GAGAGCTCAAGCCTTTGGACATTGGCAGCCACTTCATTCATTATCCTTTTCACTCTTTCCAGCCGATTCTCCTCCACTTCTCCTAAAAACTTCAGGGTTAAGTGCAGGTTACCAGTGCTAATTATTCTGCTTTTCCTACAGTTGGCTGCAATAGTTTTATGGTTCTTTTCAATTTCTCTTTTAACCGCATTAGGTAAATCTATGGCAATAAAAATCCTCATTATATCAATCCTTACTTTTTCATACAAGAAGCACTTAAAATATTAACCGAAAAAAGGTATAATTAATTCTGTAAATATAATAGTACATAAAAATTAAGGAGGCAAATCATGAATACCCAAGAAATTATGGATATAGCTTTAAAGCTGGCTGGTTTGACTGAAATTCCTGCTGACTCTGCTATTTTAGTACCTGGAGAGGGTATTAAAAAAGTTCTGGTAGGTGTTGACATGGGAACTGCGGAACTCCTGTTGGCCAAAGAGCTTGGAGTGGACTGCGTAATTGGGCACCACCCGGTTGGGGGTACTGCCCGAGCTAATTTCATCACTGTTATGGATAACCAGATTGACCGAATGGTACAGGCCGGAATTCCCATCAATAAGGCAGAAAAAGTACTGGCTAAAAAAAGAGGCAAAGTAGAAAGAGGATCACATTCCAGAAACTATGATACAGTTCATTCTGCAGCCAAGCTGTTAGGTATGCCGTTGCTCAGCATTCACACTCCGACCGATATACTGGCCCAAAACATTGTTCAGGAAGTCATGGACAAAGTATATGCAGAGAATAATCAAGCCAAAGTTTCAGATCTGATCGAAGCCCTGATGGAAATGCCTGAGTATCAGAGAGATTTGAATAAACCGGTAGTCAGGGTTGGCAGTAAAGAAAGCTATAGCGGTAAACCTTTCGTAACCATGGCTGGCGGAACAGGTGGAGGCTCAGATGTCTTAAAAGCCTACTTTGAAGCTGGCGTTGGAACACTTGTTACCATGCATATTCCTGAAGACGATATTAAAGCAATTAAGGATCAAAATATCGGCAACGTGCTGGTTGCCGGACATATGTCAAGCGATTCTGTTGGAATCAATGCTTTTCTGAAGGTTTTAGAAGAAAAAGGGATTGAAGTAATCAGGATGAGCGGTGTTATTGACCCGCATTAAAATAACACTAAAAACATAAAATACAAAACCATGATAGTATATTTATCATGGTTTCTTTTTTACCTGTTCATTATTGGTATAATGGTTTCAGCCTCTGAAAGAAAACTATTTTTCTTTTCAAGAATCATTTTTCAGACCAGTTTTCCGCAATTTTAATCTCCACTTCAATTGGCACACTGCGAATGTACACCTCACCGGCGGCTACCATTTCCTTACGGACAATTTCAGCAATCTGATGCGCCTCCTCACATCCGCATTCTACTACTATTTCATCATGTATACAGTTGATCAGCATTGATGTTCCCTGCAGTCTGTTATGCAGTTTTATTAAAGCCATTTTTAAAATATCAGCTCCAGTTCCCTGTACCGGGGTATTAAAAAGTTCAGTTAAAAACCTTTGATCAGATTTATAATATCTTTTTCTACCACTTAGAGTCATATTATATTTAATAGAATCGCTGCTGGCGATAGTTTTATGCCATTTAGCAATTCCCTGGTAGGTTTTGAAGAAAGATGACCTGATATGTTCAGCCTCTGCTAAATTCATTTCCACCCCGTAGCTGGTCTTAGCATAGCGAACAAGGCCACGGGCCCCCATACCAAATACTAAGCCAAAATTAACTGCTTTAGCTTTTTGGCGATCAATTCTACTGACTTCTTCCTCACTTTTATTGGAGACAATGGAGGCTGTTGTGCGATGAATATCCTTACCCTGATTAAAAGCCTGTATCATTTGCTGATCCTGGCTTATTTCAGAAATAATGCGCAGTTCTACCTGACTGTAATCTGCTACGATCAGTTTCTTACCTGGAGGAGCAACAAAAACTGTTCTAAAATCACCACGCGGTATGTTTTGCAGATTAGGATTGGTACAGCTCATTCTACCACTTGCAGCGCCAATTTGATGAAAATCAGCATGAACTCGATTGGTTACAGGGTTTATTCTTTCTTTCAACGGAATTACGGCACTGCTAATTATCTTAACTATGCTCTTGTATCTCTGTAATAATTCAATCTCGGGATATCTGTGCATGTACTCTTTTAAGGCTGACTCTCTGGTACTGGAGACCTGAATACCCCGTTTATTCAGTGCTTTTTCTATCTGCTGGGGAGACTGCAGATTAATATTGCCAAAGAATTCCTCTACCTGCTTTTTTAAGGTTTCCTTCTCATGGCATAGCTCTTGATATCTCTGGCTTAATTTCTGCTCATCAACCTTAATACCGTTGTACATCATAGTGGCGAGAGCTTTACTGCACTTAAACTCCAGATCGGCAACATGAACCAGTTCTCTCTCAACAATTTTTGCTATCAGCTTCTGTCTGAGCTGAAGTAGAACAGCTGCATCTTTGGCGGCATAATCTAATTGAAAAGATGATAAAAAGTCATTAGACCAGTTGCTTGCCTGCATGGTTTTACTAATATGATATCCTAACTCCCGCTCAGTAACTGCTGCTAGATTGTGGCGGTAGCCTAATCCGTTGTAAACCAGTTTACTGGCCAGCATCGTATCAAATATTGTGCCAAATGGAAACCCAAGCTTATTGTTTAAAAACTTCAGTTCAAACACAGCATTATGAATAATCTTTACCGGCTTTTTTGCAGCAAACAATTCTTTAAGCGGGCTAATATCCGGTATACGGCTGACATCTATAATATAAACCGGCAGGCCACTGGCCGCAATCTGAATCAGACGAACTTCATCGTTATGAGGATCGAGTCCGCTTGTTTCAATATCTAAACCTATGGCCCTGGTTTTTAAAAGCTGGCTGACAATCGTCTGTAATACATCAGTGGAATCAACTAACTTCCATTCCGGGGTTGGAAATGGAGGAAACTCTGACTTAGCTTTAGTATTCATCTCAGCAAAGCCCAATTGACCGCTCTCAGTAATATTGACCGCCTTTTTATCCATTGCTCCAACCCTCCTTTTTATTGTATTATTCAGTTTAAATTTTTAATCTCAGTAACTGTACAGCGTGGATTCCACAGCCAACAGAACCGTCCGAGAGTACTGAAAAACTCTTAAAGTAATTTTTAAAGTATAGTGCGCCAAAATATAAATTAACTATAATAGTGTTTTTAGGACGCAGCATGCCTATATTCTAGAGGTT
>JANQLZ010000029.1 GCA_028280325.1 Bacillota bacterium
CTCTGTGTTCAGATCTACAAACTCATCGTATCTTGCAGCAACTGCTGCCAGCTCAGTTGGTCAGACAAAAGTAAAATCTGAACCGTAAAAGAATAGCAACAACCATTTACCGCGGTAGTCAGACAAAGATATCTCTGCAGGGTCCTTATTGACAATGCCCGGCAAAGTGAACTTTGGAGCCATGTCCCCTAGATCAAAATAATCTGAAAACAACTTACTCTTATTATTATTATAGTTATTATCGTCTGTATTTTTTTGTCTTTGTTTCTTTCCGTATGTATTTTTGCGAACAGTTTTGCGATAAGGGTTTCTCATTAATAACACCTCTTTCGTCAACATACAATATTTTTGCTTGGAGTATTATATTCTAGTAATTCTGGTTATGTGAAAATATGGATCATAACCTTGAGTAAGACAAAACCAGATTTGGCTGAACAGCAAAAAACTCCTGTTCCTTGTTGGAACAGAAGTTTGCTAAACTATTCTCTGATTTGCAGCTAATAGCTCCATACTAATCTTTACTGTTGATTTATGAAGATTTTTGTTAGAGAATTGAAAACTACATTAGATCGACTTCAATTTTAATTACGCTGACATTAACCAATAAGAATTACTTAATGTCAACTGAATACATTTTAACCCATGCCGGGAAAAAGCCGCATTTTAGAGCTATATTACGGGAGGCGATGTTTGAGCACCAGGTTCCATAGTAGGGTATCGCACCTCTATTAAAGATCTCATCCGCTAACACCCCGACAAGGTAGCTGGCAATTCCTTGATGACGATAATCTGGTAATACATCGATTCCTACTTGCCAAAGTTTTTTGCAATCCATACTGGCCCCAGCCAGGCCAGTTATTTTACCCTGATTATAGGATGCCACCGCTAATACATCCGGCCGAAGAGAGTTAGCGTCATAGTTTAGAGCGTTTTTAAACCTTTTATCATTATATAGATTTGGTATTTCTGATTTTTCAAACCAACGGATAACTGCTGGCTTTTCCAGTCTTCTGCTAAATTTATAATATGGCAGATACAATTCGTGTACTACATTTAATTTCTTGTTATACTTGGCAAGTTCCAAGTCGATCTCTCTCATAATCGGATGTTCAAAACAGTCAATACCTCGTTGCTTGCTAAAAAACTCTTTACACCAATCCTGAATCAGAGGATTGGCAGAAACTACAGCACCATATCCAAATGTTGCTACTTGAATAAAATAATCTTCCTTAGAAAACATCCGCCTGCCGGGAAGGCGCTGATATGTTACAATTGTATTTTCAGTTTTTTCAAAATCCTGAGCTGAACAAGCTAAATCTAATGCCATTTGCTCCATACCTATTTTAATAATAGTTTTTTTATCCATTTTGCTCTTTCTCCTAATTCAAGTATAAAGCCTCTGAGGACCATTGTATTTACTCAGTTATGATCCTGCTTAAATATTAATTTGATGCTGGTGAATATAATAGTGACCCAGAAAAGTATGCACCGATATTTACTTTGCTAAGCCTGCTTTTTTCAGAAAAGAAACAACATCTCCTTTTTCTGGTGTAAATTTAACTGGTTTTTCAGAATTCAAAAAATCTAAAGCATACTGAACTGTCACTGCGACTCCCAGCTTTAAAACATCTTCATCTATATCAAAATGAGGATTGTGGTGACCTGCTCCGGTGCCTTTAATCTCGTTGCGAATACCCAGAAAAGCAAATACACCAGGAAAATATTTCATATAGAGAGCCATGCTTTCGGAAGCCATCCAGGGATGGGCCTGATAAAGGGCACCCTCACCCAGGGCTTTTATAACGGACTGCTCTGCAATCTCAGCACAACCTTCACTATTGTAGACCTGTAAGGTATTCACTTTGGGCTCTCTGAGATACTGGTACGAGCAATTGTGCAGTTTACAGGTGTTATCAAGTATTTCCTTAAAGTATTTTTCAGCCTGTACTCCAACCTTTTCAAAACTGGTGTGTCTGATTGTTCCTTGAAAGATTAAGCTTTCCGGAATAATATTAGCTGTGCTTCCCATCTCCAGATGTCCGACAGAGAGGGTTGTCGGATAAAATGGACTGAGCTTATTCAACCTCATATCCTTTAATTTACGATAAAAGTCCGTAAAACAGTCCAGTGGGCTGTGAGCTAGATCAGGTCTGGAGCCATGTCCTCCTTTTCCGGTAATCTGCACCCCGAAGGGTATGACTGAAGCCATTCTCGGCCCTGGGTCTACTGAAATTTTATCGGCAGGAATATCTGCCTTGAGATGAATGCCCCAAACCCCATCTGCTCCTAAACTACGCAGATGCTCTACAATCATTAAACCTCCACCATTTTCTTCGGCCTGTTCAAAAGCAAAAAGCACCTCTCCATTTATTAAATGCTGATTCTCAGTCAAAATCTTTGCTGCTCCCAACAACATTGCGGTATGGCCATCATGACCACATGTATGGGCTACCCCGTCGATTTGTGATACACAGCTTTTGGGGCCTTTCAGGTTATGGGGATGTTCCTGCATGGGCAAAGCATCCATATCTGCTCGCAGAATAATCTTTTTACCTGGCCCCTTGCCTTTGAAGCTCCCGACAATTCCGCCCTGTACAGTTTTATGATCAATACCAAATGCTGAGAGCTGCTCCCGTACAATTTTCATCGTTCTAACTTCTCTGCCGCTGACTTCGGGATTTTTATGAAAATCTCGGCGCATCTCTATCACATATTGCTCATATTTTTTGGCCTGTTCTAACACTTTCATCATTATTCCTCCGTCATTGTTTAGTGTTTTTTTAATTAATCATTTTCCCAATTCATTGATCTTTGTACTGCTTTTTTCCAACCTTTGTATTTTGCTTCTCTTAAGTTCTTATCAATATTACTGCTAAATGAACAGCCATTTCCTAAACCAATATCTTGACAGGTTTCAATATTCCAAAACCCAACCGCCAGTCCTGCCAGTAAAGCTGCTCCCAGGGCTGTACTTTCGATGTTTTCTGGCCTTTTAACCTGTACGCCTAAAATATCTGCTTGAAACTGCATTAAAAAATTATTGGCTGTTGCTCCGCCATCGACTTTTAAGCTGGCCAGCTTGATTCCTGAATCCTCCTGCATGGCTTCCAGTACGTCCCGGGTCTGATAAGCGATTGATTCTAATGCTGCCCGAACAATATGGTTTTTTGTAGTGCTTAAAGTTAGTCCTACAATAATTCCTCGGGCTAACATATCCCAATATGGCGCTCCAAGGCCTGAGAATGCCGGAACCAGATACACACCATTCGTGTCTTCGACTGCTAATGCACAGGATTCACTGTCTGGAGCTGTTTCAATCAACTTTATTTCATCTCTCAGCCACTGAATTGTAGCCCCCGCCATAAATATTGATCCTTCGAGAGCATACTTAATTTTATCATCAATACTCCAGGCAATGGTCGTGAGCAACCCATTATCGGAGGCTACCCTTTTTTCTCCGGTGTTCATCAGCATGAAACAACCCGTGCCATAAGTATTTTTGGCCATGCCCGGAGAAAAACACGATTGCCCAAACAGAGCAGCCTGCTGATCACCGGCCACACCGGCAATCGGAATCATAAAACCGCCAAAAGTATACTCATTTGTCAATCCGTATATTTCGCTTGAACCTCTAACATCCGGCAGAATAGCGCGGGGAATATTTAAGGCTTTCAATATCTTTTCGTCCCACTCCAGAGTCTGAATATTGTACATCATGGTTCTTGAGGCATTTGAAACATCGGTGGCATGCACTTTTCCCCTGGTTAGATTCCAAACCAGCCAGGTATCTACTGTACCAAACAACAGCTCACCCTGCTCAGCCCGCATCCTGGCTCCAGCTACATTTTCGAGCAGCCACATAATTTTAGTGGCAGAAAAATACGCATCAATCACTAATCCTGTATTATCCTTAATATAGGTTTCAAGCCCTTGGGATTTTAGATCATTACAGATATCAGACGTTCGTCTGCATTGCCACACAATTGCATTGTATATTGGTTTACCGGTATGTTTGTCCCAAATAATCGTTGTTTCCCGCTGGTTAGAAATACCTATCGCCGCTATTTCTTCAGTGCCAATGCCTGTGCGCTCAATTACTTCGATGGCGACTCCTGATTGAGTACCCCAGATTTCCATTGGGTCGTGCTCTACCCATCCAGACCTGGGATAAATTTGGGTAAGCTCCTTTTGCGCCATTCCCATCATTTTACCTGATTTGTTAAAAAGAATTGCCCTGGAGCTTGTGGTACCTTGATCCAGTGCCAATACATACTTTTTCAAAAGAACTTCCCCCATCAATATTCCGAATTTATCTCGTATTACCTGTACAAATCACCAAACAAATAGCGCAATCCAGTATCAACTACGACTGTTACAATTGTTTTTCCTGGTCCCAATTCTTTTGCCCTCTGCAATGCTGCCCAAGCATTTGCCCCCGAAGTTATACCACCCCAAATGCCTTCTTTAATCGCTAATTCTCTGGCAAGCTGATAAGCATTCTGATCTGATACAGAAATAACCTGGTCCTGTAAGTCTTTTCGATATATTGAGGGAATAAATCCTAAACCGATACCCTCTAATCGATGAGTGCCAGATGTATCTCCGCCTGAAAGGAAACGAACATTTTCAGGTTCAACTGCAATACATTTTATCTGAGGAATTTCCTTTTTAAATATTTCAGCATTACCAGAAAAACAGGCGCCAGTGCCAACACCAGTAATAAACTCATCGATATCAGTACCAAGTTCAGCCATGATTTCTCGTGCCATGCTATGATAGGCATTGCGATTGTCGACATTATTAATTTGATCAGTCCAGAATGTGTTAGGCTCTCTGCTTAACTCCTTGGCTCTGGCTATCATATCATCGATCAGGTTTGCTGTTATCTTACCATTATCGCTTGGGATTAACTCCAATGTTGCCCCAAATGCTCGCATAGTTTGCAGCTTTTCTTCAGAGAAAGCATCAGAGGAAACAAAATGAGCCTGATACCCTCTATTGGCACAAACCATAGCCAGCGATGCTCCGGTACTGCCACCAGTGTATTCTACAACCTTGCCCCCAGGTTTTAACTCTCCCCTGCGCTCAGCGCCCTCAATCATCGATAGAGCCATGCGATCCTTCATGCTTCCGGTGGGATTACCGCCTTCATATTTTATATAAATAGTGGCGCAATCCGGATTTACTAATCTTTCTAATTTTATTAATGGCGTGTTTCCGATTATATTCATTACCCTGCTCCTTTATATTTTAAAGTACTGCTTTCATCTGCAGCCACTTCAATGGTACTTTCAGATTTGCCAAACTGTTAAATGGTGTTGACCTGCAAAGCTATATAAACTAATTATCCTGGTATTTAAGATAGTTGAGCGCCCGGTCTTTAAAACTTTTACTGTCAATTTGCTCTTCAAACTCTGCCAAAGAATCTAAGAAAGCTAGATTGGCTTTAAGTATTTCCCTGATTGAGTTTTCCCCTGCTTCCCAGATTACTTCAAACCTGGGCAGTTCTCGCTTTGCTTTGCTTGAAAGCTGTAATATCTTTTTTCTCTTGTCATTGCTGTCTCGGATAACTTCAATGTAGTTTTTCTTGGACATTCTATTGATCATTTTGGTCATAGCCGGCTGAGATAAGTGTAAAGATTCAGCAATTTCAGTCATTGTACTTTGTTTCTTCTTTTTTAGCAGCAGGAACACTAAATGCCAACTGGGTTCAATATCTATCAGATTTTCACTATAAAGCTCTTTGATGCTATACGACAACTTATCACTCAAACGCTTTAGCCTGGCAGTTACTCCTAGAAATCCTAGATCTTTTAAAAAATCATTTTCCATATAAATCTCCTTAACTAGTTAAGTATTTTATATAAAAATGCTTAACCTGTCAAGGTTTTTGCTTTGCACCTGAAAGTATTTATAAATTTTGAGGAAATAATATTAATCCTTATGCTGATGTTTTAAAGAATTGCTCTCATAAATACTGTATTTTTTCCTAACCTCATAACCTTTTTAAAACCATGTCTGGTGTACATCCGTACCGATCCATTATATGAGGGCTTATCTGAGCCATTAAAATCAAATGGAAACGCTTCCACAACTCCGCCACCCTTTTGCCTGATCAGTTCAATAGCAGCGGCGAGGGCAAAGGAAGAAAGTCCTTGTTTCCGGCAATGCTTATCGACGAACAGGCAGCTGATCCGCCACTTTGGCTTGAGTTCTGTAGGAATTTCCAGCTTGGAATAAATACGGCCGTAATCATATTGAGGGAAATACTCGGCCGAACCAAACTGACACCAGGCAACCGGAACTTCGTGATCGTAAACAATCAGTCCTGCTTCCTTACCTGAAAAAGTCAAATTATAGTGAGCTAAACGCCTTTCCTCTTTAGACATTTTGTTGAACTGAGATGACCTTACCCGATGAAACATGCACCAGCAGCCACCTCTAACTCCGTTGTGTTTAGCAAACAGATCCTCAAAATCAGGCCAGGTCTGCTCATTAAGTTCTTTAACTGTTAGCATCCAACGGCCTCCTTCATTAAATGTTATAGCTTATTTGCTCTCTAAATAGCTTTTCAGCCTGTCTTTAATAAAATAATTCCAGCCTGCTGTACAACTCTCTCTTGTAAATTCCGGAACACTGTCCGGCAGGGTTTCAATGCCAATACAGGTCACTCTAAACTGAGTCTGATTCCCCACTTTCCATAAACCCATAGTTACCGATAGGTTTCCTGAATAGCCACCGTATTGCCAGTGAACTGTTATACTCTTCTCAGGCTCTACCTCGGTAACTTCCCAGATATGCAAAAAGACCCTTCCCTGAGATATTACTTCAAACTGAGTTTTAAATCCTACTTCAGGCCTAAATGATTCGGTATTAGCAAAAAACCATTTTTTCATTTCTTCTACATCAGTAATCGCTTGCCATACAGTCGAAACAGGAGCATCAAAAACTTCCTCAACAATTATTGGTATGTATTTAGCATTCACTATTTGTCACCCTTTCCTCTGTTATAATCTGCTAAAGCAGACTTGTTATTTTTTCAACTATTATTGAGCATACTTCATTATTCTCTTCTGCTGTATTGATATAGACAAATTCCTCATCAAAAAAACTCGATAAATTCAGAAACTTGCTGACAACCGTTTTTAGAAACTCTTTATTCTCAAAAATTTCTTTCTCGTTTCCACGATTTTCAATACGATTTAACAAAATCGCAGGCGATGAGTACAGAATAAATGTCAGATCAGGTGACAATAGCTTGTTGTTCTTAGCCATAGATTTCTCATCTATTCCATGTGTAGATTGATAGCAAAAAGTTGAGTATTTATAACGATCACAAACTACTACTATATTCTTATTTAAGCAATTTACTATATAATCTATATGGATAAGTCTGTCAGCAACATACAAGTCAAAAAGTTGCTGTGGGTCAGCCGTTTTTTCTTTTAGTAGTTTTCTAATTTGCCTGCCTAATACTGAATCAGTTGGCTCTTTCGTATATATTGCCGGATATCCTTGTACATTTAAAGCAGCTACAACATCTTTGGCGACAGTAGTTTTTCCACTGCCATCTGGACCATCAATTACAATAAACATACTGCCTCCTCAGACTCATGAACATGTTAAACTAAGCTTATCACAACTTCTTTATGATTTGCTACAAAAAGAGCCGCTGAATCTTCAGAGAGCGGGCTTTTTCAGCAGCCTCCAACCTCTTTGTTGCAGGCTATTTTGCCGTTTTAAACTCTGATTTTAGCTTAATATCCTGTACAATTTCCTTTAACTTCGGTACCATAATAGCTTCACCTCTATGAAAAGATTTAATTGTACAAGACTGGTCGGGATATTCTCCTTCGTAGGTATGACTCAGCCCCATTCCTGTTGCTTTAGCCTGAACATAATCAAAAAAACTACAATAAGGGACTAACTCTTCAACATCATTGGCTGCATACATTTTTCTGACTGTGCACTCTTCTGCTACTAACACATATCCTCTCCTATCAGGAGTTTTGTCAACTGTCATAACAAAATTGTCAGGGTAACTTCTGTTTTGAGTATTATGAGCAAAGCGTTGCAGTTTGGAAATAAACCAGTTCGTTGTTACGATAAAGCCCAGAGAGCCTCTAAATATTCTGGGAATTGATTTAAACAAGGCATCAGATAATCGATAGGCGACTCTGACGGTTTTTGTTATTGGATAGCCTTTCTCTAGAATTGCTTTATGCAAGGATATAATGCTGGTATTGAAATTAACAACTGGTGACATCATGTTTTTATTGCCTATATCAGGCAAAACCACTGAACTAACTTTCTCTTTACCTAAAGCAACAATTTTTAATGCATCATTTCCGAACTCACATTCAATAGTAGAGATATTTTTTTCTACCAGTCGGTTATATAAAGCTAACGATTTTTTCAACTGCTTTTCTGTCATACTCTCCTCCCCATTTAACTAATAATTCAGGCTTTTTATGGTTACAAAATCCACAATAATTACAATAACTAAAACTAAAAACATTCTCATTTATTAGTATAACAGATTTTTCTGAACTTTTTTGGTAAATATCCACAAATGAATATGCACAGCTTATTTAAGCAGCTGGGTCATGGACTTTTACTTCAAGAATTCTAAAAAAACTTCCATTCCATAATAGGAACGGAAGTTCTCATTAAACTATTTAATAGCCATAGGCAAAACTATCTCATACCAATTATAATCTAAAATTAACTGGTTATTGCTGATGGGTCGAACCCCTTAACTATCAGCCACCCGGCCAGTACCATTTCATTCACTGCAATGGGAAGAGCTAATAAGTTGGAAATCATTGATTCACCAATTATCAATCCAGACATTTGTAATGTAAAAGCTACTAAAGCCATGATAGCTCCAATAAAACCCCAGACAGATATGACTCGTGGCACCAGTCTTGATTGGTATAAAATATAATATAACATTAAAGCACCCACACTAAACAATATTAACATTATTAAAAAAGTCCAATCATACCCACCAAGTAATAAACTGCCTAAATAATGAAAACTGGATACTACGGAATTACCTGCTTTTACATATTCTTGGCTCAATGTTAGTAGAGACAGTCTGCTGATTAATGCCACAGACCCAATCGTTGCTTCCATTACCCTGAAGCCAACGTAGCCAATAGCTAGCGCTGCATTAAACTTTTTTAATATTGGGAATATGAGAATCGCGATACCAGCACAAGCAATTACATTAATTAACTCAAAGATCATTGCTACTATAAATTGATTCTCATGCTCAAAAATATTTGTAAGATAGCTGGCACTATCTAAAATAGGATCGATGATTATTTGATTTATTATGGTTGCCGCAGTTGCAGTAATGAACAGTATTCCGATTATAATTGCAGCTTTTCTGTATGTTTTTTCAGTTGTGTCTACTCTATTCAATTACATTGCTCCTCCTTTACTTAGAATATAATGAGTGGTTCACATCAGGCTCTATTTAAGATTAATATACTTTGCTCTATATATTGTAGCTAAGAAAAGTATTATAGTAAAAACACTAAAGTGTTGTTTTACATAAATTTATTAATCTGTTAAAGCTTTTTTACAACAGCAGGCCTAAATCTCGGGCACGAGCAACAGCTTCGGTACGTCTTTTAACTTGGAGCTTAGCAAAAATATTCCGATTATGCCCCTTTACTGTATCCAGAGCAAGGAATAGGCGATCACCTATCTCCCTGTTTGATAGCCCCTGAGCGATAAGCATAAGAATCTCTAACTCCCGTTGACTCAATGGTTCTACAAGGTGATAACCCCTGGCTCTACTCTTATGAAACTCAGCCCTAAAAGCAGTTAACAGTTTTTTTGCATAGTCCTGCATAACCCCATGTTTGACAGCACCTTTCAATAACTCTGCAACCAGGTCACCTTCATCAACAAATAGCCGAATGAAGCCGCCTGGTTCTGCTAGCATAAGCGCATCAAAAGTTTTTTTCATAGCGCGATCTTTTTCCCCGCAAGCATATAGGGCGACCGACTGTAAAACCATAATCTTAAGCCTTTCATTGCTCCAGCCTTTTTCCTCCATTTGACAGTACTCTATCTCCAACAGTTTTAATGCTGTTGAAGCATCTTTTTTGGCAAGATGCACTCTTGCCTGGCTGACAGGGTCCTCATAAGTTGTTGCCAGATCAGCAGCTTTCTCTATATTGCCGCGGTGAAGCAATAGTATTATTTGTATTTCAACAACCTCAGAAATTCGATGTGCAAAATTGTTGTGCTGTACTATCTGACTTATTCTGTTTAACAAGACCTCAGCGCCTTCAATATCTCTCTGAGCTAGTTTAAGACGCACCAAAAATATTTCACAGATTATATACCTATCGAGGTGGTTTTCATACTGCTTGGCCAGCTGTAAACTCTTCTCTCCATATTTCAAGGCATTTCCCAGGTCGTTCCATTGATAAAATATGCGAGCCAGTCCAAGATATGCATCGCTGGCATAAGGTAGTGGATAATCACCAAACAGATCCAATACTCTTTGATAATATTCTGCTGCCAGATGCAACTGGTTTTCAAGTTCAAGGATAGTAGCTCGGCCAATTGAGGCCAAAATAGTATAGAAGATATTGCCTGATTGCTGGCTGAGAGATAAAGATTTAGTATACGCTCTGTTAGCTGCAGTACGCTCACCTAATAGTTCGTAGGCATTTGCTAAGGCCAAAACGGCAGTATTACGATGAACCAGCTCATCCTGGCTAAGATATTCAAGTGCAGACATTGACTGAGCAATTACAGAATCAAGCTGGTATTGAGTCAAAGCTAACATCGACCTTACAGCAGCTATACGTCCAACCATATTTCTTGTTTCAGCTTTAATTTCCATACTTTTTAGAGCTGTTTCAGCAGATTGCAATTTCTTTTCTACACAGCTCGTTTGGCCGCTTAGTAATAATAAAGAGGCCTGTTTTATCCATAAAGAAGGATTCTGTTGTAGTACTTTTAACGGTAGAGATTCGAGCCACTTGAGCACAGAACCAGCCACGCTACTATTGTGTAGAGGCATTTCCTCACTTGCAATTAAACGTTCAGCATTCTCAATATCATGAGCAAGGGTCGCATGATAGAAGGCTTCAATTACCAGATCGTTTTCTTCATACCATTGACTTGCACGCCTATGTAGTTCATTAACATCCATTGCTTCAGCCCCTGATAACGAACCTGCCTGTTGAAGCTGCTGACGGAGTGAATCTGAAAAAAGGTGATGGTAGCGATACCAGCAACGTTCGTTATCTAACGGAACGATGAATAAATTTTTCTGTTCTATGTATTCCAGCATAGCCTGCCCTGAAATCGATGAATCCTGCAAAACAGCATCACAAAGCGATCCACATAATCGATCAAGAATACAAGTATGTAGTAAGAATGAATTAACGTTGGCGGACTGTCGATTTTGGACTTCTTGTATTAAGTAATCCATTACAAAAGTGTGACTACCGGCAAACGATTTTATAAAAGCAGTACTGTCATTGAGCCCCTGCATAGATATTGCAGCCAACTGTAGCCCGGCAACCCAACCTTCTGTACGATCATTGAGTGTGATTATATCTTCGTCTGAGACAATTAATGCCATTACCTGGTTTAGAAATCTTGAAGTTTCAGATAAAGTAAATCGTAAGTCTGCAGTACGTAGCTCCGTCAAGTTGTCACGCGATCGTAATCGTGCCAGGGGCAGCTTTGGATCCTCCCGCGTTACTATCACAAGATGCAGCTGCTTAGGAATATTTTCAAGTATAAAGGTTAGTACACTATCTACATTTTCATCATCAATTGAATGATAATCATCAAGAACCAGAATAAAGCTGTCTGTTAATTCAGCTATTTCATTTAATATAGTAGTTAGTATTGACTCTGTGGATGGTGGTTGAGGGGTTTGGAGTGCACTTAATATAGCTTCACCAAAATCTGCTTCAATGGTCTTTATGGTAGTAATAAAATAAATCAGGAAGCTTATCGGATCATTATCTCTCCTGTCCAGTGATATCCAAACGACTGGCAGCTGACATTGAGTGGCCCACCTGCTAACCAGCGTAGTTTTACCAAAACCAGCAGGCGCAGAGATTAGGGTCATTTTACGATGTAACCCCTGATTAAGGCGCTGGATCAGTTGAGGGCGGACGACTAAATTGGTCCTGGATGGTGGAATATGAAGTTTAGTTTTTAAGATTGGTCTATGCATACCTGATATCCCCTAATAAGCTTTTAATTACTTTTAATCTCTTCATTTATTGACATCATTTCATGTCACCTCATTACAATTATAGCTTAGCCCCAAAACCCTTTCAATTTTGCCAGACTATTTCTGGATAAATGATGTTTTTGTTACTAAGATATAGCTTAGCCTCCCAAAAACGAAAAACTTCCATTCCACATAGGAACAGAAGACATCTGCTTTTGATTAACTTTTGGGTTATGCTCCTATGAGTTAGGAGGGGTTCTTTTTGTTGCATAATAGACTAATTTTCAAACCTGGCCATGGCTACGGTTTGACCGTTATCGCAGCTTTTAAAGCCTAGTTTTCGATAAAAATCTCTAACGTATTTTGTCTCCTTGCTGGCATCAGTTAATAATACCTTTTGCCTAACATTTGGATATCTCTCTAACACTCTTGTTAGGAGTTCCTCGCCAATACCTTGTTGCTGATAATGGGGGTGAACTAAAATATCTTGAATATAGATAATAGTGAATCCATCTCCAACAACTCTAATAAATCCTACTAAATTATTCTCAACTGTGGCGGTTATCATAAACAAGGAATTTTTAATTCCTCGCATAGTTAGCTCCATATTTTTAGTATAGGATAGCCAGTTATGAGCTTGGTACAAGAGCTCAATACTTTTTGCTTGGGGTAAACAGTTTTCTTGATAAATTACCATGTTAACTCCTCCATTTTAAGATATTAATGAAGTTATGTATAACCCTTTTTATTGAAATTAATCTTCTACTGTTACTTTTATTCTAATGATCTCACCATTTTTTATTTTATCTTGCTCTTTTTGAGTTTTCATTACCATTCCATGGCAAACAACGATAACCTTATTGTACTTATGATATTTACTTAATACCGATTCTGTTCTCTTTTTTATACTAGCTAAAGTTTCCCATACCTTTACTTCACCTTGAGGATGAACTCCATTATTAATATTATAATCATGGGCTAAGTCCATACACTGCTGTGTTGTTTTGTGTTGAAAGTTAACTATATCAGGAATCCACTCATGCAAGTCAACTTCTACAATAATATCTAAATCTAGTTCTTTAGAAATTATAGCTGCACTTTGTAAAGCCCTGGTGTAAGGTGATGTCAATATAATCTCACTGTCTTTCAGTTTCTTACTTTTTGCAGCCTGCTTTATTTGGCTAATACCTAACTCACTCAGCGGAGCCA
>JANQLZ010000030.1 GCA_028280325.1 Bacillota bacterium
GTACCGGTTGTCTCAGCTGTAGGCCATGAAATTGATACTACCTTATCCGATCTGGCAGCAGATAAAACTGCTGCCACCCCTACCGCTGCCGCTGAGCTGGTAGTGCCCAATATCAGTGAACTGTATCGAGATACTGACCTGTTTTATGACAGAATTACTCAGGCAGTTGAAAATCATCTGCAACAGATCAGGAGTATTGTCAAAATCCGGTATCAGCAGCTTAAACTTTATCGTCCTTCTGCCAGATTGGATCGGCAGAAAGAATACATCAGGCTGTTGCATAGTGGGCTGCAAATTAACTTTGAACTCCGTATCAATAGTATTAAAGACCAATACCATCGATTGGAGAAAAGAATTGCCGAGCTTAATCCCAAAAGAGAGTTAGTAAATGGGTATGCACTGGTCTATAATGATACTGATGGGAACATAATCAGTTCTGTTACTGAAGTAAAACTGCAGGACAGGCTCAAAATAGAGCTTTACAATGGTAGTATTATTGCCAAGGTACTTAAAAAAGAGGTCGATAATGATGATAGATAAGAATAAGATAACTATGGAAGAAGCTCTGAGCAGACTGGAGCAGATTGTTAAAATTCTCGAAAAGAAGGAGCTGGCTTTGCCAGAATTAATGGAAAGATATGAAGAAGGAATGGACCTGCTCAATTACTGTCGTCTGGAGTTAAATAAAGCAGAAGAGAAAGTAAAAATAATAAAGCTGAAGGAAAACAAACTTTTGTTTGAAGAGTTTGAGTAAAATATGAAAATAAAAGAATACCTGCAACAACAAAAACTGTTAATTGATCAAGCCCTGAATGATTACCTGCCTGGTCTAACTGAACGACCGGAGGTCTTGCATCAGGCCATGAGGTACAGTGTGCTTAGTAATGGCAAAAGAATCCGGCCAATTTTACTGTTGGCAACATACCAGGCCTTAAATGGGACAGCTAATGTTGTTCCCGCAGCCTGCTCCTTGGAGTTTATCCATTGTTTTTCTTTAATCCATGATGATCTGCCAATTATGGATAATGATGATTATCGCAGAGGTATTCTTACCTGCCACAAAAAATTTGGCGATGCGATTGCTCTGCTGGCTGGTGATGCTCTGTTAACCCATGCTTTTCAGATTATAGCTAAGGAACAAAGTAAGTATACCTCAGCCTCAATCGTAGTTAAGCTTATTAAAGAGTTAGCCGAGGCCACCTCCACCCAAGGTATTATGGGAGGACAGGCTGTTGATATTTTGGCAGAAAAAGATTTTACGTTGCATTGCGCTGAAACGCTGGAGTATATCCATCGTCAAAAAACTGCCGCCTTATTGGTTGCTGCTGTACGAATGGGAGCTATACTGGCGAAGGCCACTGACCGACAGCTTCAGTTGTTGGGTGAGGCTGCTGGCAAAATTGGCTTGGCCTATCAGATCAAGGATGACATCTTAGATATCACTGGAGATCAGGTGTTGCTCGGGAAAGCCACAGGCCGTGATGAAGCATTAGGAAAACTAACTTATCCGGTAATCTATGGTCTGGACTATGCTACTGCCAGGTGTAAGGAACTGTTGGCAGAAGCCGTCAGTTTGCTAGATTTTCTAGGTAATAGTGGTACAAGATTACGAATTCTATTCCGGTTTTTGGTAGAGAGACGATACTGAGAGAGTGAGGGACTATGACTTTATTATCAACAATTAAAAAACCTCAAGATCTAAAACAATACAGCTCCAAAGAACTCTATTATATTGCCAAAGATATCAGAGAAAAGATTTTATCAACTGTTTCAGTTAACGGTGGACATCTGGCCTCAAACCTGGGTGTAGTGGAACTTACGTTGGCCATTCACAGTACTTTTAACAGCCCAGTTGATAAGATTATTTGGGATGTAGGACATCAGGCCTATGCCCACAAGCTCTTAACCGGCCGGCAGGAAGTATTTGATACTATCAGGCAATATGGAGGCATCAGCGGGTACCCGGTTATAGAGGAAAATGTTCACGATTGTTTTGGCGCTGGTCACAGTACTACTTCACTTTCTGCAGCTTTAGGTATGGCTATTGAACGGGATCTGGCCAAAAGAAATAACCATATTATTGCGATCATTGGTGATGGCTCCCTGACAGGCGGTATGGCCTGGGAAGCCTTAAATAACATTGGACATTTGCAAAAAAAAGTGATTATTATTATTAACGATAATCAGATGTCTATATCTCCCAATATCGGGTCTATTTCAAGATATTTAAATGGCCTCAGAACGGCGCCAATGTATGAAGATATTAAACGTAATACAGTGACAGCCCTGGAGAAAATACCATTAATAGGTAAAGGGCTGTCAAAGACAATTGAGCGATTAAAGAACAGCCTGAAATACTTTATGATAAATGGGATTGTATTTGAAGAACTCGGGTTTACTTATATTGGATCTATTGATGGCCATGATATTGAGGCGATGCAGATTGCATTACAACAGGCTGCCATCTCCAGAGCTCCAGTGATAATCCACTGTGTAACTAAGAAAGGCTATGGCTGCGATTATGCCTTAAAATCGCCAGATGTCTATCATGGGATTGCTCCGTTCAATGTGAAAACCGGGGAACTGCTAAAGGCCAGGAAAGTAAAAACATTTAGTCAGGTATTTGGCGAAAGTCTAGTCGATTTGGCTGAAAAAGATAAACGAATAACTGCTGTCACCGCTGCCATGACCTCTGGGGTAGGTTTGCAGAGGTTTGCAAAAGTGCACAGTAATCGCTTTTTTGATGTGGCTATCGCTGAACAGCATGCAGTCACTTTAGCTGCAGGAATGGCAGCAGCTGGATTAAAACCCGTTGTCGCCATTTACTCGACTTTTTTTCAGAGAGCTTTTGATCAGATCCTGCATGATGTAGCTCTGCAAAACCTGCCTGTGATTTTTGCTGTTGACAGAGCCGGCTTAGTAGGACACGACGGGGCAACTCATCATGGAGTTTTCGATTTATCCTACATGAAAATGATTCCGGGAATGACTATTATGGCCCCCTGCAATGGGGCTGAACTGACCGAAATGTTGCGTTTTGCAGTTGAGCAGGACAATCCTGTTTCTATCAGATATCCTCGAGGCAGTTCAGAAATATTTACTAAGCAACAAAACTCATGGCCGCTGGAACTGGGCAAATCAGAGATAATCTGCACTGGTCGAGAGGTGGTAATCTGGGCCATTGGAAACATGGTTGCTGTTGCATATCAATGTGCTCAGCAGCTGCAAGAAGAGCAGATCAGTGCTACAGTTGTTAACAGCAGGTTTTTAAAGCCGTTTGATACAGAGTTGCTCAAAAAACTGGCGAGCAGCAGCAGGCTGATAGTTTCATTAGAGGATAATGTTATTGAGGGAGGAATAGGTGAAACAATTGCCATTGAACTGGTAAGAAACAATATCAATACTCCGTTTATACCTCTTGGCATACCAGATAAATTTGTTTCACACGGAAATATTGGCCTTTTGAGAAAAGAGCTTGGGTTAGACTCTAAAACTATTTGTCAGCAGATTAAAGCGGAATTAGCCAGGTAAGTGGTGGTCTGAATGCGGTTGGATAAAGCTATAGTCAAACTTAAAATAGCTGAGAGCCGGGCTAAAGCACAGTTTTATATTAAGATGAAAGCAATTAAGGTCAATAATCAGATAATAACCAAAAGCAGCTATCAAATTGGTGCAGATGATGTAATTGAGCTGACTGAAAACCCCTGCGTTTATGTCAGCCGGGCCGGCCTGAAGCTGGAGAAAGCCATTAATACTTTCGGGCTTAATTTCAAGGACAAAACGGTGTTGGATTTAGGTGCGTCAACCGGTGGTTTTTCAGACTGTGCACTGCAGCATGGTGCCAAAAAGGTTTATGCTGTTGATGTCGGGCATAATCAATTGCATCAGAAATTAAGACAATCTGAAAAAATTGTTAGTTATGAAGGCCTGAATTTAAAGGATTTGACAGGTGTGTTGGACCAGCCGTTTGATCTGGTTACTGTTGATGTTTCGTTTATTTCATTAGCTCACGTTTTCAAAACACTGAAAAATTTGGTTAGGCCAGACACCAGTGTGATAGCCCTGATAAAACCCCAGTTTGAAGTTGGTGTCAAAGGTACAACCAAAGGAGTAGTCAAACATCCGGAAACTCATATTAAGATATTACGAAAGGTTATAGACAATGCTGACAGTGAGGGTTTTAAGATTATGGCTTTAACCTATGCTCCTTATAAAGCCGATGCTGGCAATATTGAGTTTTTAGCACATTTTATTTTTACAAATAATCAATTGTATAATAATATTGATATTAGGAAAATAGTTGTTGAGGCACATAATACTTTGTAATTGGAGCGGTTAAATGTTATTAACAGTACAGGATTTAGCTATAGTTGCGTTGATTTTAACTGGTATTATTATTTTTATTTTTTGGAAATTATTTAATGATGACAATACAGTAATAATTGAAAATGACGATAAAAAGAATAAAAGAAATTCCCGGGTTATTCAATTCCTGGCCGAGAAAGGCTTTGTCTATCTTAAAAACATTAACGAGCTGCGTTTAAATTTAACAGTTGACGAACAAAAAAGCCATATTGTAGCAGGCAGAAATATTGCCCTGCTAAAAAAGGGCAGTAAACGCTATTTGCTTAAGCTTAAGACCAGCTCTATGGAAGGTAAACGTTTTAACTCGCCAGAAATACGTACCCCGCTGCTGGAAATGCAGTCAAGTTTAAATGTAGATGGCATCATTCTCTTTGATAAAGAAAAAGACAGATATCAAGTATTTAACTTTAGAGAAAAAAATAAGACCAGATATCTGTATTTAATTCTGGCTATTTTAGTAATTATAATTCTTATCCTGTTGCTGATAATTCTTAGAAAGAGTGGGAGTATTTAAGGTGAAAAAGGTAGCAATTTTACCTAATAATAAGCGGGATGAAGTCCTGGCCATTGCCAGTGAAATTAAAAAATGGTTGGCTTCATATCATATTCAGGCGATAATAGATCCTGTTAAACCTGAGAATGATTTGGATTTAGCCATCGTTTTGGGCGGAGACGGCACCTTACTTCATTTCTCTCGACAGGAAGCTTACTGGAACATACCTATTCTGGGTGTTAACTTTGGCAGGCTGGGATTCTTAAGTGAAATTGAGTCAAGCGATTTGTGGAGTGGTTTGGAATTAGTAATTAAGGAAGAATACACGATCGATGAACGCATGATGTTTGAGGTCAGTGTTTTCAGCAACGACCAGCCAGTATTCTCGTCCTATGCTTTAAATGAAGCTGTTATTGCTAAAGGTTCGTTGTCTCGAATGGGCCGGATAGAAATCGCGGTTGATGATATTTGGGTAGATACCTACCCGGCCGATGGCTTGATTATTGCTACTCCTACCGGTTCAACGGCGTACTCTTTATCGGCTGGCGGGCCTATAGTGCACCCCAATATGCAGTTAATGGTGATTACCCCGATTGCTGCTCACGCCCTTTATGCTCGCCCTTTAATTGTTCCATTAGAATCAGTTATAAAAATCAAAGCTTACAGTTTAGAAACAGCTTATTTGACAGTTGACGGGCAGGAGAACTATCAGTTACTGCCTGGAGATGTTGTCACAGTAAAAAAATCAGCTGTCTACGTTAAACTGATTCGCTTGACAGATCGAAGCTTCTACGACATTATGCGCTATAAATTGAGGAGAACAGAGGCCCAAGGAGGTTAACAATGTTAATACATTTAAGTTTGAAAAATTTCGCTTTAGTCGAATCTGCCAATATCGATTTTTTTGACAACTTAAACATTCTAACTGGAGAAACAGGCGCTGGGAAGTCAATTCTGATTGATGCAGTGAGCCTGGCTTTGGGCAGCAGAGGCTCTACTAACTTTATAAGATCAGGTGCCAGTAAATGTAAAATTACTGCTACTTTTAAATTCGATAACATTAAACCGTTGTTAGAACAGCTCAACAGTTATGGTATTGAGCATGAGGACAGGATCGTGATCATTGACCGTGAAATAACCCGCAGTGGAAGGAACAGAAATCTGATTAATGGCGTTCCGGTTACCAATCAAATGCTGAGAGGGATCGGCAGTTTTCTGATAAATATTTACGGGCAGCATGAACACACTAGATTGCTTTATGAGTCTTACCAGCGTCAGATTATTGATCAGTGGGGCGGCCAGGAAATAAGTAAGATCAAGGCTGAAATCGCCAATATTTTGGCTGAAATAAATTCATTAAATAAAAAATTAGCAGATTTTGGTGAAGATGAATCAATGGTAGCTAGAGAGCTGGACATTCTGGGGTATCAGCTGGAAGAAATTAAGAATGCTGCTTTAACTCCTAATGAAGATGAAGAGTTAGAAAGAGAGAGCAGAGTTTTAAGAAATTTTGAGAAGATAAACGATGTTCTGGCAGAGCTGGAGAGAACGTTTTTTGATGATAATAATCAGGTATCTGTTTTAGACAGGATTGGAAACTGTACAAGTTCTCTGCAGGCCATATCAGAATATGATGACAGAATAAAAAATATTTTTGATCTGACCAGCTCCATATATTACAATGCCCAGGAGTTAAGCCATGAACTGGGTAATTATCTGAATCAGGTTGATTTTAATCCTGATCAGCTTAATCAAATAGAAGAGAGATTAAATGAAATCAATGTTTTGAAACGAAAATACGGCAACAGTATTGAAGATATTATCGGTTTTGCGGAGAGCGTAAAAAAGAGAATCTACACCTTGGAAAACAGCTCAGAAGAGCGTGATAAGCTCACTGCGCAGATTCAAAGTCTGCAAAATGAATATTCAGTTAAAGCCCTGGCTTTATCTAAAGCAAGAAGCAAATTTTCACGGAGTTTATGCCAAAAACTGCAAAAAGGCTTAAGTGATTTGGGCATGAAGTACGCCAGATTAACCTGTCAGGTTGAATACAATCCAGCAGTTGTCGCTGCAGCAGGCAGTGATAAAGTCAGACTATTATTTTCGGCAAATAAAGGGGAGCCTTTAAACCCATTGCAAGAGGTAATTTCAGGCGGAGAATTATCACGTTTGATGTTAATTTTAAAGGCCCTCATCTCCAATGAGAACGAAGTATCGGCGATTATTTTTGATGAAATCGATGTCGGTATTGGCGGACAGGTGGCGACAGCTATTGCTGACAAACTATTTGAGTTGGCAAAAACGCGCCAAATTCTTTGTGTTACTCATTTGCCTGTTATTGCAGCAAAAGGAAACTATCATTTTCTGATAAAAAAAAGTATTAAAAATGAACGGACTGTAACCGAAATAGAATTACTTGATAAAGACAGTAGAATTGCAGAACTGATGAGAATGATGGGATCAGACAAGACAGATCAAGCGACCAGAATACACGCTGAAAAACTTATCGCCAACTGATGCCCAAATAAATCTAGCAAGTGGGCAGAATTTGTTTATTAGCTAATAATCATCGATAAATTGCTTCCAAGGTTTTTCTCAGCTCTTTAGTCTGAGAAGCCTTTATATTCTAAAAAAAATTTACAGGCTACCATTAAATAATATTAGTTTGTGATTTTTATTTTTAAAGACATTTATCTATAAAATACTGCATACATTTCCATACTGTCTGAGCACATATTACATCAACATAAAGGTTAATTTATTAGAACAGACGGAGCACATCATATCCAGAAGGAGTTCTAATAATGACAAATAAAAAAAGAATAAAGTACCTTTGTGGTTGGTTATTAGCAGCAACTTTGTTATTTGCCTGTCAATTGCAGCCCGTAAGAACGATTTTAACCTTACCTTCCCATGTTAATATGATTGATGGTCGACCTCATTATTTGCCATTTGCTTACCCAAATATACTGCAATTTGGATTAGAATCAAACGGAATTGTCAATGTCTCGACCTTTAATCAAATGGAAATAAATAACAAATTAAACAATGGTTTGAGTTTTGAACCTTTGGCTATCGGTAGTGCCCGGATTCAGTTGAAGTTACTGGGTATTATTCCCCTTCAGACAATAAATATTAATGTACTACCAGAATTAAAACTGGTAGCAGGTGGTCAAACATTAGGGGTGTATTTACAGACAGACGGAATTTTGGTCACGGGCTTTATGAAAATTAAAACCGATGAAGGAGCAGTTTCACCTGCAGAAAAGGCTGGAATCAGAACCGGTGACTATATTATGCAGATTAATCAGATAAACATTGTCAATATTGAAGATCTGGAGAATATTATCAATAGTGAAGCCAGTAAAAATCCATATCTTGAAATAGTAGTCAGGAAAGGCACAAGTGAGCATTTGATAAATGTTAAAGCAGTCAAGAGCGGTAGTGATGGCAAATATAAAATTGGCATCTATGGAAAAAACAATACTTCGGGTATTGGAACCTTAACTTTTATAGACCCTACAACCAAAACCTTTGGGGCACTCGGCCATCCTGTGACAGATCCAGACAGCAATTCTCAGCTTCAATTTAGATCAGGTAATGTAACAATGGCGTCCGTCACTTCAATTGAGCCCTCTAAACCTGGTTTGCCAGGTCAGAAAAACGCTGTAGCTATTAATAAAAACAATTTAGTAGGCAGCATTGACAAGAATGGCAGGTATGGAATTTATGGACGTTTAATTGATAATAATCTGTTGTCAGAGAATACCCTGCCGGTAGCTTTAAGGAACACAATATACGAAGGAGATGCCCATATCCTGACTGTTATAGAGGACACAAAAATTGAAAAATTTGAGATTAAGGTGATTAAAAATTCCCGAAGTTACAGTGGGAATAATAAAGGAATGGTCATTGAAATTACCGATAATAGGCTGCTTGATAGAGCTGGTGGAATAGTTCAAGGTATGTCCGGAAGTCCGATAATTCAGAATGGACATATAATTGGTGCTGTCACCCATGTGTTTTTAAATAATCCAAAGCGGGGATATGGTTGTTTTATAGAAAACATGGTATATGAATCTGAATTACTGAATATCCAATTACGACATATTTCGACAAATATATGGATGAAAAGAAGAGCGGGGTAAAACTATTTGCTGTTTTTATCAAGAACTGGGAAGGGAAATTTCTTCCTCTGCAGAAAAGATAATTTAGATAATTTGAGAGGTGATACTATGATACGTGTTGCTGTTGTTGATGATAATGAAAAATTTTGTGCAATGATGAGTGATTATATGAAATCACAAAATGATTTCGATGTTGTAGGTGTAGGGCATAATGGCTTGGAGGCTTTGGACATAATCAAGAATCATAATCCCGATGTTATAGTATTAGATATCATTATGCCCCACCTGGATGGAATAGGTGTACTAGAGAAATTGCGCAAAGATTCATCATGTAAAACACGTGTAATTATGTTAACAGCATTTGGACAAGAGCAGATGACGAAACGGATTGCAGATTTAGGCGCTGCCTATTATATTTTAAAGCCCTTCAATCTGGATGTACTAGCCAGCCGCATTCGACAAATGTACAGCGGGATAACCAGTACGGGCACACCTTTGCGTGGTGAAGGTGGCATTAAGGCAGAGATTTCAAGTTACTTGCATATGTTTGGGATACCAGCTAATATCAAAGGTTATCTATATCTACGTGATTCAATCAGAATGGTGGTAGATGACACAAAACTTCTGGGAGCAATTACTAAAATACTATATCCTGAAATAGCAATAATGCATAACACTACAGCCAGTCGGGTAGAAAGAGCAATCAGGCATGCTATTGAAGTAGCCTGGAGAAGAGGTAATGTAGATTCATTAAATGAATTCTTTGGCTATTCGATTGACAGCGACAGGGGTAAACCTACTAATTCTGAGTTTATAGCTTTGGTAGCTGATAATATCAGATTAAAGTATGTTTAAGGAGAATACAGCAGTTAACAGCTGACATTTCGGTGTAGTTTTTTTACAGGGAAGAGTAAAGGTTTCATTGGTCTTGGTGAAGCCTTTTTTGCATTTTTTAACTGAACTACTGTCAGCACAATTTATTACTGTGTGACCATTCAACCATATAATGATATCAGTAGTGTATACTGTATTGCAACCGGAGCAAAGAAAATATATAATTGATATATTAGCAATATATTAGCTTGAATAAATAAGATATTCTGATTTTCATCTACTGGTTTTTTGGTATAATACAAGAGATTGATTAGCTCTAACCAGCAAACACTATCTTTATTAAGCGTTTAATTCTAGATAATGCAATTTGCTTGTAGAACTTGCAAATATAAAAATGGAGGAAATAAATGATTAGTAATTTTAATTTATTGAGAGATGCAGCAGTTAAATGCGAGCAAAAACGAGTTGCAGTGGCTGCTGCAGCTGATGTTGATGTATTAATGGCGGTTAAAGAAGCTTCAGAGTTGGGGTTTGCTGATTTTACCTTGGTAGGCGATGCCGGTAAAATAAAGAGTATCGCTGATGAACTCTCTTTTGCTCTGGCTGGAGTGAAAATTATTGATGAACCGAATGACGCTCAGGCCTGCCTACTGGCTGTAACTGAAGTCAGTCAGAACAGGGCCCAGCTGTTGATGAAAGGGCTGGTCAGTACCTCTGTGATACTAAAAGCAGTTCTGAACAAGGAAGTGGGTTTAAGGACCGGAAAACTGTTAAGTCACATAGCTATCTTAGAAGCCGAAAGATTTAATAAACTACTGATCATGACAGATGGTGGCATGAATATCAAACCTGATTTGCAGCAGAAAGTAGGCTTAATCCAAAACGCTGTTGTCGTAGCGAATAGAGTATTGCAAATAGATGTACCAAAAGTAGCTCCACTTTGTGCGGTTGAAAAAGTTAATCCGGCAATGGAGGCTACCCTGGATGCTGCAGTATTGAAATCAATGAATGAACGGGGCCAGATACCAGGCTGTATAGTTGCTGGCCCTTTAAATCTTAATGGAGCAATATCCAAAGAAGCTGCTGAGCATATTGGTTTAACAGGTCCCGTTGCCGGGCAGGCTGATATTCTGTTAGTTCCAAATATTGAGGCTGGCAACATCCTGTATAAAGGCATGGTCTATTTTGCCGGCGCCAGGTGTGCAGGTTTGATAGTTGGAGCCAGTAAGCCGATAATATTAACCTCTCGGGCTGACAGTCATGATGCTAAAGTTAATTCAATAGCTGCTGCAGTTTTATTGGCTTAAAGGAGGATGGCAGTTGTATATTTTAGCTATAAATCCAGGCTCAACTTCAACTAAGTTTGGTGTTTATCAAGGAGAAAAAGCTGTACTGGAGGAGGTCTTAAGGCATTCTGCTGCAGAACTGTCTGATTTTTCCAGTACGATTGATCAATTTGATTTTAGAAAACAGGTAATCATAGATTCTTTAGTCAAAAATAATTTCGATATCAACAAGCTTGCTGCTGCTGTGGGTCGAGGTGGTTTATTGCGTCCTCTTCCCGGCGGAACCTATGCAGTTAATGAGAAAATGCTAAGTGAATTGAAATCTGGAAAATACGGTGAGCATGCTTCCAATTTAGGGGCTTTAATTGCCTATGCCATAGCTCAGAAATTGAATATTCCAGCATATATCGTCGATCCTGTCGTGGTTGATGAAATGGAGGATGTCGCTCGCTTAAGTGGGCATCCTAAGTTTGTGAGAAAGAGTATATTTCATGCTTTAAACCAAAAAGCAGTGGCCAGAAAAGTAGCCAAAGATATTGGAAAAAGGTATGACCAGCTAAACCTGATAGTTGTGCATTTAGGTGGAGGTATTTCAGTAGGTTTACACAGGCAGGGCCAGGTTGTAGACGTAAATAATGCCCTTGATGGCGATGGACCGTTTACGCCAGAGCGAAGCGGCAGTTTGCCGGCCGGAGATCTGGTTAAGCTGAGCTTATCAGGAAAGTATACCCATCGGGAGATAAAGAAAATACTTAAAGGCCAGGGTGGCCTGACAGCTTATTTAAAAACAAACGATGGAAGAGAGGTAGTAAAAAGAATAAAGAATGGAGACAAAGAGGCGGAGCTGGTGTACCGGGCCATGGCCTATCAGATTGCCAAGGAGATTGGCGGCCTGGCTGCCGGAGCACAGGGCAGAGTCGACTACATCATAATTACCGGAGGCTTGGCTTATGATAATGAGTACTTAATGCCCTGGATAACCGAGTCAATTAAATTTATTGCACCCGTCAGGGTTTTCCCAGGGGAAATAGAAATGGATGCCTTAGCTATGGGGGCCCAGCGAGTGTTAACTGGTGAGGAAGAAGTTAATGTTTATTGATTTAAAAAAAGCCAATCTCATCTCCCGTGTTACCATATTTTGCGGTGGATACGGCAGTGGCAAGAGTGAGATTGCCGTCAATTACGCTTTAGCAATGAGCAGATACAAGCAGAATATCGCCATCGCTGACTTGGATGTGGTCAATCCCTATTTCAGGTCACGTGAGGCCAGGGCAGTATTGGAACAGCATGGTATAGAGGTAATATCTCCCAGTGGAAAGCTCAGCACTGCTGATTTGCCAGCCTTGCCGGCTGATATCTATCGGGTGCTCAGAAGCCAGAGCATTTATGCTATGATAGATGTTGGTGGGGATGAGGTAGGTGCCAGAGCGCTGGGGCGCTTTGCTGAACATGTCTCTGAAGATAACAAAATGTTTTTGGTTGTCAACCCGGCTCGGCCGTTTCAAAACTCTGCTCAGAATATTTATGCTTTAGCTCAGAAAATTATGGATACTGCCAAACTAAAAATTAATGGAATAATTAACAATACCAATTTAATATACGAAACTACCAATCAGTTTATCGAAGACGCTTATCCAATAGTTGAGGAAACTGCAAGATTACTGGAGGTTCCAATTGTTTTTACCACTGTTGACAAGAATAAAGTTGAAATTGAGGGTTTACCTAAAATAGACACTGAATTCTTTTCATTAGATATGCAGTTATCACCAAAATGGCGGAAGAAATGAGGAGGTTAATGATGGCAAAAGCATTTTCTTATCCTGTTTTTAAAGAGGATAGGTGTAAAGGTTGTGCCTTGTGTACAACAGTATGTCCCAGAGACATAGTTAAGATGAGTGACAGGATTAATAAAAAAGGATATTTTGTCTCTACTGTCACTGACAAATCTGCGTGTATCGGATGTACTTTTTGTGCCCGGATATGTCCCGATGTGGTTATTGAAATTCATCGTGAGAAAAAGGAGGAATAATTAGTGGCTAAAAAACTAATGAAAGGCAATGAGGCTATCGGTGAAGCTGCCATAAAAGCTGGTTGTAAACATTTTTTTGGCTATCCAATCACCCCTCAAAATGAAATACCTGAGTACATGTCTCGTAGAATGCCTCAAGTAGATGGTGGAGTATTTGTGCAGGCTGAAAGCGAGGTTGCCGCAATCAATATGGTATACGGAGCTGCTGGTGCTGGTGTGCGGGTGATGACCTCGTCTTCCAGTCCCGGTATTAGCTTGAAACAAGAAGGCATTTCCTATATTGCTGGTGCTGAGCTGCCCTGTGTCATAGCCAATATCGTACGAGGCGGCCCTGGATTAGGTGGAATACAGCCGGCTCAGTCTGATTACTTTCAAGCAACCAAAGGCGGTGGGCATGGCGATTTTAGATTGATTGTTTTAGCTCCTGCTACCATTCAGGAAATGGTGGATTTAGTGCAGGATGCGTTTGACCTGGCGGATATTTATCGCAATCCGGTTATGATACTGGGAGACGGTATGTTAGGCCAAATGATGGAGCCCATTGAGTTCAAAGAGCGGCCAGCAGTTGAATTGCCCGATAAAGAATGGGCAACGACAGGTATGGGACAGCGCCAAAAGCCAAATGTGGTTAATTCACTGTTTTTAGACCCTCAAAAAAGTGAAGACCATAACCTGAACTTATATAATAAATATCAAAAAATTGAACAGCAGGAAGTTAGATTCGAAGAGTACAACTGTGAAGGTGCTGAACTCATTCTCGTAGCCTATGGTACTACCGCACGGATTGTCAAGAGTGTAATTGAGATGGGCAAAAAAGAAGGACTTAAACTGGGGATGATTCGGCCGATTACGCTGTGGCCATTCCCCAAAGCAGTGTTCGCTAAATATGTCGACAGCGCTAAAGGATTTTTGAGTGTAGAAATGAGTACCGGACAAATGGTTGAGGATGTCATGCTGGCTGTTAATGGCAAAAAGCCGGTCTATTTTTATGGCCGTACAGGTGGAATGATTCCAACTCCAGAGGGAATTTTAGAGAGAGTTCGTCAAATAATAGGGGGGTTAAAATAATGGCAGTCTTGTTTAAGAAACCAGCAGCTCTATCCTCAGGTACGACTCACTATTGCCCTGGCTGTACCCATGGTATCATACACCGTCTGATAGCTGAAGCTATTGACGAGTTAGATATTCAGGGCAGGGTAGTAGGGATTGCACCGGTAGGATGTTCAGTGCTGGCTTATAACTATTTTAACTGTGATATGCAGCAGGCTTCACATGGCCGGGCCCCGGCTGTAGCTACCGGGGTTAAGAGAGCCCGTCCTGATACTATTGTGTTTTCTTATCAGGGAGATGGTGATTTGGCATCGATCGGTACTGCTGAAATAATCCATGCTGCTGCCAGAGCAGAAAACATAACTGTTATTTTTGTCAACAATGCCATTTACGGAATGACTGGAGGCCAAATGGCTCCGACCACACTGCCAGAGCAAAAAACGACTACTTCGCCTTACGGCCGGAACATTGCTACGGCTGGCTACCCTCTCCGGGTATCTGAAATGTTAGCAACAATGGACGGACCGGCATATATCGTCAGGACATCAGTTCATGATATTAAAGAAATTAACAAGACTAAAAAAGCCATCTTGAAGGGTTTCAAGTATCAGGTTGAGGGCAAAGGATTCTCAATGATTGAGGTTTTATCAACCTGCCCAACCAACTGGGGGATAGCGCCTGTACCTGCTCTTCAATGGCTAAAAGATAATCTATTACCTTATTATCCTTTAGGGGTTTACAAAGATACTGGGGAGGATAAATAAGATGACACATAAAGTTATTATGGCTGGTTTTGGCGGCCAGGGCGTTATGTTAATGGGACAGCTGTTGGCTTATTCAGCAATGTTGGAGGATAAGCATGTTTCCTGGCTACCCTCATATGGTCCAGAAATGCGGGGCGGAACTGCAAACTGTATGGTTATCGTCTCAGAGCAGCCGGTGGCTTCACCTTTGGTGACCTCTGCTACTGCGTTAATTGCCATGAATCTGCCTTCGCTGATTAAATTCCAGGACAGTGTAAAACCTGGGGGCTTGATAATCTATAATAGCTCTTTAATTGATGAAAAGCCAAATCGGGATGATGTCACAGTGCTGGCAGTTCCCTGCAATGACCTGGCCAAGGAAATTGGTAATCCTCGGGTAGCTAATATTGTGGCGTTGGGTGCTTTGGTCCAGCTTAGCAAAGTCTGTCAGCTTAATTCAGTTTTGGAATCACTGAAAAAAGCCTTACCAGAAAGACACCATCATTTGCTGCCTTTAAATGAGAAGGCTTTGGATAAAGGGGCTTCATTGGCTGATTGAGTGAGTTGTCGAACTTAAAGTGAGTTTGGGGTTTAAATGGCTGTTGCTTTAGCAGATTGAAATGCTAAAGCGCAGCCTTTTATTATTATAAACCAAATTGACACAATCCGAATAAGCTGGACTACCTTTGCATAACAATTATCGAATGCAAAGGGGGAAAAGTACTTGGACAAAATATATAGATATCACCTGAAAACAAATAAAAAATTATATATTTTTTTGCTGGCGACTTTTACTATTGGCTTAATCGCCGGTTCTTTATCCTCGACCTTTTTAAACAATGCTCAGAGCAGCGAATTAAACAATTTTTTGAACAAATACATCAATCAGATTCATCAGGGGCAGTATGAGATAGACAAGAGCAGTGTCAGTATTAGCAATGTTTATCAGGGAATAATTATTGCATTATGTGGGCTGTTTACTTTTGGCATACTCTTTATTTTTTTTCTAGTAGGTGGGAAAGGGTTTTTGATGGGTTTTACCATAAACTATGCCCTGCTTAACCTGGGCGGCAAAGGCTGGTTGCTGGTTTTATGTAGTCTAATACCTCCTAACTTAATCATAATTCCAACTATTTTTTTTCAGTCAGTTATAGCCACTCGAGCTATCCTGAGAAGGCAGGAACATAAAAATATAAAAAGGGGTTTTGGTAACAATAAATTTTACAAGGAATATACAATATTTAATCTTTGTGCTTTGGCTTTACTACTTTTTTCTGGTATAGTTGAAGTGTATATCAGTCCATTATTTTTTCAATTATTTTTAAATATTTTTTATTGAGGTGAATAAAATGCGAAAAACAAAAATAGTTTGCACTCTAGGTCCGGCTACCGACGATGAAACACTACTATCAGCCTTAATCTCAAATGGCATGGATGTGGCCCGCTTTAACTTTAGCCATGGCACCCATCCCGAGCAATTAAAGCGCCTCACACTTCTGCGTTCGATTGCCAGTGATAAAAAAACAAGAATTGCTACCATGTTAGATACAAAAGGACCTGAAATCAGACTTGGTTTATTCGCCAACGGAGAAGAGGAGCTAACATCAGGAAATAATTTTATCCTGACTACAGAGCAGGTTGCCGGTACCAATGCCAAAGCTCATGTAAATTATCAGGATTTACCTTCACGTCTGAATGCAAATGATACTATTTATCTGGATGATGGAAATGTCACCTTAAAAGTAATATCTACTTCAGCAACTGATATTAACTGCTCGGTTATTGACGGTGGGATAATCAGCAATCGCAAAAAAGTCAGTATTCCGGATATTGTAACCGGGCTGCCTGCGGTAACCGATAAGGACGTTTTAGATATTAAATTTGCTATCAAACACCATTTTGATTACATAGCTGCTTCATTTGTGCGCTCTGCTGATCATATAATTGAAATTCGAAAAATTCTGGAAGAGTTTCATTCAACTATTAAAATCATTGCTAAAATTGAAAACAGAGAAGGATTAAACAATATTAACGAGATTATTAAAGTTGCTGATGGTATTATGGTGGCACGGGGAGATTTGGGGGTTGAAATACCTGCTGAAGAGGTTCCGTTGCGACAAAAAGAGATGATTAAGATTTGCCGCAAAGTTGGCAAACCAGTGATTATAGCAACTCAGATGCTGGATTCGATGATCAGAAACCCTCGACCTACCAGGGCAGAAGCCAGTGATGTAGCTAATGCCATTTTTGAAGGTGCTGATGCCCTGATGTTATCTGGAGAAACTGCTGCCGGTGAATATCCGGTAGAGGCTGTGCAGATGATGAGAAAGATTGCCGTTACAACAGAGGAGGGAATCAAGTATCCGCTGCCTTATGACCTCACTGAAGTGAAGAAAACTGGAATAACTGATGCCATTGGCCAAACTGTGTGTAATATGGCGGAGATGTTAGGGGTTAAAGCAATAATTACCCCGACCCAGTCCGGCTACACGGCCCGCATGATAGCCAAATATAGGCCTGCTGCCAGTATTATTGCAGTTACTCCTGTGCCGCAGATAGAGAGTGAATTAAACCTGATTTGGGGCGTAAAAGGGCTACCCAGCACGCCACTGGTAGACACTGACGATGTCCTGGAAGAGGCTATTGGTGTCGCTTTAAAAAATAAGGTGATTGAGGAAGGTGATTTGGTTATTATTACAGCCGGAGTGCCAGCAGCCATGCCTGGAGGAACAAACCTTATTAAAGTTCATACAGTGGGAAAGGTATTAACACAGGGAGTGGGCATCGGCAAACAGTCGGTTACTGCTCCGGCAATTTTGGTTAGAGATAAAGCTGATTTTGCCAGGATCAAGCCTGACAGCATCATAGTCTGCCTGCAGACTGACGCTTCATATGTTCCCTTTATGGCCAGAGCAGCTGGAATTGTCACTGAGTTAGGCGGCTTAACCTCTCATGCAGCAATTGTCGGTCTGAATTTCGGTAAGCCGGTAGTCGTAAATGCAAAAAATATTATGAAGTTAGTTAAAGATGGAGAATTAATAACCATTGATTGTGAAAGAGGATTAATATATTCAGGACGTGCAACCATATTATAATAACAAGACTTCGAGGTGATTTACGTGCAGCAAAAGAGATTATTAATTATATTTGGTGGAATGTCAGAAGAACACGAGGTTTCCATAAGCTCTGCTCATTCAATATTAAATGCAGTAGACAGAACCAGGTTTTACCCGGCAACAATTGGTATTACAAGACAAGGGCAGTTTATTAAAGATGTTAATCCCAGCGCCCTGATTGCCAATAGGGCCAGCATAACCAGTAGTTCACCTAAATGGCTAAAAGATGACCACTACTGGACAGCTGAAAACTGGCTGGCAATGATAGCGGACAGTGAAGTGATTTTTCCGGTACTTCATGGCCCGGCAGGGGAAGACGGAACAATCCAGGGTATGTTTGAGATTCTGGGTAAAAAGTATGTGGGCAGTTCAGTGACAAGCTCAGCAATATGCATGGATAAATCGGTCAGTAAAGACATTTTGGTACATGCCGGCCTGCCCTCTGTTCCATATTTTTATTTTAACAGAGAGGAATACAGAGTCAATCCGAGCGAAGTTGAACGCAGAGCTGAAGAGTTTGGCTATCCGCTGTTTGTCAAACCGTCCTGTATGGGGTCAAGTGTAGGTATCAGTAAGGTAAAAGATAAGCAAGACCTTCGTCAGGCTATCATGGAAGCTCTTATACACGGGAGCAGGGTGATAATTGAAAAAGGAATTATTGGCAGGGAAGTAGAATGCAGCGTTATTGGCAATGAATTCCCCAGAGCAAGTGAGCCGGGAGAGATAGTAGCCAATGCAGAGTTCTACGATTATGACTCTAAGTACATCAATGACAATGCTGAGCTGATGATTCCGGCAGATCTTCCTGCTGCCACTGTAGAAGAGATTCAAAGATTAAGTATTCAATCCTTTAAACTATTGCAATGCAGTTGTTTGGCCAGGGTGGATTTTTTTATTGAGCAGGCGAGCAACAGGGTGATCATTAATGAAGTTAATACCATGCCCGGTTTTACACCGATCAGCATGTATCCGAAGCTGTTGATCCACCAGGGACTGACTTATCAGAATTTGATTACTGAGCTAATTGAACTGGCTTTAAAAAAGTAATATAGCGAGGGAAAAATGTATAAAAGAGTGCTTTTAATAATTTTAGATAGTGTTGGGTTAAGGGCCGCCAGTGATGCAGCCCTTTTTGGTGATACAGGAGCCAGCACTTTAGGACATGTATATCAGGAAACAAAGATCAGGCTGCCAAATCTGGAGAGATTGGGGTTGGGAAAGCTGTTGAATTTAGATACCCCGCTACAGCAGCATGCTGCCTACGCCGAGTCCATTCCCCAAAGTGCAGGAAAAGACACTATTGCCGGCCATTGGGAAATGATGGGAATTAAGCTTCAACAGCCCTTGCCAGTTTATCCTGAAGGCTTCCCAGCAGATCTAATCCAGGAGTTTTCCAGTAGAATCGGAACTAGTGTCTTGGGCAACAAGGCAGCGTCTGGAACAGAGATAATTAAGGAATTAGGGCAATTGCATCTGCAAAGCGGCAGCCCCATTGTCTATACATCAGCAGACAGTGTCTTACAGATTGCCGCACATGAAGAAATAATTCCAATACCAAGGCTTTACAGCATGTGCGAAGTAGCCAGAGAACTGTTGACTGGAGAACATGCTGTGGGAAGGGTCATAGCCCGGCCTTTTGTCGGCGTTTATCCCAATTTTAAACGTACGGAAAACCGCAAGGACTATGCCTTAAGTCCTCCGCAGGAAACAGTATTAGACAGACTGATTGCCAACAATATTGAGGTCTATGCTATCGGCAAAATAACAGATATATTTGCCGGGAGAGGAATATCTCACAGTGTACATACTGCTGATAATACAGATGGAATGCAACAGATTGCCAGAGTCACCCGGGATGAAATGAAATCCGGGCTGCTATTTGCCAATCTGGTTGATTTTGACTCAAAATATGGCCATCGCAGAGATGTCCAGGGTTTTGCCCAGGCCTTAATCCAATTTGACAATTGGCTGCCCAGTTTTATTAGCCAGCTAACTACTGACGACTTGTTAATGATAACTGCTGACCATGGTAATGACCCAACATACAAGGGCACAGACCATACCCGAGAAACCGCACCGTTGTTAATATGGGGTGTAAGAGAAAAGCAGAATTTGGGTAACACCTGTTTCTCGGATATCGGGGCTACCATATTAAGCAATTTTGGTTTGGAGATCATAGCCGGTAAGCCGTTACCGATTAGGATGAGGGTATAAGATGGATGCTTATAATTTAATTTTAAAGAAAAAAAATGGTCTGGAATTAAGTGCTTCTGAAATCGAATACCTAATAAAAAACTACAGTTCCGGGGCCTTACCTGATTATCAGATGTCAGCTTTTTTAATGGCAATCTGCTGGCGGGGAATGTCTGAGCAGGAAACTGTCGATTTAACGACAGCTATGATCAATACAGGAAAAATATTGAAACTGACTGAAGAATTTGACTGTCTGGTCGACAAGCATTCTACTGGGGGAGTCGGTGACACTACCTCACTGATTGTCAGCCCCATTGTGGCTGCCGCCGGCTGTGTCGTAGCCAAAATGAGCGGAAGGGGTTTGGGGCATACCGGAGGCACCCTGGATAAACTGGAGAGTCTCCCAGGATTTAATATCGATCTGACCAATGCGGCTTTTATCAATCAGTTAAAGCAAATTGGTTTAGCAATTATCGGCCAAACCTCAGAGCTGGCTCCGGTGGATAAGAAAATGTATGCCTTACGGGATGTAACTGCCACAGTAGACTCAATTCCGCTGATAGCGAGTTCGATAATGTCTAAGAAAATAGCAGCAGGGGCGCCTAAAATAGTTTTAGATGTTAAGGTCGGCTCCGGCTCTTTTATGAAATCTGTGGCGGACGCGCGAAAACTGGCTGATATAATGGTTCAAATTGGCAGGGCATTAGGAAAAGATGTCATCGCAGTATTGAGCAACATGAACAACCCGCTGGGAATGGCTGTCGGCAATATCCTGGAAGTTAAAGAAGCCATTGATTTTCTAAATGGAAACTACAGTGATGACCTGTTTCAACTGTGTCTGGAGTTAAGTGTTCAGATCCTGATTTCTGCTGGTAAGTGCCGCCAGAGAGCTGAAGCCGTAACGTTGGTTAACCGAATGATCGATTCTCGAAAAGCTCTGGATAAATTAGCTGAAATGGTTGAGATGCAGGGCGGTGAACAGGGCTATATTTATGATACTTCGCGGTTTCCATCAGCAGCTCATATAGTGGAAATTAAATCAACGCATCAGGGTTATATTGCAGGGATAGATGCTTTAATGGTCGGCAGAGCAGCTATGGAATTAGGCGCTGGAAGAGCAACTAAAAAGGATGAAATTGACCTGCAGGCAGGGATAAAACTATTAAGAAAGTCTGGCGACTATGTGCGTAAAGGCCAGGTCATAGCTGAAATGCACACCAATAAACCTGAAAAAACAGCCCCATGTCAGGCGTTGTTTTTAAATGCTGTAACATTCTGTGAGGAAAAACCAAAAAGCTGTCCTAGTATTATAGAGATAATTACGTAGTGGTTTTTTGCTTGCCGTCGGCAAGCGGTTGGCGATTGGTTGGCAATGGTTGGGCGATTGTTTGGCAGTTGTTTTTTTGCATCAAGTTGACGATTGTTCTTCAAGTTGTTGGCTGACGAGTACTAGGGCGATCTTGTGTCGCCCAAATCCTACTTTCAGTCATTGAACCCTACTAAAACACCTCGCCCCCAAAGCGCCGGGCATAACCACAAAGTGGGGTCTGGCCTCAACAGGACTAACTATACCTAATCTATAAAGTTAACTTAATGCTGAAAGCACTGTGTAAATTACCAGCAAGAGGCCTGACCCCTGTTGTAATTAATCTTTTTATGAAAGCACAGTTTAAAAAAAAGCCCATAACTGCCTGAAAGTGCAATTATGCCGAGGCTCACAAAATTGATACTAAATAGATGAAACTACGACCCATAACTTCGCAAATCCTGGTGAATAGATTATTTTTAGAGTTGTTGGTTGCCGAGTAATGGGAAGGTTT
>JANQLZ010000059.1 GCA_028280325.1 Bacillota bacterium
GCTAGTAAAAGCACTGGAAATTATGGTAAGGTTTTTGCTGTCGCAATAGCGGAGCTATTGTGTTGGGTTTACTGCTTAAACAGGGTGGAATTGCTGCGCAATTGGTTTGGGCCTTCGGCAAGCGGGGTGCAGTTGGTTTGTTACAATGGTTGAACGATTGCTGGAACGGTAGATGAACAATTGCTGAACTATTGTT
The DNA here is from genome assembly GCA_028280325.1 of Bacillota bacterium. Classification (GTDB taxonomy): domain Bacteria; phylum Bacillota; class UBA994; order PWPR01; family PWPR01. The sequence continues at coordinate 197 of JANQLZ010000059.1, forward strand.
TTGTGAGTTGCTGGCTATTTTTCAGAGATGGGTTGGCGATTGCGTGAACAGTTGTTTGGCAATTGGTTGGCGGTTGTGGGGCAATTGGTGGGCAGTTGGCTTTGGATAAACATGCTACTGCTGACGCCAAGACTTCTTTACATTATGAGGTTTTTAGGGAAATAGAGCCAATGCTTTTTAGAAAAATTTAAATTATACAATTAGGGTCTGTAACATTTTTGGTACGCATAATGAGACTCAATGAAGTGTTACTTTGTAACACAAAATATTAAGCATAGAAAGAGTTAATAAATGACGAAAAGTTTGGCATACCGTGGCTTCCAGAATTGAGGCTATATCAAGGAATAGAAAAAAAATTTAAAATTATAATACGAGGAAGTATATGATTTTAAATTTTTTTGCGTATGACACCGAGATAGCCCAATTATGGAAGCCACAATGGAAAGAACCAACCCAATAGACTGCCCTTGACAAAAAATGCGATTAATATTAACATTGCACCAACTGTACTACTATTATTAGTACACCAAGCACAGCAGCCGTATAAAATGAATAGCACAATTCAGGAGGTGAAGCCATGATAACAATTGACCCCCGAAGCAGCACCCCGATTTATCAGCAAATAGTAGACAAAATAAAAGAGAACATCCTGCGGGGAATACTGCTACCAGACCAGAAAATGCCTTCTGTACGCGAATTAGCACGACTCTTACCCACTAACCCCAACACGGTTCAAAAAGCCTACCGAGAGCTGGAAAGACAAAAAGTAATCTATTCAATCCGCGGCAAAGGCTCCTTTATTGCAGCCGGGTTTAAACACCGGATAGACCAGGAAAAACTGCAGGAAATAACCGAAAACCTGAAACACTGCCTGGTAGAGGCTCATTACGTGGGAATAGATCAGAACAAAATCCAGGAGATTATCAATCAAATCTACCAGGAGATCACCCCCATAAAAAAACGAAGCAAATAACAAATAATTGAATATTTCCACAAAATACCTTTAATGGTGTAATAAATTACATTTGTATATTTAGCAAGGGGACAGTCCCTCTGCTAAAAAACCAATAATGTAAAATTATACTAACTAGTGCTTTGGTGAGTATGTTGGCTTCAATTGGTTTAGCGTACTTTAAATGAAAAAAGACACCCTTTCAGGTGTCTCTTTATTATTGTTTATATTGTAACGATTAGCCTTAGCAGGTCGCTTATTTAGCTGTCCTTTTTCGTGATGGTAATCGGCTTATCATTGCCGTTCCAATTGACATCGTAACCCAGTTCTTTGGCGATCATACGTACTGGAACCATGGTGCGGTTTTGCTCATTGAGGTAAGCAGGTTCGGTCAGCAGCACGTTTTCGCCGTTTACAACGGCATAGGCTCTACCTACAGTAACGGCTATAACTATATCACCTAACTTGTAGGTTGCCGTTTTAGTTGCGCCGTCCCACTCGAAACTGGCTCCCAGGCTTTCAGCAAATCTTACAGGAACTACAGTTGTAGAGTTTTTCAGCAACGGGGTGCCGTAGCTGGTGGCCTTACCGATAGTAAAGGTCACTTCTCCTGCTGGTGCTGGATCAGTCGGGTCAACCGGATCTACCGGGTCAACGGGGTCGACCGGATCTACTGGATCAACCGGGGTATTGGGGTTGTAGTTTTTGTCATAGACTATGGTCAGCTCAACAGTGCTGATATTCCGATTTGTGTCTATGGCATGAACTTGAAACTTATTGATACCCTCTTTCAGGTTGACAACATGAGGCACAGTCGGCATCGGGAATATGATATTGACTACTTCGCCATTAACAACTGCTTTATCAACTCGGGCACTGTCTGAAATAGTAATCATAGCTGTATTCCTGTTGACAATTTTAGGAGCTGTAATTTCAGGCCCTTTAGTATCATGCCCGGGCTTAATCCTTAACACAGTCGTGATAGTATCTTCATTGTCATCGTCAGGATCAGCAATTTCACTATCATCATCGTCGTTATCATCGGTTTCCGCTTCAACTACAATAGTTGCTCCTAGTGCCGCTGCTGTAGTGAAGTAAGCATTACCTCTACTGTCGGTCTCACCTATTTCTTCACCATCTACAGTTATTTCATAATCACTCAATGGCCTGCCGTCTGCATCAGCATAGTGAAACACCAGGCTTGTTGAGGTTCCGGCAATTACATCTGAAGGATCAGAGGTTAGCTGGGGTGTTTTAACCGGAATCTCCAGCAGCTTAACATCGTCATCGTCGCCTGAGCCCCCATCAAGGTAAAGGGCGATAAACGGCTCTACATCATCGTCTTCAGCCTTATCCCAATCCACATCATTGACCATTATGATGCAATTATACTCATCATCGCCATCCGGTGAAATTGAATCACTTTCACCATCGTCGACATCAAGAAAGTCATTGTCTTCATCTCTTAAAGTATAGTCAACATACTGATTATCTGCTAAAAAGTACACATCTACATCCAGGAAATCATCATCATCTCGCGGATCAATAATTTTAAACCTGAACTCAGTTTTAATATTTTCTGTGGCAGTTTCAGCTTCTTCCATTTCGACCTCAGGGGGACTTACCTCAAGGGTTATCTCACCCATTTTTTCCCCATTATCAGTCATAGCGCGGATAATCATCGCTACCTGGTCATTAGACGGCTGTATCTCGAATCTGGCATCTTTAATACCATCATCGTTCATATCTTTGTAGCTTTTAAGACTGAGGGTTACAGGAGCAGATTTTTCGCCGTCTTCATCAACATCAATTCTTACAAATTCCGGATAAACAATATCCCCATCATCGTCAACTACGGTAATGTAAATTTCCTCTTCGGTGCCATTTACTAACGTATCACGGCTGCTGGAAACACTGTAAACCTCTTCACCAATAACAGATACTGCATCTTCAAATACTATGGTCAGAATCTCTCCATGATGATGGGCCTTAATCTCCAGGTCATAGGTGCCAACATCTCTAAACAATTCTTTCTCGTCATCTTCATAAACATAGACCCCGCCAGAAATACTGGAGATAGCGCCGTTGACAATAGTCTGGTCATCAATTCTGATGATAGCATTGTTTATCGGATTATCATTTTCATCTGAAATATAAACTACAAAGTCCGGTTCAGTATTTACTTCGATGGTATCTGGCTTAAAAGAAACGTTAAAGCCGGTAACCTTTATGGTTTCTCTAAATGTTTTGTTTACTGAGGTATCGGTTTCGCTGGAATAAACCTTAATGGTTACATCTATTTCCCCGGTTTCAGTAGCGGTAATGGTTATTATTTCGTCTGCAATCGATTTATCACCAAAAGTTTTATAGGTTTTATCAATTCCATTGCCCTCAAAGGTCACTTCGAGGTAACCCATGGTCTCCGTATCGCCATCATCATACTCGACAACCTCTATCTGCTGGTCGGCTGTACCCGATGGGAAATGGCCATCTGTATCCGGAAACTTAAATGAAATATCTCCTACCGGAACTTCATCAAGCCCCCAGCCGATCAGAGTGTATCTGCTGGGCTTGACCACTTTCAGTTCCAGCTCTTTTTCGGCAATAACTGATTTATTATCTTCATCATAAAGCTCAACAATAAATGTGGCGTCGCCGCTATCCCAATTCTCTGTATATAGATCATAAGAAATGCGTTGTTTATCCGGATCATCAAAAGTTTTACTATGGCTGCTTACTAACACTTGATCCTCTAAATCTTTATCCTCATCATCAGCCCGAAAATGGGCTGTAAAGCGCAGTTGAAAATCGTCTTCCATTCTATCGCCGTCAGTATAATCGTTATCAAGATTAAAATCGAAGATTATGGTCTGCTCTTCGAAGCCTCTGGCCACCGAGTCCTGCACGATAAACACATCTAACTCCTCAGGGGATACGCTGCCTTTCAGTACTAAAACACCTTTGCCGCTTTCCCCCTCCGGCTTAGCAAAAATACCAATATCCCCAGATTTATCAAATTCATCTTCTCCGTCAATCAAGAAGCTAAACTTGGTATCGGAACTGACAGCAGTACCTAAATCCGAGCCATCCATGGTCAGGCCGTCCTCTTCATCAATATAACCGATCTCTATATCATAGTTTTCGCCGTCTTCATTGGGGAAGATTCCCTCAATAGACACTGCCCCTTTTACCGGAAACTTAAGCTCCAGGGCATCATTATCGCTCAGCTCCATCTCTGGTACTAAACGAAAATGATCCTCGTCGCCATCTATAAAAGTTATATCGTCACTATCATCTCCAGTAACTTCATAAAGCCCGATGTCCAGCATGGAATCAAAGATAGTTATGGAGAACTTGCCGCTATCGGCATTTGTAGAGATATGTGACTCACCCACTATGTATACCTTATTATCAACACTGGCTCTGCCTTCAGTAGTCTCATAAACTATTCTTCCGCTGATAGTTATTTTATTAACTCCACCCTCATACTCTAAAACCTCAGTATCAACCACGATTTTACATTCTTTAGGTGCAGCTAAAACCACCCCGCTAAATATACTGACAATTAATGCTGCAATTGCCATTAACGACAATATTCGTTTCAACTAAAACTCCCCCTTAGTTTCACAATTTTACGTGTTAAAACTTGATTTAACCTTCCCTTAATTTTAGCACATTCTGCCCCATAATGATTAGACTATTTTTTATTGCAAATGTTTCATGCAGAACTTAAATAATACCAAAAAAATGGCCTAATTATCCTCTTTATTGCCTTTTGATAACAACAATCAACCCTAATCACTGTGACCCCAGTTAAGATTAACATGTTATGGTATATTATTCAATACATATATTGGCAGTTGGTGGTGGGTTTGCCTGTATGGCAAACGGGGTGGGTTTACTTCGTAAACGGAGTGGAATTGCTGCGCAATTGGTTTGAGCTTGCTTGACAGCAAGCGGTGGTGATTGTGGGGCGATGGTTGGGCGGTTGTTTACGATTGCATGAACTATTGCTGGGACAATTGCTTTAACAATAGCTTGAACGATAGTTTAACAATTGGTGAACTATTGCGTGAACAATTGTTTTTGTGCAAATTGACTACAGAGCAAATCTTAATGACGAAACGTACCATTATGCCGTGGCTCACAGAATTGAGTTTAGATAAAGGAATAGCTAAAATTTTTAACATAGATAATACAAGGGGTATATCAAGCGTTAACAATTGCTGGAACAATTGTTTTCTTGCAAGCAGGCCTACCGAGTAAATCTAAATGAAGAAGAGTAAGGCATAACGTGGCTTCCAGAATTGAGGCTAGCTCAAGGCGTAGTAAAAATTTTTCACATGGATAATACGATGCAGTATATCTATGGAAAAATTTTTACGTACAACGCCGAGATAGCCCAATTATGGGAGCGTCCGTAAAAAAGAAGCAATAACAAAAAAGACTCCTTTGCTGGCAAAGGAGTCTTTTGAGTTTTGTTAAAGCTTAATTATTTGATAGTGATAGGAGCATCGTTAGATGTCCACTCAACTGTAAAACCAAGCTCTTGAGCAATCATACGGAGAGGAACCATAGTACGACCTAGCTCGTTTTTGTAAGGAGCAACAGCTAATTGTACATTACTGTCGTTTACAATCGCTGTGGTGCTGCCAATTGTCATTGCAACTTTAATTTCGCCTAAGGTGTAGGTAACTGTTTGAGTGTCGTTATCCCACTCAACAGTAGCGCCTAAATCTTGAGCAAAACGTACTGGTACCATTGTGATGTCTGACATTAAGACAGGGGTACCATAGGTTGTTTCTTCGCCAATTGTGAATTCAACTGGCTCAGCCATTGGCTCAATAGTAATTACTAATGTAGTATCTAAGATATTGTTCTTGGTATCGCTGGCTAACACCTGAATGTTGTTATCGCCAATCTTTAATCCGGTGACAACATGAGTAGCTGTTGGCATCGGGAAGAACATATCTACTTCTACTCCGTCAACAAAGGCCTTTAGAATTCTTACGTTATCGGTAATCGTAATAATCGCGGTAGTGCCATTTACTTCGTAGGTAACTACCGGAGGAAGGGTGTCGGCACTTGACCTGACTTTTAATTCAGTCATAGTTCGGTCATCGCCTTTATCAGTAGTTGGTATATTACTGTCGTCAGCATCAGTATCATCTGTTTCAGCTTTGAAAGTTAAGGAAACAGAACTGGCAGAAGACGCTGAGTATACAACCTGACCATTCTCATCAGTAACACCGACTTCGTCGTCATCTAATTCAATATCATAGTCTACTAACGGCTTACCGTTGGCATCGAGATAAGTTAAAGTCAGCACTGTTCCGGTATCCATAACAATTGTTTCTGGATCAGAGGTAAGGCTGGGCTTTTCAATAGCCAAATCGGTTATTTTAACCTCTTCGTCTAACTCAATGTACAGACTGATTTCTACATCTTCTTCGTCATCTTCTGCTTCTTCCCAGTCTATATCATTGACAAATATCTCGAATTTGTACATGTCATCGTCGAATGTAATCATCTCAGATTTACCTTCAGTATCTACAGGAACTTCGTCACCTTCAGCATCTTCAACTGTGTAGTGTACATAGTCTGTCTTAGCTTTCAGATACAGGTCCTGCTCCAAAATACTATTGTCTCGTGGATCAATTACAGTAAACTCCAACTCATTTTTGAAGTTCTCAGTCAGTATCTGACCCATTTCCATAACTAATTGAGGCTTTTGCACTTCAATGCGCACTTCGCCCATTTTCTCGCCATCATCGGTGGTAGCGCGAATAATTATGGCTTGTTGTGATCCATCAGGCAGCAATGTGATTTCGCGAGCTTCTTTACCAGCTACGCCATCTACATCCTTGAAAGCATCCAAGTCGCTGCTGGGGATTTCTTCTGGGCTGCTTTCATCGCCATCAGAATCTACATCAATGCGATAGTATGTTGGGAAAACAATGTCGCCATTGTCGTCGAGTACAGAGATCAACAGAGTCTCTTCCAGGCCGTTGACCATAGAAGTAATCTCGACAGCTTCTACGGAATAAATCTCTTCTCCGAGAACTTCAATACCACCCTCAAGGGTAACTTCGAGATTAGCTGTTTCTTTAGAACCTTTGTAGAATTCAACATCCAGTTCTCCTACTGTATCGAACTCGAAGACATCTTCATCTACTTCGTAGGTATACACACCGCCGATAACATTATCTTTAGCGCTGTCTACCAGTGTTTTATCATCAATAACAATTACCGCGTTATTAACCGGGTCGCCGTCTTCGTCAGTGATAACAAAGACCACGTCTGCTTCAGAGTTAACCAGTATCTCTTCCGGGTTAATCTCTACATTCCAACCAGTAACCTTGATCTCTTCAGTAAAGGTCTTGTCTGGAGTGTCATCGTTTTCATCTTCATAAACATGAATCTTAACTGTGATAGTGCCAGTTTCTTTGACATTAATCTCAAAGTCGTCTTTACCATCATCATCATACTTAGGAGTGGCGAAATCTTCATCATCTAAGCCGCTGCCATTAAAGACAACTTCAAGATAATCAAGCTCTATACCATCTTCGTCTTTAACAATGATTTTCTGATCAGCAGCATTCTTGAAGCTAAATGTGGTCTTGCCAACTCCGATTTCATCTAAACTCCAGCCTACCAGATTGTAAGCAGCTGGCTTATCGATTTCGAATTCGAACGAGGTTTCTTGGATTACTGTACCTACACTAGCATCATATAGTTTAACATATGCAGTGTAATCTCCCCTCTCCCAGCCATCAACCGGTAGTTCAACGACTACTTCCTGGTCAGAAGGTTCAGTAAATTCACGCTTATTAGAAGCGTCCGTATCATTAACAAGTACTACATAGCCAGATAAAGCTGCATTCACAACTGGCACGGATGAATCACCAAATTGAGTCATAGCAGAACCTAGCGGCTGGTCTATTTCATCTTCATCTTCAATTTTTAGAACCAACTGATATTCTGGCTCTAATAAATCTTTGTCATCATCGAAATAATCAGAACCTAAGTCGAATGACAAAGTCATTTCCTGTGCCTCCAACTTGTTCGGCAGACTGTCGGGGCCAAAGTCTACTGTTAGCTCACCAGGGGTTATTTCGCCTTTCATTACGCGAACATCCCTAAAGAATAAGCCAATGTCGCCTGACATTTTGAAATAGTCGCCAGAATCCAGGAACGCAAATGTGCTGTCAGTAGCCATTACTGCTTTTACTGGTTGGTCCTCAGGATCAATAGAAGCAGGGGCAGCCATTAAATATTCATTATTTTCATCTAGATAAGCAATAACTATATCTGCTACCGCTAGTGCTCCTCCACCCTTCTCAAAATCATTATCATCATTTATAAAGACGCCGGTGAGTTCAAGATTGTCATCAAAAGGGAAATCGAAATCTAGATCAGTGTCAAGTTCAAACTCTGGGGTCAAGACAAAATTATCAGCTCCACTATAGGGGAAGAAATAATTTCCACTTGTTTGCACATAATCACTATCCATATACAGCCAGAAGAATTCAATCCCATTATCTCCGTTACTTGAAACAAAGTTGATATCAAAGCGGCCGTTGTTAACTTCCACAACATATCCGGTTTCTGTACCATTTGCAGTCTCATCATCATCGTTAGTATCAAATATTCTGTCATTACTACCAGCATCTTTATATATGACTAAATCATCATCATCGAAATCAAAAGTTGCTTCGGTAAGCTTGTTCATAATTTTACCGCTGATCTTAATAATGCTGCCATCTTCATCAAAGTAATACATATCTTCAGTTAATTCGATCTCCAGCGGAATAAGGCTGTAGGTGAAATAAATGGGATCAGGTATGCCATTAACCATCATGCGCAAATCAAGTGTGCCTGATTCATTTTCTTCGACCTGTTCAAGATAATCTAAAACAGTTCCACCGCTACCAAATGTTGCTGATAAAAAGGCAACCGTGTCAATATACAGGTTAGTTATCTGATCACTGTTAGAAATATCCACAATGGTGTCGGTACCAACAATATCAACAACATTATCATTGACATCCATCTTAGCAAAAATTCTAGTAGCAGGTGTCAACAATTGGTAATTGTCACTAGCGTCTTTAATGGACAAAGAAGTAATGTTGGCAAAAGTAACATCTGATCCAGTACCAGTATCTATGTTACCTACTACTTGAGATGTTTTTGAACCAGCATTAATATTATTAACACTAGCATCATAAACAGTCAGAACGGCAACAGTTACATCTACCGTATCAGTTCCAACTCCATCTCCATCCAAGTCTACTGTTTGAACACCTGAAGCTTCTGTAATAGTTTCACTACCAGGAACGTCAGAAATCTTAACATTATAGGTGCCTGGAGCTAAAGTGGCAATTTCTGATCCTGCCAGTGTAGCTGAATCGGTTGAAATAGCTTGTTCTGTAACGCCAGACACAACTGAACCGGTATCATCATAGACCCTAACTGAATACCCATCCAAATCAGTAGCTAATGCGTTTGCCCCACTTGCTACAGCAACAGTCAAGGTAATATTACTTGAACTGGTCTTAGCAACTTGATTAGAACTGAGGTTTAGGGTATATTCGTTACCATTTTCTAATGCAGCAAACACCACACCGCTAAACATGCTCACTATCATTGCCATTACGGCAAAGAGAGCTAAAAATCGCTTCATAAATATGGTTCCT
>JANQLZ010000086.1 GCA_028280325.1 Bacillota bacterium
CAGAATTTTGGAACAGATGTAGAAATCTATCGAAGCGAGATTCATATCATCAACATTATTGGCCTTTATAAAGGCATTCATATCTCGGAAATAGCCAGAAAGTTTGGTGTTACCAAGGGCGCTATCTCAAAAGCCATTAAAAAACTTGAAAAGAAGGGATTAGTAGAAAAACTTATCGATAAGGATAACAATACACGAACGATAGTTATCCTGACAGATAAAGGTACCCAAGCCTATGAAGGACATGAAGAGTACCATCAGCAGAACGATAAATACTTGTATTCTTTTTTTGACAGCTTAAACGAACGGGAACTGCTGGTTTTAGAAACCTTTTTACAGAAAGCTAATGAAATGGTGGAACGGCATATTTAGTCCACTGTTTTTTTGGACAAAAAGCATACCTAGTATACTAGAGTTATTTTGACAAAATGATATGTCAGTATTACAATGTTAGCAGTTATCCAGAGTAAAAAAACAGTTTTAGACAGTCCTACAGATACCAGAAAACAGTCAATCCAGGCAAAAAACATAAGGAGAAAGATATGAATCGGGAAGAAGCAGTTAAGCTATTAAAGAAACATGTTAAAACAGACCGGGTATTGCGTCACTCATATGCGGTGGAGGCTGCAATGATAGCGTATGCCAAGAAATTTGGTGAGGACGAGCAACGCTGGGGTTTATTAGGCCTGCTCCATGATATAGATTTTGAAAAATATCCTGATGATCACCCCAACCACGCTCCAGAGCTACTTCAAGGAACAGGCTTGGATGATGGATTTATCGATTCTGTTCTTTCTCATGGCGTAAATGTTGATGTTCCCAGAGACTCTAAAGAGCGCCAGTGCCTGCATGCCGTGGATGAAATGGCCAGTTTTATTATAGCAGTTGCTTTAATGCGACCAACTAAGTTTGAGGGATTGAAAGCAAAATCCGTGAAGAAGAAAATGAAAGACAAGGCATTTGCCAAGGCAGTAAACCGTGAAGAACTGATATCCTCGATGGAGGCTTTGGGAGTTGAGTTTGCTGACCATGTCAGTACCATTGTTCAGGGACTGAAAGAGCATGAGGAGTTGTTGCGGCAGCAGGGATACAGCCTTTTGCATTGAGGCTTTGAATTTACGGTGCTCCCATAATCAATGCTATATCTTCGTCACACGATAAAATCTGCTAAAAGATATACTACTTGTATTATCTTTGTAGCAGATTTCCTCTATTCCTTGATCTAGCATTAATTCTGTGAGCCTAGTCTGAATGAAACATACAGTCAATTAGGGCCTTAACTCGTAGTTACTGTGCTCACCATAATTAAACCTATACCTGCGTCACACGAAAAAATTTTTCCATAGATATACTAACCTGTATTATCGATGTTAAAAATTTTTTCTATTCCTTGATCTAGGCTCAATTTTGTGAGCCTAGTCTGAATGAAACATACAGTAGTTAGGGCCTTAACTCGTTGTTACTGTGCTCCCATAATTAAGCCTATTCCTGCGTCACACGAAAAAATTTTTATATAGATATACTAACCTGTATTATCGATGTTAAAAATTTTTTCTATTCCTTGGTCTAGGTTCAATTTTGTGAGCCTAGCCTTAATGAAACATACAGTCGGTTAGGGGCTGTGGATTTTGGAAATTCTGTTATATCGTATTCAATGCTATATCTTCGATTTTGATTCTTTTTTCTAAGGTAAGTGCTTTTGTACCAAAACACTTTGTCACACGATAAAATCTGCTAAAAGATATACTACTGTATTATCTTTGTAGCAGATTTCCTCTATTCCTTGATCTAGCGTCAATTCTGTGAGCCTTGGGGTTAGGGACTTCGTTGATAATGGGCCCCCATTTATTCAATAGTTTGGCGATTGTAGGGCAGTCGTTGGGCAGTTGTTGTTGGTTCCAAATTGCTGCTGCTATCGCCAATTACATAGTCACAGGCTAGACATAAAACCAATTTTTAAATTACTGTAATTTGCAGGGTGAAAAATATTGCAAGTTATATGGGAACGCATAAAATACGTTCGGGGTATTTGTATAATACCCGCCGTAGGGGCGAAGCTGGTCTTCGCCCTTTTTTTAGTTAATAGTAATTCCTATTGGCGATCACGAGGTTTCGCTCTTACGAAGTGTGCAACAAGGGGACTATAATACCCTCGAGTAACACTCCTACTGCCCAACCACCCCCAAACTATTGCCTTACAATCGCCAGACAACTGTTACGTTTACGAAGTATACCCATTACATTGCTCAGTAATATGTTAAAATTATCGTGAGGGGTGAAAAATGTGGGTGGTCAAAATTATCAGGATTTGATTAATCGAATCAAAGAATCAGCAGACTATCGTTTAAATAATCCTGAAGAATTCTATTATCTTTTAGGGCAGTTCGTTATCTATGTATTCCATTGTTTGGGTGGAGCTAATAAGTTTAAAAGAGAAATTAATTATCTTACTAATCCCAGTCAGCCCCAAACCATATCCCGTTTAGGACAGCGAAATATCGATTTTTTAAAGAATTATCCTAACCTGGTTAAGATTAAAACAGATCTGGCAGCTAACGTTTATCGACTACTGATCGATAATCAGACAGCTTTCATCCATGATTCTTTAGCTGAAGGGCCCTGCAGTGAGGCCTTTTATCAAGGGCTGTATGAAGATAATTTTTTATTACAATAGTTATATATATTTAGTATGTCAAACCCCATAAATACTTCTTAGGCCTTTAGATCAAGTTTTTTAAGGGCATTTATTGATATGACTTGTTCAGTTGAATTAAACATGTCTTTCAGTTTAACGCTTTGAAGCTTTAACTCTTCTTCTCCTAAGATTACAGTGTAAGGTATTTTCATTTTATCAGCGTAATTAAGAGCTTTTTTTAGTTTTCTGCCGGTCATTTCTACGGCTACAGCACAGCCATTACCTCGCAGCTCTTGGGCTAACTGCAACGACTCCAGTTCAGTTCCGATCGGAATAATTAGCAGATCAATCGGAGATCTGTATTGCTCAGTGGCTGACAAGGCCAAGGCTGCCTGAATAACATCCAGCCCAAATGAAATGCCTGCTGCCGGATATATTGAGCCATTATTTAAGAACCCACCAATGATATTGTCGTATCTGCCACCGGCTGCTAAGCTCGATGTAATACTGCCATTGGTTAGAAATACTTCATACACTGTACCGGTATAGATATCTAATCCTCGTGCCAAGCAGGGATTAAGTTTAACCTTACCCATTAAATTCAGTCCGGTTAAATAGCAGTTTAATTGCTCCAGCTCTTTAATACCTGCTGATAAAAAGGCATTGCCAGAAATGTTTTTGAAATACTCCAGCGGATTATCCATCGCTAATTCTAATGTTGATAAAAGCCTGTCAATAGTTACATCAGCAATTCCAAAAGTTAGCAATTCTTGATATACACCTTTTGCTCCAATTTTTTCAATCTTATCCAAAGATAAGATTACCTGATTGATATCCTGCTCCTTTATTTCAGATTGAGTAATAATACCTGACAGCAGCTTACGATTGTTATACGATATATAAACATTGAGGCCTAATGACTCAAAGGCCGCTAAGGCCATAGCCATCAGCTCAGCTTCAGCAATTACCGACTTTACTCCGACGATATCAACATCACATTGAGTAAATTCCCGATTGCGACCGGCCTTAACCGGCCCATCTCTAAACACTTTTCCCACTTCATAGCGTTTAAATGGCAGGCGGAGGTCGGCATTCATACCAACTGTTTTGGCAAAGGGAACAGTTAAATCATAGCGCAGAGCCAGATTCCGGTCACCTTGATCAGTAAGGCGGTATACCTCTTGCAGAATTTCCGCACCACCTCCGTATTTAGAAGCTAGTACCTCATAGTAATTCAGAATGGGTGTCTCTAGTGGTAAATATCCGTGTTTTTCAAATATGTCCACTAATATTCTCTTAATCTGATTGCGAGTATACTGCTCTTCAGGCAGATAATCTCGGGTACCTTTAGGGTTGCGCAACTCGAATTTCATAGATATAACCTCCAAATCTCTCTCAGCTACCTGCATCTGTTTTCATTCTCGTGAAAGATTTTATTAATATTACCATCATGCCCAAAAAAGATCAACCATAGCAGTTATCAGCCTAAAACTAGATGATGGGAATGTAAAATCCGAAAACCGCTTTAATAGTTTTGTCGTTTCAGGTAAATTGTTATGTAAGCTCAGTGATGTCGGGTTCTTGCTGTAAAGGTGGTAGCAGCTAGCATGAGCTGAGCATTAGCTATTGACAATTATAGAGGCTAAAGAATATTAAAGGAGGGGTTTTTTGTGAAGCAAGCATACGCTCCAGGTTGCGCTTTAATGGTTTATAAACCTGATTTGGCAATGAATATTTATCAGTATTTGAAGGTGAACTCAGGAGATATGCCCTACTATTCCGGCTGTTGCCGAAAGCAGCCATTGTTAGCAGATACCCGAATCATTAATACCTGTGCTGGTTGTGATCGGCGTTATCGTGAACTTTATCGAAGTATATCAACAATCTCACTGTGGGAAGTATTAGCTGCCAGCAAAACCTTTCCTTTTCCCGATTATCAAGGCGCTGTGATGACAATTCACGATGCCTGCCCTACACGCACAGAGTACCGGGTTCATCAGGCACTACGAGAATTGCTGGCCAAGATGAATATATCAATAATAGAGCCCGAAAGAACTCGAACCAAAGCCAGCTGCTGTGGTGACAAATTCTATGGTATTTTGCCAGTTAATCAGGTTAAAGAACAAATGAAGCGCAGAGCGTCAGAGATGCCGTGTGAGAATGTAGTGGTATATTGTGTCTCCTGCATAAAAGCCATGCATGTTGGCGGCAAACAGCCTCGCTACATTATTGATTTGCTGTTTAATCAATCTACCGAAGCAGGCACCTCTGAGCCCCACGAATGGCATCGGGAGCTCCAAAGGTATATAGATCAGCATCTGTGAGTAAAGCCTCCAAAAAAACTTACAAAAATATGGGTGTAATAAAAAGAGATCGCAATTCTGCGATCTTTTAAGGAAGTATTTTACTGACACACTGTATTTCTTTAACCAAACCTGGCTGCTAATATTCGATTTCCTGGGGCACTTGCTGTGCTGCCTGTACAGTTATTTTCATATCATTTAATCCTATCCGGCCCTTGTAAAGGCTGCGTTCCTGATTGAGCTTGATAATATCATTATACAATGCCTGATAATCTGCCTCAGCAACTTTAGCAATTTTATCATAGCCGGCTTCGTATAATACCCTGGCAAAGGTAGTATTCACCCATTGAATTCTGGTTAGATCTGTTAGCTGAGTCAGCTCCAGAATTTCTGAATCAGACAGGCCTGTCTCATTGGCAAGTTTTTTTCGGCAATCAGGATTTATCACTCTGTCATATAAATGAGCAGTATTTTTAATTCCTGAGGACTCCAACTTTGCAATAGTTTCTCTGGAGATAAGAGTAAAGTCAGCTAACTTTCTGGGTTTAGGCTGGGTACCTTTAAGCTCTCGGAGCAGGGTAGTTAAAAACTTTTCTGATAAGCACTCAAGCTGAGCCAGCTCCATCAGTTTTTTCTTGCTTTTTAATAGCTTTTCCAGCTCAAAAACATTTTTGATCCCCATAGATTTAAAACAATTAAACCTCTCTTCCAGGTTCTCTTTCAAGAGCAGTCTGCTTTTTGTGAGAATCTTGTTTTGTAAAATAATCTTATATTCATCTATTGTTATTGTACTGTAATCCAGATAGTAACCCATATGTACATCTCCTTGCAATAAATTGGCCAGACAATAATAGTATCTGTATAAACAGACTAGCATATCTAATGTGACAGCAGTATGTCATATAAATACAGCAAAGATGACAATTCATAGCATTTCCACCACTTTTGCGAGCAGTTGGCTGGCAGTTGGAACAACTGCCCAACCAATGCCCAACTAATATACAAGACGTTTAAATATTGACAGGGTGGATAAGATAGCATATAATTATTTTACCAACTAGTCAGTAATGAGAGAGGAGGAGGGGGTATGATAAGGCAGGAAGAGGTGTTTGTTTTTCCCATAACCTATGAGAGGGTTTTATTACACCGTCCCAATGCCAATATAGTTATCACCGCCCACTTGACAGGTTTACTTGATGAACAGGAGCTTTTATCAGCTATTAAAAAAGCCAGGATCAGGCATCCTTTAATAGGAACTAAAGTCTACCTTGACAGCGAGAACAAAGCCTGGCTGGTGAGTAAAAATGTACCGGCAAATGGCCTGCAGGTGATTGAAAACTGCTCAAAACCGTGGAATGAAGTTGCTGTAAATCAGTTTAAAAAGAGTTTTAACTGGACTGAAGGTCCGTTATGCCGCTTTGTCTTATTAAAACAGCAACAACATTGCTATTTGCTCATTGTCTGTCATCATTTAATTGCCGATGGGTTATCAATGATTATGCTGCTCAAGGATCTGCTGGCTTTTATGAAAGACCACAGTGCTGAGTGCCAGATAGTGGCCCCGGTAAAGATCAGCAGCGAGAATTTGCCAGCAGACTTTTCGATTAACCCAATGGGGAAATTGATAGTTAACAGATACAATCGAAAATGGAGGAAAGAAAGTAAAGCACAGTCAGAATTTAATTATGAGAAGCTTGTCGATCAGTTCTGGAAAATTGAAAAAGATGTTAGAATATTAAATTTTGAACTGAATCAAGCTACTGTGCAAAAAATTGTGAGTAAATGCCATCAGCAGAGCATTGGGGTCAACAGCTTTATCTGTGCGGCGTTTTACCTCGCTGATCAGGCCATGCGGGTCGAAAACAGTAGTTGGGCTCGTACTGCTTATATCCCGGTGAATATCAGAAACAGACTAAAGGGTGGGGCCGATAGCTTTGGCCTGTTGGCCAGTGCTGTCAAAATTAAACTGCCGGAATTTGCAAAAGATGATATTTGGCAGCTAAGCAATAAGATAAATATGTTGGTTTATCAAAAACTGGGTGATCGCCATGTCTTTGGGACACAGCTTCTAAGGTATGCCGATCCGTCCTTGATGGATTCAGTATATTACTCAAAATACAAGTTACTAGACAGTAGAACTGCGCGACGGTTTAGTAAACTGATTCAGAATGATACTATTTCTGCTTCACTGGATATATCAAATCTGGGGAGATTGAATATTACAACGGATACCGATTCATTTAAACTTTTAAACGTATTTGGACCGTGCATCTACGTGGACTACCATGAAAAATATATTGGTATCAATACCCTAAACAATATTATGAACATCTCCATAACTTATCGAGAAAATCCTGACCATTCCATTGCGATGGAAAAACTAGTAACAGTATTCTGTGACATTGTCGACAGGGCATGAATCAGGCAATATAAAGCAAATTATCATAAGCAATTGCAACGGGTAGCAGTATTATGGTTACTGCTATCACAAAAACAATAATCCTAATAATAAGGGAGAAAAATTATGAATAACAAAAATACTGTGACGAGAAAAAGAATAACCGGTACAGCCAGATTGAATATGCGACTGCCTAATTCCAATGTGCTGCTTCAGGCTGAATTTAAAGGTGTAATTACCAGATCTGAGCTGGAAAGAGCCCTGATTTTAGCTGCGAAAAAGCATCTGTTATTAAATAGCTGTATCGCAATTGATGTACATGAAGCTTACTATGATGTGAAAAAAACAATGATTCCTGATATCAGGGTGGAGGAAAGCCCTGTTGAAGAGGTAATAGCAACTGCGTTAAGAGAGCCTTTTGACCTGGCAGCTGGTCCGTTAATTAGATACTACCTGTTAAAGAAGGAATCGAGCAGCTGTCTGGTGATCTGCTGTCATCATGTCATCTGCGATGGGCTTTCGTTGGTGTATTTACTAAATGACATTATCGAATTGATTGAGGAAAAGAATCCTGAAGAACACTATCAAAATACTCGACTGACAACCCTTGACGAGACCTCAATTCCTGACAGTATCAAGAATAACGCGGCTCTCAAGAACATGGTGGAAGGAGTTAACAAGATAATAGCTCCTGCAGTTATTGAAGTTCCTACTGGTTTAATCAAAAAAATCCACCAGGAGTTCTGGTCGGATCAGCACAACAGAATCCTGAAATGGGGTTTAACAGCAGCAGAAACACGTAAAATTGTTGAAAAGTCGCGGCAGAAAAAAGTCTCAGTTAATTCCATTATTACAACCATGTTCGTCAGAGCTCAGCAGCAGGAAATACCTGCGGCTCCCTACACTGATGTTGTGACTATCTCTGCCAATCTTAGAAATTATCTGTCAGATTCCCCTGGCGATACAATAGGATTTTACGCCTCAGCAATCAGGCCTGAATTAAGGTATGACGAAGGAAAAGATTTTTGGAGTAATGTGTCATTAATCCATCTCCAGATCAAAAAACTGTTAACAAAAGAATCGCTATTTGAATCGCGGATTATTGGCCTGTTTAGCCCCAAGTACATTGATGCCTTGGCCCTGGCAAAGTTTGATAAAACAGATAACCCTATGGCAGTTAAAATGGTCAACAGTAAAAAAATGAATTCGGTAAATACTTCAACAACTTTTGCTAACTTAGGGGTAATCAACATGCCGCAGAGCTCCGGAAGGCTGGCCGTGCAATCGCTTTATGGGCCAATTGTTTACAGCGACCAGATGGAAAAATACATCGGCATCCTAACCCTTGACAAGGTAATGTATATAACCGTATCCTACAATGCCAGGCTGGTTTCCAGGCTGGAAATGGAAAGGATTAAGCAGGCCATCGGCTGCTATTTACTCGAACTGTAAAGTGATCACTTGATTTTTGCAGAAGGAAGTAATATGCTGTTTACCAGCAAGAGGAAGGTGAAAAATGGATAAGTTGAATTCTAAGGAGAGAATACTTGAGGCCGCTTTAAATCTGTTTGCAGATATCGGTTATGATGCTACCAGGGTTGATGAGATTGCACTCCAGGCCAATGTTAAAAAACCATTGATCTATTATTATTTTAACAGCAAACAGGAGATATTAGAGGAACTGATAGATGGCTATTTAAAGACTATTGTCAATGAAAAAGAGCAGTATCTTTTAACCATGGAGAGCATTGATGTCAATGCTCTGTACAGTAGATTTGATGAGCGCGCCGAGCTTTTTATCAGAAATCAGAAGTATCTGAGAATAATTGCCTTAGAGATTTTAAAAAGCTCTGATGTTGCCAAATCAATTTTAAGGCGTTTAAAGCCGGTGTTAGCTACGGCCATGCCCATATTTAACGATCTGGGTCTGGAAGTAAAAAACCTCAACCGGATAGCAATAGCTTATTTCTTTTTTGGAATGACCCCAACCTTGATGTTGAATCTTTTTGGAGATAAATTCTGTGAGATATACGATATTGACAGAGGGTTGTTGGATGAAGAGTACAGCTATCTGTTTAAGCGCTTTTACATTAAGAGCGTGAGTGAAATGCTGACAGATAAAGAATAAACTATATCAATCAAGATTATGACATTTATAATCAAGCTTCGCATAGACCAAACTATAGTCTGTTGAATATGACATACTGTTGTCATATGCAAAATGATACAGTTAACTATAAATTGCAGTAAATGGGGGTTTATGATGAGTACGGATGTTTTACGGGATTATTATCAGCAGCGGGGTTTAAGTGAACAGCAGACAAATGATGCCATAGCAATTGTAAAAGAATTAGATGAGTACTTAAAGACTAAAGGACTGTCTGTAAATCAGGCTGTTGTGGATGAGGTTAAGGGTTTTGTCAATCTTTTAATTGAGACCCAGAGAAACAGCCGCGGCAATTTGCTGGCTTTGTCCAGATATTTCTATATTACTAAACAAGACGATCTTTATGTTTATTTTGCTTCATTCTTTAATACTGATGGTGTAGTGGAGAATATTAAAATGAGCATTCAGGAGAGTGAGGGGCAGCCGGTAGCAGATGAGATTTTTGCTGACATAGAGTTTCCTCCCCTGGGCACACCCCCTCAAATGATGCCGGAGTTTACCAACAAGGTCATGACGAGCATTAAAAGTAAGCTGACTCCTGAAGTGTACAGGCCACTTATGGCCGGCAATAACCATGGCATTCCTAAAGAAAGAATGTTAAAAGAGAAAGAGTGCTATGAGCAGGCTGATTCTTTAGCTGACTATTTAAAAGGAAGGCACAACAGGAGAGTAGCAGAACTACAACAGCATTGTGACGAAAACAAGCTTTGGTTTGAGCAGCAGATAACTCAGGAAGTTGTCGATTTTGTTGAATCTAATCAGGAGATTTTGTCTGCTGTACGTCAGAATGATGAGCTTTATGTTACCAAGATACCATATGACCCTGTAAACTATTTGCATGCCAATAATAAGGAAGATAAGCTTTATTATGCCTGCCACTGTCCTTTTGTCAGGGAAGCAATTAGGGATAAAACTGTTATTGAACCAGATTGGTGTTATTGCAGCGCTGGTTTTGCCAAATATCCTTTTGAGGTTATGTTTGACACTCCTCTGGAAGTTGAATTGCTGACATCACCTCTTCTTGGAGATGAACTATGCCGATTCAAAATAAAACTGCCTAAACATGTCAAGTGAGTAAGTGGTTTTAGGAGCAATAGTACAGCTGTTGCCACCGTGAAAAAACATTATAATAAGATTTATAAATACTGGCTGGGTGAGCCAGTATTTATTTCTGCCCCTAATTGATCTCCAACATACCGCTTCCAAATTGGTCGTCCGTGTTCCTCCTTCAATATTGCTATTTTGCCCCAATAACTTCAACTGCCAACCTACCGCCAACCTACTGCCAACCCATTGCAAAAAGCTCAATTACTCACCTCATAACATCATTTTCCTCGTTCAATCGGTTACTTATATGGAATTATTACCCCACCTAAGCTTGTAAAAGCGTTCTTATGGAGAAAAATAACATTTGACAAGGCATGATATAACTACTATAATAAATTTCGCATGCTAAATAATTGTGTACGAAATAATATTGTCGTGTTAATGCTAGGAGGGATAAATTGATTTTTAATGAAACGAGTCGGTTGATTATCAGGGCAATGAGAAAATTTAACAGAATCATGAGAGAAAATTTTGAAGAGCAGTTTGATGATATGAATATAACCCGTCCCCAAGGTATGGTGCTGGCTATTTTATCCCATCATGGGGAGATGAAAATCAGTGATTTAAGCAAAAAAATGTACCTGTCGAACAGCACTGTATCGGGGATAATTGACCGGCTTGAAAAAAATGGCTTTGTAGAAAGACGCCGGAATAAAAAGGACAGGCGAATTGTTATGGTTGAGCTCAAAGGGGAATTTAAAAAAGAAGCTCAAAACTATTTCAAGCCTATCGAAGATCAGTTTGCCAAAATTTTAGCTTTTGCGACCCCAGAAGAATTAGATAAGATGGTCATTGGCTTTGAAACTTTGGAGAAGCTTATGACAAAATTAAAAAGCAGCAAGAATAGTCAGGAGTATTAGGATCATGCTTAAACTAGCAAAATTTATGAAGCCCTTTCTTGTATCACTTATAATCGCCATAGTACTGCTATTTGTGCAGGCGATGACAGATTTGGCTTTACCAGACTACATGTCAGATATCGTCAACAAGGGAATTCAGCAGGGCGGCGTAGACAGCGCTGTGCCAGAAGTGTTAAGACAGAGTGATATGAACAGGTTAATGCTGTTCTGGGACAGTTCGAGCCAAGATAAAGTTTTGAACAGCTACGAACTAATTGGTTCCAGTGATGCTAAGTACCATGATTATCAGGCTAAGTATCCAAATCTGGGTCAGGATATTTTTTATGTCTTGAAGGATAGTAAAACTGAAACCAGTGAAATAGACCTGATCATGGCCAAGGCTATGTTAGCGGTAGCAGGAGTTAAGCAGTTGGCTCAAAATCCACAGGACGGATTCATTGAGTTTAACGGACAAAAAATACCAGCTGGGACAGATTTATTTGCCTTATTATCTCAGTTGTCGGCAGCCCAACGGCAGCAGCTGATGAAAAGCAGCAGTGCCCGTTTTGAACAGATGGGTGAGCCGATGTTAATCCAGGCTGGAGCTAATGCTGTTAAGCTTCATTATCAGGAATTGGGAATGGATACCAGTCAGATGCAAAGAAACTATATTTTGCGAATAGGCGGTATTATGCTGTTAATATCACTACTGGGGGCCCTGAGCTCGATTGCCGTCGGTTATTTTGCCTCCAAAATAGCGGCTGGCCTGGGAAGAAATTTGAGAGAAAGCATTTTTGCCAAGGTATCAAGTTTTTCTAATATTGGCTTTGACAAGTTTTCAACAGCTTCCCTGATCACCAGAAGCACTAATGATGTTACCCAAATTCAAACCTTAATGGTGATGATGATTCGCATGGTGTTTTATGCCCCGATTATGGGGATTGGCGGGGTCTTTCGAGCCATGAGCAAGAGCACCTCGATGTCCTGGATTATTGCTCTGGCTGTTATTATTCTGTTGGGTATGATTATGATTGTCTTTGCAGTAGCTCTGCCCAAGTTTAAAATTGTGCAAAAACTGATTGACAGACTAAATATGGTCACCAGAGAAAACCTGACCGGGTTAATGGTTATCAGAGCATTTAATACCCAGAGTTTTGAGGAAGACAGATTTGATCGGGCCAATCAGGACCTTACCAAAACCAACTTGTTTGTCAACCGGGTTATGGTTCTTTTGTTTCCGGCCATGATGTTACTGATGAATGGTACTATGCTGTTAATTGTTTGGGTTGGTGCCCAGCAGATAGCTCAGTCAGCGATGCTGGTAGGTGATATGATGGCTTTCATGCAATATGCGATGCAAATCATTTTCGCTTTCTTAATGCTTTCGATGATGTTTATTTTGATACCACGAGCTTCTGTTTCGGCTCAGCGGATTGCTGAAGTACTGGAGACTGAGCCTACTATAGTTGATCCCAGACAGCCCAAGCGTTTTGAGGACAATGCGAGGGGGTTACTGGAGTTTAGAAGTGTTTCGTTTAGATACCCAGGTGCGGAACAGGATATGCTTAAGAATATTAACTTCAAAGCCGAACCGGGAAAAGTCACTGCAGTGATCGGCTCTACAGGTGCCGGCAAGACCACTTTAGTCAATCTGATACCCCGTTTTTACGATGCTACGGAGGGCCAGGTAGTGATTGATGGCCTCGATGTTCGTGATTTAACCCAACACGACTTGAGAGAAGCAATAGGCTATGTTCCTCAAAAAGCAACATTGTTTAGCGGCACGATTGAGTCAAATCTAAAATATGCTGATGATAATGCTGCTGATGAAACTGTCAGAGAGGCAGCGGAGGTTGCCCAGGCCCAGGAGTTTATTGCCGAAAAAGAGGGTGGTATGAGTTCACCTATTGCTCAGGGCGGGGCCAATGTCTCTGGTGGACAGAAGCAGCGCCTGTCAATTGCCAGAGCACTGGTTAAGAGGGCCAGGATATATATCTTTGATGATAGTTTTTCAGCCTTAGATTTTAAGACCGATGCGGCACTGCGGAGGGCTCTTAAAGAGAAAACTGCAGATAAGACTATTCTGATCGTAGCGCAAAGGATTTCCACTATCAAAACAGCCGATCAAATTATCGTTCTGGAAGATGGCAATATGGTTGGCATGGGTACCCATGCTGAACTGATGAAGGACTGTGATGCATATCGAGAGATTGCCTATTCTCAGCTTTCTAAGGAGGAGTTAGCATGAGCAGCCAAGACCGAGCAAAGCAGAAAGCTGCCAAAGGTAGAGGAGCAGGAGGATTCGGACGTGGGCACGGGATGATGATGAGTGGACCCAAAGCCCGAGATTTTAAAGGGACCATTCAAAAACTGCTGTCTTACATGAGCAAATACAAATTTGCTATTCTAGTAGTCATTGCTTTAGCAATAGCCAGCGCCACTTTCAGTATTTTTGGGCCGAAACTTTTGGGGAGGGCTACTACCAAAATTTTTGAGGGGGTAATGGGTAAATTTGCTGGTACATCCAGTGGCATTGACTTTTCATATATTGGAGATATTATGATCACCCTGATTGCCTTATATGGGCTGAGTGCTTTGTTCTCTTACATTCAGGGCTATATCATGTCAGGTGTTTCGATGAAAGTCAGCTATCAGATGCGCAAAGATATCTCTGAAAAGATTAATAAACTGCCGTTAAGCTACTTCGACTCCACTAATCATGGTGAGGTTTTATCCCGGGTAACCAATGATGTTGATACTGTCAGCAGAACCCTCAATCAGTCTTTGGGTCAGATTATAACCTCGGTTACAACCGTTATCGGCGTGCTGGTCATGATGATCAGTATCAGCGGATTAATGACTGTCGTTGCACTCTGTATAGTACCGCTTTCTATGCTGGCAGTTGTAGCAATTGTCAGGCGTTCGCAAAAATATTTTAAGCAGCAGCAGGACTACCTTGGTAATGTCAACGGCCATGTTGAAGAGATGTATAGCGGGCATACTATCGTCAAGGCTTTCAATGGTGAGGAAAAAAGTGCTCAAACCTTCAATGAACTGAATCAGAGATTGTATGGCACAGCCTGGAAAGCACAATTCCTGTCAGGGATGATGAGGCCCGCAATGAACATTATTGGCAATATTGGTTATGTTGCAGTAAGTGTTCTGGGTGGGGCTTTGGCTGCCCGGAGAGTTATTGAAGTTGGGGATATTCAAGCCTTTATTCAGTATGTTAGAAATTTCACTCAACCTATAGCTCAGTTGGCCAATATCTCTAACATTTTGCAGCAGACAGCAGCAGCTGCAGAGCGGGTATTTGAGTTTTTAGATGAACCTGATGAGATTGCCGAGACAGCTGAGCCAGCTAAGATGCAGCAGATTGACGGCCATGTCCAGTTTAAGCATGTCCGGTTTGGATATGAAGAAGGAAATACCATAATTAACGACTTTTCTGCCGAAATTCAGCCTGGCCAGAGCGTAGCGATAGTCGGGCCTACCGGAGCAGGCAAGACGACAATAGTTAAACTGCTGATGAGATTTTATGATGTCAAGTCCGGCTCAATAGCTGTTGATGAGATAGATATTCGGGATTTTACCAGAAACGACTTAAGGGATCAGTTCGGGATGGTACTGCAAGATACCTGGCTGTATAATGACACGATCATGGAGAACATTCGCTATGGCCGCTTAGATGCGACCGATGAGGAGGTTATCCAAGCAGCGAAGGCCGCACATGTCGACAGCTTTGTCCACATGCTGCCCGGAGGTTATCAAATGATGCTTAACGAAGAAGCTACGAATGTATCTCAAGGCCAAAAACAGCTGCTGACTATTGCCAGAGCGATATTGGCTGATCCCAAGCTGCTGATTTTGGATGAAGCAACCAGCTCAGTCGATACCAGAACTGAAGTGCAGATTCAAAGGGCAATGCAAAACCTGATGAAAAACCGAACCAGCTTTATCATAGCTCACCGCCTGTCCACTATCAGAGATGCAGATTTGATTCTAGTGATGAATCATGGTGATATTGTAGAACAAGGCACCCATCAGGAACTGCTTGCCAGGAACGGTTTTTACGCCAGTCTTTATAATAGCCAGTTTGAGGACAGTGAGGCGCTACCTCGTTCTGACGGAGGCTCCCATAATTGAGTTAGCTCTGCGTTGTACGCCAAAATTTTTTCATAGATATACTCCCTCGTATTATCTATGTAAAAAATTTTGGCTACGCCTTGATCTGAATTCAATTCTGTGAGCCTCAGTTTGCCTTACGTTTCGTCGTTTATTTATGGATAAGGTGGCAATAGGTTGGCAGTTGTGGGGCGATTGTTTTTGCGTAATTCTCTGCTGCTCTCGCCAAGGTGTTTTAAGCAATTGAGTCAGCGGATTTTAATGTTAATAAGAATACTAACGCAGACGTAACTTCTTAACAAGCGCTCCATGATTTCAACAGCCTGTTTTAAAAACACCGGAAAAGAGCAGACTTTGCTTGGTATTAGGTCAAATGTAGGGGCAGGTTTCCAGGCCTGCCAAAAACCAACTGCACCCCGCTTGCTGATAGGCAAGCCCAAACCAGTTGCGCAGCAATTCCACACCGTTTACGAAGTAAACCCACCCCAATTGTAATTAGTTTGGCAATGGGTTGGCAATAGGTTGGCGATTGGCTGGCAGTTGTAGTAGCGGGGCAAAATAGCAATATTGACTTGGAGTGTGGCGTAACGTGACGTAACCTCTTAACAAGCGCTCCATGATTTCAACAACCTGTTTATAAAAACACAGAAAAAAGAGCAGACTTTAAACCAACTGCACCCCACTTGCTGGTAAGCAAGCCCAAACCAGTTGCGAAGCAATTCCACACCGTTTACGAAGTAAACCCACCCCAATTGTAATTAGTTTGGCAATGGGTTGGCAATAGGTTGGCGATTGTCTGGCAATTGTTATTGGAATCAGGGAATGTTTTCTGGAATTATG
>JANQLZ010000070.1 GCA_028280325.1 Bacillota bacterium
ATCAAGGCGCCTGACTAATTTCTGGGTGAAGCTATACAGCTTAGTATGCTGAAAGTCAGAAATTTTCAGGCAACGCCGAGTGCGTTCTTTACCATAGCGCTAATAGTTACTTATAAAGTTACTTATAAAAACCTACCATAACAGAGTTTATCAATCCAATAACAAAAACTCGCCCAAACTTGCATCAGCAAACTTGAGCGAGAAGCATCTATATTTTGCCACTAGAACTTCAGAAATGTTGCGCAATCCAGGCGCCTGATTAATTTCTGGGTGAAGCTATACAACTTAGTATGCTGAAAGTCAGAAATTAGTCAGGCAACGCCGAGTGCGTTCTTTACCATAGCGCTAATAGTTACTTATAAAGTTACTTATAAAAACCTACCATAACAGAGTTTATCAATCGAATAACAAAAACTCGCCCAAAACTTGCATTAGCAAGTTTGAGCGAGAAGTATCTGTATTTTGCCACTAGAACTTCAGAAATGTTTCGCAATCAAGGCGCCTGACTAATTTCTGGGTGAAGCTATACAACTTAGTATGCTGAAAGTCAGAAATTTTCAGGCAACGCCGAGTGCGTTCATTTATGAAGTTCTATTCTTCCAGTCAACCCATATAGGACTGGCAAAGAAAATCGAAGAATACGTTCCACTTATTATTCCCAAGAACAGAGCCAGCGAAAACGGCCGCAGGGTAGTGCCGCCTAAAATAAGCAGAGCTCCAACCGCCAACAGTGTTGTCAGCGAGGTATTTACTGAACGTCTCATGGTTTGCTGCAGGCTATTGTTGACGATGACCTCTATGCCTTCACCCCGCTTACGGCGCTTCAGGTTTTCTCGGATTCGGTCAAATATTACGATAGTGTCATTTATCGAATAGCCTACTATCAACAGGATAGCTGCCACAAAACTGCTGTTAATTTCAATCTGCAACAGCGAGAATGCTGTCAGTACCACTATTACATCGTGCAGCAACGCTAAGATAGCTGCTATTGCAAATTTAAATTCAAACCGCCAGGTGATATATATCACCATTAAGAAATTGGCTATTAACAGCGCAAATAAAGCCTGGCGCGCTAATTCCTGTCCAAAAATAGGATCAACCTGATCGGCTTTCTCCAAGGTTGCGTCCTGGTACTTTCCATTAATGAGTTCTAATATTTGGCTTCTTTTTTCAGTATCTAGGGTTTCGGTTTTGATCTGCACCATATTTGAATCGCCAATTTGGCGCACTACAGGTTCCTGATGCAACTCCACCTGGCTGATCAACCCCCGAATATCTCCCGTAGTAAATTCCTGTTGGAGATCAATCTCCAGTATTGTCCCGCTCGAAAAATCTATGCCCAGGTTCAATCCTCGAATGAAAAGTGAACCCAAACCGATAACAAGTATTATGGCAGAAATTAAATAAAACTTTCTTCTGTTCCTGATAATTTCTAGTTTCATTTTACTGCCCCCTTTACTCCGCCAATCGCCATATTTGTTTTGATAATTTTACTGTTAACCAAAAATCTCAACAGCCAGCGAGTGATAAACACTGCAGTTACCATACTCCCCAGAATACTCATAGTTAAGGTAACGGCAAAGCCTCTGATCGGTCCGGTTCCAAACCAGTACAATACGGCTGCTGCAATAAGTGTTGTAATATTAGAGTCTAAAATTGTCACTATGGCCCGTGAAAACCCTGTTTCAATAGCTGTACCTAAAGAACGTCCATTTCTCAGTTCATCTTTAATTCTTTCAAAGATGATGATATTTGCATCCACCGCCATTCCGATTCCCAGTATTAAACCTGCTAAACCGGGCAGGGTAATTGTCGAATTGGTCAGTATCAGTCCACCAAGGACAATAGTCATGTAAGAGATTAAGGCCACATCAGCCATTAATCCAAAAGCACGGTAGAAGAAAATCATAAATAACAGCACCAATGCTGCTCCAATTAAACCAGCATAAAGGCTTGTACTTAAGGAGTCTTGTCCCAACTTCGGACCAATTGCGCGCGTCTCACGAGCTACTAAAGGAACTGGCAATGATCCTGAACGCAACAGCAATGCCAGCTTGGCTGCTTCCTCATCTGTAAAGCTACCTTCAATAGAAGCCTCCGCCCCAACCTGACTGCTGATTTGTGGGGTAGATATGGCAACATCATCTAAGGTAATCACTAATAACTCTCCGACATTTTTTCCAGTATAATCTTCCATAATCTTTCCGGCTTCTTCATCAAACTTTAAAGAAACATAAGGTTTGCCGTATTGGTCAAATTTTACTGTAGCTTCTTTAAGCGATTTTCCGGTAACCAAAGTTTCGTAGACTACATTTTCGCCTTCCACTTTGACAGATTTAAATTCCAATAAGGCAGTTTTGCCGACTAAGTCCAATACCTGGGCCTGATCCTCTACCCCCGGTATTGCTACTCTTATTCTGTTATTTCCTTCTATTGTTATTTCGGGTTCCCGGGTACCGAGTTCATCGACACGATTCTGAATAATAGCCTTGGCCTGTTCCAAATCTTCTCTGGTAACTGTTGTTCCCGCACTGGGTTCAGCCTCAAGCAAGACGTATACCCCGCCCTCCAGATCCAGCCCTAAAGACAAGACATTATTATTCGCAACCTGATAATAAACATAGGCTCCCGCTGCCCCGATAATCGCTACCAACAACACCAGAGCGATCATGCTTCTTGATGAGCGCATTTCCACTTCTCCTCTCCGTACATACACATCCTTAACATTATAACCTGTCCCATTTTACAGTGTCAATAAAGCTTTTACTTACAACAACTGATATTCATTTATTACTAAATTAAAACTGGCATTTAAAAAATCTGCCGCCCTTCTGCACATCATCATCCTGGTCAGAAAAATCTCAAAATACTCCATAACCTGAGAGATGCTGGTGTCTATTGTAATATCTAAAACAGCATGGCTTCCATCATTATCTTTATTGATTAACAATGATGATTTCTGAGAAGCGTAATTAACCCGGTCATGAATATCAAATGTAGATTTGTCCCGGTTTCTGACTCGAGAGCGGTGGACATCTGACTTGTCTGCTAAAATCAAGGCAGCTGACACCTCGCTGATAATTTGACCGTTAATCTCTTCATGATTGCCAATAGCAGCAGCAATTACTGCCACTTCCTCATAAGGCATGCCCAGATCCTCTAAGATATTCATGGCTATTATAGCTCCCGTCTGCCCGTGCTCGTCACGGCTGACAAAATTGCCGATATCGTGGAGGTACCCGGCGATCTCAGCTAACTCTGAGACCCGCTGGGGATATTCTAACTCACGTAATATGTTACCAGCCAGTTTACTGACGATGCCGGCATGCCTCAGCCCATGATCAGTGTACCCTTTTATTCCCAGAAACTCATTGCCTTTTTCTAAATAAACCCTTACTTTCTCTATATTCTTAACATCTTTTAAAACAAATTTTTTCAATTTCATACCTCCACAACAGTACCTAGTTATTCTATAATATACCGGACAGATACCTGAGAAAACCGACTGGGCTCTCCTTATATATTACTATCTCCTTCGCTGGAGTTAAGTAAACCCAAAAAAAGAATTCTCCAAAAGTATTAGTCGTAGCAAATCTGAAAAAGTTCCTTTATATCAGTCACCAGACCATAGTAACATGAAATCTGCTGCCAATAAACAACTGCTGCATTAATAAGCAAAATATTATCACTGCTCTTTTGAATATTATTCCACAAATTTCACTGGTTTTTGCCATATATCTTGGCTAAAATGTTTGATGATAACGCTACTGTGGTATAATTATAATACAAAAAAATTGGAGGTGAATGACTATGCGTAATCGTTTAATAACGATTATAGCCGCTATTGTCATCATCAGCGCTTTACTTTTTCAATTTCTAGCCCTTTATACCGATTGGGTTTGGTTTGATTCAGTTAATTTTGGGAGCTTGTTTACACAAACCCTGATGCTGAAGATTTTAGCGGGAGGAGCAATCGGCTTAATAGTTTTCATTTTGGTCTATACCAATCTGTCTTTTGCTCGCCGACTACTATCTCGCACCCCATCGTATAATGATTTTTCAGATGAGAATATTGAATTTTTAAATAAAAGAGTGACAACCGCGGATTACATTTCAGAATTCGTCAAAGGAAAATATGCCAAATTAATTGTTTTTGCGGCCGCCCTGTTCTTTGCGATTGTTTCCGGCTTTTCCGGGAGCCAGAACTGGATGGATTTTGCTCGTTTTATCAACATGACCCCTTTCGGCGTACCTGATCCGCTGTTTGGAACCGATCTCGGATACTACATATTCCGCCTGCCATTCTTTTCTGTAATCCATAGTACTCTGATCAGCGTATCTTTCATTGTTGCCATTGGAATTGCAGCAATCTATTATTTTGTCGGGCTGTTTCAGAAGTTCCAGTCCCACCCCGGTTCAGAACGAACTTTTAACAGTGCCATCAGCCACTTATCTATCTTGGGTGCCTTTACCTTGCTGGTACAAAGCTTAGGCTATAGATTAGATGCTGACCACTTAATGTATTCACCCAGAGGGGTTGCTTTTGGAGCCAGTTATACTGATCTTTATGCTTCCAGGCCGATCTTCTTTTTGATGATATTCCTGGCTATTGCAGGCGCGATCCTCTTCCTGATTAATATCCGTTTAAAACGCCTGCGTCTGTTAGTAATTGTTCCAGTTGTGCTCATTGCTTTCAGCACTATTGTGGGCAGTTTTTATCCGGCCATAATCGAGAGATTTGTGGTTACCCCCAATGCTCTGGAAAAAGAATCGCCTTATATTGAAAACAACATTAACTTTACCCGGCAGGCCTACGGGCTGTCAGGCATGCAGGAAAAGAGCTTTCCGGCGACGACTAATTTAACTCAAAAAGACTTGGAAGCTAACGCCATGACCGTTGATAATATTCGTCTTCATGATTTAAGGCCGCTGATCGATACCTATAACCAGATCGAAGCCATCCGGCCATATTATGACTTTTTAGATGTAGACATTGACCGCTATGTGATTGACGGCAGGCTGAGGCAGTTGATGATCAGCCCGCGGGAGCTGAATGTTGACAAACTGGATGCTTCAGCTCAAACCTGGATTAACATTCACTTGAAATATACTCACGGCCAGGGAGCGGTGGTGTCTCCTGTCAACCAGGCCTCAGCTCAGGGTTTGCCGACGTTTTTTGTGCAGCAGATACCGCCAAAGTCTACGGCTCCAGAGATTGCCATTGAGCAGCCAGATATCTACTTCGGGGAGCTTACAGATCACTACATCATCACTAATACTGATACCCCGGAGATTGATTATACCAGCGCTGACGGCCCCATAACTACTTATTATGCAGGCAGTGATGGCATTAAACTAAGCTTTCTCAACAAAATCCTTTACAGCATCAGAATGAATACTTATAAACTGCTGCTCAACCAGGATATCAATAGCGAAAGCAAACTGTTGATTAACAGAAATATTAAGGAGCGAGTTCAGAAACTTGCACCGTTCCTGTTATATGATGCTGATCCTTATCTGGTTATCCACGATAACCGACTGTTCTGGATTATTGACGCCTACACCTATACAGACCATTATCCCTACTCAGAGCCGTATCAAGATGGTTTGAACTATATCAATAATTCTGTAAAAGTGGTCATAGATGCTTATAACGGCACCACTAATTTCTATCTGTTCAATGAGAATGATCCTTTGGCCAGAACATATCAGAAGATTTTCCCGAAAATGTTTACTTCAATGAGTGAAATGCCCGAAGGATTAAAGAGTCATATCAGATATCCGGAGACTCTATTCCGGATTCAATCGCAAATGTTGTTACACTATCACATGACTGACGTCAATACATTCTTTTATAAGGACGATGCCTGGAAGATTGCTAATGAGGTCTACGCCCAAAGCGGTCAGGTTCAGGTCGATCCTACTTATCTGTTGATGCGCTTACCCGATGAGGAAGAAGAAGAGTTTATTCTAATGCTTCCTTTCACACCGGCAGAGCGCAACAATCTGGTGGCCTGGATGGCAGCCAGAATGGATAAAGACCACTACGGTGAATTGGTACTGTACCAGTTCCCCAGACAGGAATTCATCAATGGTACTCTTAATATTGAAAACCGTATTGACCAGGACACCGAGATTTCTCAGCAGCTTACTCTTTGGTCTCAACAGGGTTCGGGAGTTATCAGAGGCAATATGATGGTTATACCCATTGAAGACTCGCTCCTGTACGTTGAGCCGATTTATCTAAAAGCGAGTGCTCAGGGTCTGCCCGAATTAAAGAGGATTGTTGTAGCTTACGGTGATACTTTAGTAATGGAAAGAACTCTGGGAGAAGGCTTGGCAAAAATCTTTGGCGGTCCGGATGAACCGGAACCAACAGAGCCGCCTATAGAAGGGTTTAACACCATTTTAGAGCTGACCGAGTATGCTCAGGAGATATACACTAAAATGAATGAAGCCTCGCAGTCAGGCAACTGGGCCGAATACGGAGTTCAACTAGAAGAACTGCGTCGGATATTGGCTCAGCTGGAATTGAAGGCTAATGAGGTGATCATAGAAGAAGAACCCCAGGAATAGTTATACTGTTCTTTCCATGGAGGCTCCTATAATTGGCTTAGCTATACGTCATATGCAAAAAGCTGCAAAAAGATATACTACCTGTATTATCTTTGTCGCAGCTTTTTTCTATTCCTTGATCGGTTAGCACCAATTCTATGAGCCTTGGGGTTAGTGGCTTCGTTGTTACTGAGCTCCCATAATCAAACCTATTCCTGCGTCACACGCTAAAAAATTAGCAAACATATACTGGCTCGTATTATGTTTGCTAATTTATTAGCTATTCCTTGATTTAGGCTCAATTTTGTGAGCCACGTTTTGCCTTACTTTTCGTCGTTTATTCACTTTTTTACGCTGAAAAACTCGTGTTACAGAGTAACACTTTATTGAGTGAGGTCGTGATTGGGCTTATTTTGAACTATATAGTTAGCCAACAACCAGAAAAACAGCCGCCCCACAACTGCCAAACAATTGCCCTACAATCGCCCGACAATTGCTAAACCAACTGCACCCCGCTT
Organism: Bacillota bacterium; assembly: GCA_028280325.1. Lineage (GTDB taxonomy): Bacteria > Bacillota > UBA994 > PWPR01 > PWPR01. The sequence continues at coordinate 7,074 of JANQLZ010000070.1, forward strand.
GCCGAAAGGCAAGCCCAGACCAATTGCGCAGCTATTCCACCCCGTTTACGAAGTAAACCCACGCTCAATTGACTGAGTTATAGGCCTTCACTCCAGCGCTTAAAATATCCATTGCTTTAATGAGGTCTTTGC
>JANQLZ010000083.1 GCA_028280325.1 Bacillota bacterium
ACCCATATTCAGAACATATATAAAAAGCTAAATGTAGAAAATCGCTCTTCACTGATAACAAAAATTCTTAATATTAATAAAAGACAGCTTTAATGCAAAGCCTCAGCTTAAAAGGAGAGAAATATGCAGGTAAAAGTAAATTATGAAGTAGCAGATAAGTTTATTGAAATAATTAACCATAAAAAGTATATTGACTACAAAGTATTTATTGAGGCAATGAAAAAACTGGAGAGCCTTGCTGGTATGAAAGTAATGCTTGGATTTTATAAGCATACTTATAGCTTTAGAGAGTATTGTGACATACTCTATCAAGCACTCAATCGCTTAGAGTTTGATTCTAATAATCAAGAGCATAATCTTCTATATACCAATTTGAAGAGAATAATTGATAATGAAGATAAACTTCACAAAAAAATGAGATTGATCAAGAATTATGACTTCAATAAACTAGAGGATCAACTGAAATGCAAATTGCCAGATAACACTGATATAGATGTGGATATCTTTTTTGCTTTCGACGCTTTAAATGGCGGTACAGTTATTGGTAATAAAATAATGTTGCTTAATACGATGTTCTGGCCATCTGAAGAAACTCATCTAAATCTGATAGAAGGGGTACTGTTACATGAGTACCATCATATCGGTCTCAAGTATTGGATTGAGCAAAAATATAGAAACTTTGAGTCTTACCACGATTCATTGGGACTAATCCGGTTATTGATTATCAGTATTATGGGAGAAGGTGCTGCTACATATTTTTATAATGATGGAGATGATCTTTATCCATTAGCTTTAGAATCGCATGGTGAAGAAATCGCTGATGCACTTAGATCTTCAATGACAAATAGAAGTGATAATATCAATTCTTATCTACAGGAATTTGAAGATGACATAAATTACCTTGCTTCATTTAGTGGAGATGTTTCTGAATTAAAGACATTGCGCAGTAAATATGCTTACAGCAGTACATCAGAACCTTTAGACAAGGCAATAGGATATCATGTTTGTGAGCAAATTGACGCAAATTTAGGAACTGCTAAACTGATAGAATGCTTTAAAAGTCCGGAAATATTCATGCAGAGTTACCATGAGTCTTTATCAAAGCCAAGTGAGTTTGCCCTGTCTGAACAAGTACTGGAAATTATCAAGAAAGCTTTTGCTTAATAACCGACTAAAAGCACCTTTAAAGCCAGGCTCAATAACTGAGCCTGGCTAATTTGAATCTTAACACCTGAAAGTTCATTCTACCTAGGCGTATAACGCCGAGATAGCATTAATTACGGTTAAAATGGCTTAGTTAAGCCATTTTACGAGCTACACTCGTTACTGATGAATTCTAGCGATTCATTCAGTAAGCCCTAATTATGGAAGCACAGTAACTACGAAGCCTCTAACCCAAACCCCTTTCGACTACCAGAGTAACCCCCATACCGCCGCCTACACAAAGGGTAGCCAGACCATATCTGGAATCTCTCTTCTTCATCTCATGTAACAGCGTCACCAGAATTCGTGTGCCGCTGGCACCTATCGGATGGCCTAAGGCAATAGCTCCGCCATTGACATTTACCTTTTCCATATCCAGTTTCAACTCTTTGGCAACTGCTAATGATTGAGCTGCAAAGGCTTCGTTGGCCTCAATCAGATCCATGTCTTTAAGCTCTAAGCCAGCTCTGTCTAAGGCCTTTTGCACGGCCGGCACCGGTCCGAATCCCATAATGTCTGGCTCCACACCAGCTGTAGAATAAGCTCTCAGTGTGGCTAATGGCTTAATCCCAAGCTCTATGGCTTTATCTTTACTCATTACTACTACTGCTGCCGCTCCATCATTTATCCCTGAAGCGCTGCCAGCGGTCACGGTGCCTTCTTTTTTAAATGCCGGACGCAGCTTGGCTAATTTTTCAGCTGTAACCCCGGCCCTTGGAAACTCATCTTTAATAAAGACGATTGGCTCACCTTTACGCTGGGGGATGGTTACCGGAACTATCTCCTCTTTAAATCTATTTTCAACCCAGGATTTCTCAGCTTTCTGCTGACTGAGAGCCGCAAACTTATCCTGTTCTTCTCTGGTTAATCCATGTCTTTCAGCCAGGTTCTCGGCTGTAATTCCCATATGGTAATCATTCATGGCACACCACAAACCATCATTAATCATGGTATCTATCAGTTGGCCATGGCCCATTTTATAACCCCAGCGGGCCTTAGGAAGTATATAAGGAGCCTGACTCATATTCTCAGTACCGCCAGCCACGATAACCTCAGCATCTCCCAACATTATGGCCTGAGCAGCAGAGATCACCGCCTGCAGCCCCGAACCACAGACCTTGTTAATGGTCATAGCTGGCACCTCAACTGGAATACCGGCTTTAATTGCAGCCTGACGAGCTACATTCTGCCCCAAACCAGCCTGCAGTACATTGCCAAAAATAACGTCATCAACATCGCCTGGCTGCAACTCAGCCCGCTTTAATGCTTCTTCTATTACTACTTTGGCCAGATCCACTGCTGAGACACTGGCCAGCGTGCCATTAAACTTACCTATAGCTGTTCTGGTGGCACTGACAATAACAACATCTCTCATATTATCTCTCCTTTTATGTGCCAGGAGAACCGTCTGAGGCCGCTGAAAAGGTCCGCTCACATTTTCAACAACCTCCAGAATGAGGTTATTGCATCCAAAAACCCATCGTTTTCAATAATCTTTTTGATTACAAAAAAGTTAAAGTTAACTTAAAGAGTTTTTCAATACTCTCCAACCGGTCCCTTGGCTTAATTGTTTTGCTTATACTGACATTAATTTCAGATTTTTATCAATAATCAACGTAGCTTCGGTGCGCTGCTGTACCTGTTCTACTGTGAATTCTGGGTTTATTTCCTTTAGTAGCAGTCCTGATTTGGTGACCTCCATAACTGCCAGCTCAGTCACAATTAAATCCACCTGGCTGGTCGCTGTCAGCGGCAATGTACACTGCTTCAGAACCTTAAAACCACCTTTTTTGGTGTTATGAGTCATAGCGATTATTACCCGCTTTGCCCCTGTTACCAGATCCATTGCCCCGCCCATCCCGGGAACCATCTTTCCGGGGATCATCCAGTTGGCCAGGTTGCCCTTTTCATCGACCTGCAGGGCCCCTAATACGGTGACATCGACATGGCCGCCGCGGATTAACATGAATGAGGTGGCGCTGTCAAAGAAACAGCCTCCGGGCAAGATCGTAACCGGCTGGGCTCCGGCATTGGTTAAATCCGGGTCTTCCTGACCGGCTTCGGGGGTGGGTCCTAAACCTAAAAAGCCGTTTTCAGACTGAAAAATAACATCGACACCATCGGGTATATAGTCGGCAACCATCGTGGGCATACCAATTCCTAAATTGACCACATCTCCGCTGGCCAGTTCCTGAGCAACCCGATGGACAATCCTTTGCTTTAGATTCATGTTATTGCTCCTCTCTGACAAGGTAGTCAACTAAAATACCTGGGGTAGCAACCTGGTCGGGGTCAATTTCGCCCACCTCCACTATCTCGCTTACCTCGGCCATCACGATTTCTGCAGCAGTTGCCATCAGCGGATTAAAGTTGCGGGCAGCCTTGCGGTAGACCAGATTGCCGGCTTTATCCGCTTTGGCAGCCTTGACCAGGGCCAAATCTGCCCTTAACGGCAGTTCCAGCAGATACTCAATCCCATTTATAGTCAGCTTCTGCTTATCCTCTTCAACCACCGTGCCAATCCCGGTCGGGGTCAAAAATCCACCCAACCCGGCTCCGCCAGCGCGCACCTGTTCAGCCAGGGTGCCCTGAGGCGTGAGAATCACTGTAGTTTCACCGCTGTTCAACTGAATACCGGTTTGAGGATTGGTACCGATATGGGAAGTGTATATTTTTTTAACCTGCTTGTTGACCACCCATTTTCCAACCCCGCTATCCGGAAACCCGGTGTCATTGCAAATCAGGGTAATATTCTTAACCCCTTTCTCGGCGATAGCATCAATCAGGGCCAGCGGCGCACCGACAGATAAAAAGCCGCCAACCATAATTATCATATTGTCTTTAATCAGCTCCAAGGCCTGGGCTACAGTTCTTATTTTGCTCACTTTTAACGCCTGCCTTTACTAATAGGTGAAGAAGCCCTGCTTGGTTTTACGTCCCAACAGTCCTCCACGCACCATTTTTCTGAGTAGTGGATGAGGACGGTATTTACTGTCACCAAACTCAGTATGTAATACCTCCATTATTGCCAGGCAGACATCCAAGCCAATTAAATCACCTAAAGCCAGCGGTCCGATCGGGTGGTTAGCCCCCAGTTTTAGAGCTAAATCAATACTTTCAGCTGATGCTACTCCTTCGTCCAGGATGCCGATGGCCTCGTTGATCATCGGGATTAACACCCTGTTGACCACAAAACCTGGAGCCTCAGCTACAACAACCGGGCTTTTACCTAATTTCTCCGCCAGTTTAATGACCTGGTCATTGACTTCTTCAGAAGTTGCCAGTCCCTTAATAACCTCAACCAGCTTCATCATTGGTACAGGATTGAAGAAATGCATTCCGATTACCTGTTGGGGTCTATTGGTTGCCTGGGCCAGCTCGGTTATTGATAAGGATGAGGTGTTGGTGGCCAAAATTGTCTCTGCCTGACAGACCCGATCCAGTTCTGCAAAGATAATCTTCTTAACAGCCATGTTCTCCGTTGCCGCCTCAATAACTACATCGCAGTCACTTAAATCTTTTAGTGCAGCTTTAATTGTCAATAAAGACATCGCCTCTGCTTTGGCTTCTTCTGTCATGCGACCTTTAGAAACACCTCTGGCCAGCCGCTTTTCAATATAGCTCCGACCAGCCTCCGCTAACTCCAGGTTTTGGTCACAGAGCAGAGCTTTGACTCCTGTTGTAATTAAATTTTGAGCAATCCCTCTGCCCATGGTTCCAGCCCCGATTACTCCTACTTTTTTTATCATTGTTATCCTCCAAATTACTATTTACTTTTAAACTTTGGCAGCCGTTTTTCGGTGAATGCGTTCATACCTTCTTTTTGGTCTTGCGTTGCAAAACACATCGCGAAGGTCGATGATTCGATGTGGCTGGCAGTATAATCATCAGCCAGTGTACTCTTGTCGATGGCCATTTTGGCATAACGCAATGCCAATTGGGCTTTACCGGCCATGGTATGAGCGAGTTTAATTGCTTCCGACATTAAATGGTCCTGCTCAACAACCTTATTAACCAGGCCAACTTTCAGAGCTTCCTCTGCTTTGATGTACTCACCGGTAAAGATTAACTCCTTGGCTTTGGCAGCTCCCACTATAGCGGGCAGGCGCTTGGTCCCGCCGAAGCCAGGGGTTATTCCGAGGCCCACTTCCGGCTGACCCAGTTTAGCCCTGGTCGAGGCCAAGCGCAAATCACAGGCCAAAGCCAGCTCGCAGCCACCACCCAGGGCATAGCCGTTAATAGCGGCAATACTCGGTTTACACAGCGCAGCGATGCGGTCAAATACCCGATGCCCTAATTTGGCAAAACGCCGGGCTTCTTCAACACTAAAGTTTTTCATCTCCCCAATATCTGCCCCGGCCACAAAGGCTTTTTCGGCACCGGTAATGATAAAAACATAAACATTGTCATCGCCGGCAATCCTCTCAATGGCACTTTCCAGTTCTACCAGGGTATCGGAGTTTAAGGCATTTAAGGCCTTGGGGCGATTAATTGTCACTAAAGCAACATGATCTTCAATCTCCAGCTTAATATTGTGATAATCCAAAAGACTCCCTCCTTTATTAATGGCGTTTGTGACGCTCTAAATCAGACGGCTCTAAACTGAGTGCTTCGTTCTCATAAAGCTTTTGCAGCCCTACAATTGCCGTACCATTTTGGCGGTGATTGCATTTGGTGCAGGGGTTTGTATAATCAGTTGGTTGGCTATATGCGCTGATTACTCCTTCATAATTGCGTAAAATTACTTTGTTTCCGACACGAGAAATCAAATACTGAGGGCTAACCGGTATTTTTCCTCCCCCACCCGGGGCATCTACAACATATACCGGCACAGCATAACCCGAGGTATGCCCCCGCAGCAGTTCAATAATTTCTATACCTTTATCAACAGAGGTGCGGAAATGGCTTATTCCGGCAGACAGGTCACACTGATAAAGGTAATAAGGCCGTACCCTGTTCTTGACCAGCTTCTGAACCAAATCTTTCATAATATAAGGACAATCATTGACCCCCCGTAACAGTACCGACTGATTCCCCAGCGGGATTCCTGCATCGGCTAGAAGGGCTAAAGATTTCTCCGCTGTTTCTGTTAACTCCTGAGGGTGGTTATAATGGGTATTAATCCAAATTGGATGATATTTTTTTAGCATATTGACCAGTTCAGGGGTGATTCGCTGCGGCAATACTACCGGCGCTCTGGTGCCAAGGCGGATTATCTCGACATGGGGTATATCTCGGAGCTGACTTATTATATACTTTAAATAATTATCACTAACCAGCAAAGCGTCCCCTCCGGAGAGTAACACATCCCTGATCTCTGGATTAGCTCTAATATAAGCTATGGACTGATCCAGGTCGCTCTGAGGCCGAGGTCGATCCAAACCACCGGCATACCTGCGGCGCGTACAGTGCCGGCAATACATGGCGCACTGATCTGTTATCAGAAAAAGTACCCGGTCGGGATAGCGATGAGTTAAACCTGGAGCTGGTGAATCGGCATCCTCATGCAGCGGGTCCAGCATATCATGCTCACTGATCTGAAGCTCGTTGGCTGTAGGCACAGCCTGCTTTCTGATGGGGCAGTTGAGATTATCAGGGTTCATTAAACTTGCATAATAAGGGGTTATGGCCATACGCAGGGTCTGTAAACACTGCTCAACACCTTCGATCTCATTTGACGACAGCGGAATGATCTGTTTTAAGACTTCAATATCGGTAATGCGGTTGCTGACCTGCCAATGCCAGTCCTGCCATTGATCTGGGGTAACCTGCTCCCATATTTTGATTTTTTTGTAGTCACGCATTAGTTTTCCTCCTTCTTACTGGCTATGCCCAGAATTCTTCTGGCTTCAGCTGGTTTGGCTACCGGCCGCTCCAGTTCTCTGGCCAGGCGAACCACCCGGGCCACCAGTTCAGCATTACTGACTGCCAATTGCTTATACCTGTAGAACAGGTTATCTTCAAACCCAACCCGGACATGACCGCCCATAATAATGGCCATTGCCGCCAAAGGCAGCTCTGCTCGGCCAATCCCGGCAACCGTCCAGGAACATTGCTGCGGTATGGTTTCAGCTAAATGCAGCAGGTTTTTTACTGTCCCCGGAATACCACCGGGCACCCCCATCACAAAATCAAAGTGTAAAGGCATTTCCAGCAAACCTTTTTTCCACAAACGCAAGGCATTTTGAATCATGCCGACCTCAAACACCTCTATCTCGGGCTTAATGCCCCGCTCTTTCATTATTTCCGCAAATCGCTCGATGTATTGAGGAGGGTTGTAAAATACTCCACTGCCGAAATTGACTGTACCACAGGTCAAGGTAGCCATCTCTACCTCCAGCTCCAGCGGCTGCAACCGTTCTTCAACACTCATCCCCACTGCTCCACCGGTTGAAGGCTGAATAATTACTTCCGGGCATTTTTCTTTGATTAAACCAATGGTTTCTGCGAAAACTGCTTTACTTTGAGTCGGCTCTCCGTTCTCATCCCGGACATGTAAATGGATAATAGAGGCCCCAGCTCGATAGGCCTCGTCAGCGGCCTGAGCCAGTTCTGCAGGGGTTATCGGTAAATCAGGATTATCTGATTTATAGGCTTCTGCTCCGCAAATGGCAGCGGTTATAATCAGTTTTTCCATTATTACTTCTCTCTTTGCAGATCTTTGGGCACTACACAGGTTCCACTGGCCCGGCATACTGTGACGGGGTTCTTTAAATAATCACATGCTGAAGGCTGATGAGGCAGATTAGCTGAGGCTATTACTTTTTGGGCTGTAAACTCCATGCGACGAGAGGTGTTGCCAACCTTGGTTATAGTGCCGGTTGCCTCAATATAATCACCAGCATAAACTGGAGCAATAAACTCAACTTTATCATAAGCTACAAACAGACCCTCATCACCGTCGTGCCGAATCAGCAGTTCGGTTGCCACATCGCCAAAAAGCTGGAGCATTTTAGCTCCGTCAACCAAATCACCGGCATAATGAGCATCATGAGAGCTCATTCGTACCCTAATCATAACTTTGTTCATCGTTAACCTCCGTATTATTTATTCGTTTATCAAGCTCAACAGCAATAAATGAAGCTACATCAGGGGGCAGAGTACCGGACCCAAAGCCAGCATCAAATCCCAATTCAGCTGCCAGTTCATGTGATATGCGCGGCCCTCCGACTACCAGCAGCGTATTGTCAGCAATGCCTTCCGCCTCAGCCATCTCCACAAACTCAGTTAAATTGTGGATATGAACATCTTTTTGAGTTACAACCTGAGAAATCAGGATGACATCTGCCTGCAGCTCCTTGGCTTTGATGATCAGCTCATAGTTCTCTACCTGACTGCCTAGATTATAGGCATCAATCATTGGGTAACGTTCCAAGCCATACTCCCCGGCATAGCCCTTCATATTCATGATGGCATCCAAGCCAACTGTGTGGGCGTCTGTACCAGTACAGGCTCCGACTACAACTACTTTACGATTAAGGTGTTTTTTTATAAAACTGTTAACCTGATAAAAATCCATTTGCTCCACATTGACCTTGGAAACTTTAATTTTAGTATAATCAACAGCAGTTTTAAGGGAGCCATAGGCAATATAAAAACTGAAGTTCTCGCCCAGATCCTGATTATGGACGATCTGCACTTCGTCGAAGCCTATCTTTTGGACTAACTGTTTGGCTGCTTCTTTCCCTTCATCGCCAGCGGGAACAGGAAGTGAAAATGAAAGCTGAATTTTCCCATCGTTTAAGGTATCACCATACGGCATCACCCTGGTTAAATCTGGTTTCATGGCTATCCCCCTCAATCTTGCAGTTCTTCTTGCAGCAGCTTCATAAACGGGTTGGTGTAATGCGCTGCCCGCTTGATTACCCCGGACAATCCCTTGCCCCCTTCTGGCATCCGGCGGACATTGGCGAACATGCCCCTGGCCAGCGTCTCCTCAATGCCGATACCTTCGATCTCCTCCAGCATCTCGCAGGCTTCATGTAAAACTTTTTGGGCCCTGGTCTGAATTATTCCTCCAGCCTTAAAGTGTATTTCGTCGCCTAAATTACGAGCCGCCTTCATCACATAAATGGAATTCTCCAAAGCTATGGCCCGGTCATGCATAAAAGGGGTATGAATAGCCTCGGTCAGCATCCCCAACAGGTGGATGCCCTGGCTGGTTAAAACAGAAACAAGATTGAATAAAGCATTTTGCACCTGGCCCTTAAATATATCACCGGTCATGTACTTAGTTGGCGGCATGTACTTTAGCGGACAATCTGGAAACAGCTCCCGCGACAGCTGGGCCTGAGCTAATTCATAAAGCAGACTGTTTTCAGTTTTGGGATCGATTTCAAAGGCATGCCCCAAACCCATTTGCTCATGCCTCAATCCAGACAACAGCGCCAACTGCTCATTGATAAATTGAGATGCAATCACTGTATGGCCTTCTTCAAAGGCATCTGCAGTAGTCAGGTAATTATCCTCTCCGGTATTAATAACAACCCCGGCATAAGCATTGATCATGCGAGAAAAATACTGGTCAACAAAGGTGCGTTTCATGTTGATATCTCGAAAAAGTATCCCGTACATCGAGTCATTAAGCATCATATCTAAACGCTCAAAGGCACCCATTGCAGCTATCTCCGGCATGCACAGACCTGAACAGTAGTTAACCAGCTGAATATATCTGCCGACCTCAGCCCCAACCTCATCCAAAGCTGCTCTCATTATCGCAAAGTTAGCCTGGGTAGCATATGAACCGCCAAACCCCTCGGTTGTCGGGCCATAAGGCACATAATCCAGCAGGCTTTGCCCGGTTGTTCTGATAACAGCGATTATGTCAGCCCCCTGCCGCACAGCTGAGCAGGCTTGAACGGTGTCTTCATAGATATTTCCGGTGGCGACGATGACATACTGGCAGGGAGACCGGCCCGGCGGATACTGACGACATAACTCAGATCTTTTATTTCTATTTTCCTTGATTTTCTGCATTGCCAGGCAGGCGTTGAGGTTTATCGCTTCCTCAATCTCATCCTCAGGCTGAATCGGCACCTGACCCAGATCTATACTGCCTGCTGAGATCTTTTCTGCCAGTTGCTGGGGCTCAATTTCATAGTAAACCATAGCATTTCCCAGCCACCAGGCTATGCCCTTCCCCAGTTTTCTCTGCTGGTGAACATGATCGACCACTACATTGGGCAGCGGAACACCTAACAGATCAACCCCATCTATACCCATTAACCGAGCTACGGTTCTTTCGACAGCTACTGTAGTATGCTGATCAACCATTTGTTGAATATTGTGAGCAATGTTTTGAGCAGCGCTTCGTGCTCTGTCTACCAGGTTTAAATCTAAGTTCAGTTTGCTCATTACTTTATTCTCCCTTAAACAATGATTTCTCAGTATGGCTTTCCTCAGCCAGCTGCATGGCTCTGGCAACTATTTTTTTATCCATACCTAGCAGGCGGGCAATCTGCAGGGCCTTACTGCCCCCCCTGTTCTTCTCAGTAACCGGCTCTAAATTATAATCAATACAGGAGCTCAGGGTTGCTATATCCAGGTCATCTGTCAGATTTCCATCTTGCCATCTGGCATAATTGAGTCCTTTGATTTGCCACTCGTATACTGGAACCTTTTCAGTTATACCCGTATAGTGGGTAGTTACTACGACAATACAGTTGCTCCGATGGAGCTCCTCCAAAACAGCAATGGCCAAGCTTTCCCCAACAATGGGTGAGGTGCCGTGAGCTATCTCGTCGATCAGCACCAAACCAAATTCCTGTTTGTGATTGAGGATAGTTTTTAGGGCTTTAACCTCCTGGCCAAAATGGCTGAGTCCGGTCAGAATTGAATCCTGGTCGCTGCGTGAAAAATAAACATAATCCCGCAAGCCTATTTTCATGCTCTCGGCCGGCACCGGCATTCCAGCATGAACCATCAGCGTTAGCAGTTGAATCAGGCGCAAGGTCACTGTTTTTCCACCCATGTTGATGCCGGTTATCAGGGATACACCGGCCGGCAATCTGATAGTACGGGGCGTAAAATCAGCCTCATCAGCAACCAGGATTTCTGCTAAAATCGGGTGCCTTCCCCGGCTAATTTCAATCAGGTTTTCCTCGACAATTTCAGGCCGGACACCTGCCAGCTCATTAGCAGCCTTTGCTCGAGCCAGCAGCGTATCCAGATAGCCGATATCTTTTAGTAATTGTAATATTCGGCCCAGAACAGGGCTGAGAGATTCCCCAAGTTCTGTTCTTATCACTTGTAAATGCTGGCGCAGCAATCTCTCAGTATTTTTTCTGGCTGCTTTCAGCTCCTTAATCTGCTCAGTGTCTTTTACTCTAAATTTAATTGTATGTTCGGTTTGGGAAAGCAGCTCAATATTGTCAAGCTGTCGAAGCCGGGTGATGATATCCTGTTGATGCTTACTGACCGTGAATACACTCTTAGTTTGGCTGCCCAGAATACTGACTGCCCGTCGGCTGTTGTCCTGGGTTTCACTGATCAGCGCCCTTTCCAAATGACGCAGCTGCTTCCTCAATTCTGCAAGAGTCTGGCTGTAGGAATTGGCCAGATAAAAACTGCCCTCTACCCGATTACCATCTTTCAAAACCTCCAGTACAACTGATAAAGCGCCGTTCTGGGTGTCGATTATATCCTGCAGAACACTGTTATCAACTATTGCAGTAATTTCATTTAAGAGATTGCAGCATCTGTTCAGTTCAAACAGATTGATATCTGTAACCTGACCCAACTCGATTTGGTCCAGATGATTGTCGACTTTCCGTAATTGTTTTAATAAGCGCCTCAGCTTTACAGCGCCTTTCAGGTCATGCTTCAAAAAACTTCTGACCAGCTCTACCCGGCTAAAAAGCTCCTGCAGTTGGTCCTGCTGACACCTTCGTAACAGGCGAAAGCAACGATGATTGGCTTTACCATAGGGAGAAAGCGGCTTAATCAAATCAAATACCTTGGCGAAATCACCTGACAAATTTTTATTCCAATCTACCAGCAGGCTCACCTCCTTTAAACCACAACCTGCTGACCACATCTACCACTGGCAGGTCCGGGCACAGGGTGCTGATTTTTACCCCTAACTCCACAATATCTAATGTATTCCCCATCCTGATGTTAGGATTAAGGGTTATCCCGGCCAAGGGCAATGACCAGCCGACAAATATCTGAAACCCCTTTTTCGCTAAAGCCTGAACTTGCTGGGCTGTAATAAATACCGAACCAGTATCTGCCACTACAACCCCCCAATACCGGGTTTGCAGTTTTTGAACCAGAGAAAATGTTAAAGCCCCTCGGTAAATTAAGCAGCCAGTTTGATCAGCGGTTTTAATTAGAGGTGCCTGCGGACACGGCACTGAGGAAACCTGACTGTCTGTAATAACTGCACAATCCTGACCTGACAGAATCTGGCGAACCTTTTCTCTAATAGATACTGGGGCCAGCGGCAGTTTGATCAGGCTCAGCTGCTGCCTTGTTTTTTCCACAATCTCTGCAATACTCCCTCGCCCTCCTACAGCCATAAAGGCAGCATCACAAAGGCGGGGTGAGATTTGAGACAGGCGGTTTAAAGCGCCATCGACGATAATTAAGTCAGCAAAATCAATCATCATCTGTTTTAATTTGATTAAACCGGTCAGCGAAGAAGGCCCGACTATCTCTGTAAAACCGCTCTGATGATAGCGCACGATATAGACCTGACCTAAAGGCGTGTGCTGACCTGTAGCCACCAGGATTTCAATATCCTGTCCCGCCTTTTCAATAATTGCAGAGGCGGTTGCCACAATAGTGCCTGATGGAACGTATATCTGAGGTTTCTGGTGGCCATCCAACTTGTCAGTTTTTTCTCCATCATATCCTATCGAAGTTATGGCAACTATTTTATTTATGGCAACCGCATCATGTAATAAGCGGTTTAAAACTACTGTTTTGCCAGCGTTTTTATTTAAGCCTGAGATAGCTATCGTTATTTTATTTTGGTTTGGTAAGCAATCAGTAAGTCTCATTAGGCATAGCGTTCTTGGTATAATTGGCGTAGAGCCTGGTTCTCTCGAAGCACTTGCAGAGCTATGGCAGCGTGGTTGTTGCAGTAGCCGTTGCCGATAATCATCTGCACATCTCTGCCGATTCCCTCTGCCCCTAAAGCTGCCGCAGTAAACGAGGTAGCCATGCTGAAAAAGTAAATCAGGCCGTTATCTTTGGTCGACAGAATCGAACCCATCTCGGTGTTGGGAACATTGACGCAATTAATTGTTACATCAACCATTTCATTATTGGTTACCCGGGCAACCTCATTCATCATGGTTACCGCATCGGTGGCGTCACATACTATTATTTCATCGGCCAATGCTAATCGGGCGATCTCTGCTGCGCCTCTCTGGCTATGGCTCAGGGCAACTACCCGGCCAGTTATACCGACCCGCTTCTTGGCTTCATGCAGGCACAGTAAACCTGACTTTCCGGAAGCCCCGATTACCAGTACACTTTGATTAGATTGAACCAACCGAGCTACCTGTGCCGGGGCACCGGCAACATCTAATACTGATAATGCCAATTTCTCGGGCATATCCTTGGGCAGCTTGGCATAAATGCCGCTCTCAAACAGTATAGCCTGGCCTTCAATATCTACCTGGTCAGTGTCGATCTTGATCTTTTTTATCTTATCTATTTTTAAAGGTGTTAAAGATAAAGAAACTAAAGTGGCAATCTTGTCTCCTATCTGTAAATCTGTTTTGCCTTGTAATTCTGAACCTATCCTTTTAACAGTTCCAATTAACATACCGCCGGAGCCAGTGACCGGGTTGTGATGTTTACCCCTTTTAGCAACTATATCGAGCATGATTTCCTGTATTTTCTGTTCGTCCTCCTTAGCCTGTTGCTTGATCTGAGTAAAGCTTGCTGAATCAATGTTCAGGGTTTTGACATCGATAAGTATTTCATTATCGTATAACTCCATGCTATTGTCGATTCTCCAAGCTGGCTGTGGTAACACACCATGAGGCTCTAATACCCGGTGGGTTCCAAATTTGCATCCTGTCATCACTATTCCCTCCACTTTCTTTTTTTATAATACAAACGCTATTCAGTATTATTTCACTGAATAGCGCTTCATATCAGCAGATATGACAATAGTTAAGCTGTGTCTACCTAACTATCAAGGATAATGCCTGGAACCAGCAAAAACCTTTCGGCAATTAATCCCTTCATTGATAACATCGAGCGTTCCTGCTCTTGTTATTTATCAATTACCATATTAACTGCGCCTCTATTGAATAGCTATTTAATTTTTTTATAATAAAAAAGCACTTTCCAGCTTTATAAAAACTGAATAGCGCTTCATATCAGGTTGATATGACAGTAATCAGGTTATGTCCGCCTGATTCCCAAGGCTCTGTTGAGAAACCAACATTTCCTTTCGGCAACCTACCCCTTTACTAATAGCGTTGAGTGTTTCTCCCCTTAAGCATCTATTAGCTACCCGATAAATTGCTCCTCTATAATACGCGTTATTAAATTCTGCTTTGTTAGATTCCAGATATATTACTATTTTTCCTGCTAAGAAATAAAATTCTTTTTAGGCCATGGATAAATTTTATTCTCTTTTAAGTACCTGATGCTTTGCTCAATTCGATCAAGCCCTTTAACCTCCAGTACCACTCTGGGGAGGTTGGTCAGCTGCTGAATCTCATTATTAAAACCTCTCCAGTCAATATTCCCAGCACCCAGCGGCAGGTGGGCATCAATATCTCCTTTATTATCACTTAAATGCAGATAAGAAACTCTACTGCCCAATACATTAAGCCAGCTGGCGAGGCTTTCTCTGCCAAAAACATGGTGATGGCCAAGGTCTAAACATACATTCACTTTGGTATTATAAATATTATCGAGCAATTCTGCAATAGTATTTGGCTCAAATTCCCACATATTTTCTAAAAGAATTTCGATACTGTATTCCTCAGCCATTCGCCGCCAGAACAGTGCCGACTGTTGCAAATAGTTTGCTTTATAGCTGGGATTCCTGATCACAGGATTAAACCCCGTGTGAAAAACAATAGAATCAGCGTTGAGCTCTACTGCCGTTTCCAGGCAGATCCTGACTTTCTCCTGCGAGGCTCTCTTAATCGCCTGATCCGGGCTGCTGACTAACACATCAATAAAAGCTCCATGAAGGGTTATTCTGTTGGTGAAACTGGCTAAATGATGTTTGTAAAATTCTTTTCTATAGCGGTACTCCTGCATATCATTGAGTACCGCAGGGGAAGCAAAGTCTACAATTTCAAAAGAAAAGTTGTATTTCTCGGCAAGTTTTAAATAGGGGTTGTAACTCTCCAACTGCGGCTGAATAAAAATATTATTCATTTTGATTCACTCCATTACTCTCACTACATATTATGCGTTTCACAGTTTTTAGCTTACCATATCGACCCTGCCAAAACTACATCAAAAAACAATATTTTCAAGAAAAGCTATGCTTAATTTAACTATTATGTGTTTAATGTCACACAAAGAATACAGCCATTTGCATACTAAGCATTATTGGGCTGGTAAGAATTGGTCTTGACCTCAGATAGTAATAACTGTTATACTACATATATAACACATATTACTATGATAGTATTGATTAATTCTGGAGGTGAGAGTATTGTGGCTGACGATTAATCTGAATTCAGAGACAGCTATTTACACCCAGATTAGAAATCAAATAATCGAAGGAATAATAGCTGGAAGTATCAAGGAAAATGACTCTCTGCCTTCTGTCAGACAATTGGCAGCAGATCTGGGAGTAAATCTGCACACTGTCAATAAGGCCTATAATCTGCTGAAGCAGGAAGGATTTATAACCATTCATCGACAAAAAGGAGCTGTAATCAATCCCGCCGAGAACTATCGTGCTGATCAGGATTATTTGGTCAAACTGAGTAAAGAACTGAGGCCTGTTATTGCCGAGTCACTTTGCCGAGGAATGACCAGAACAGATTTTATAGAAGCAATAGATATTATCTATAATGAGTTTAAGAGTTTAAAAAAGGAGGCTAAAAATAATGGATAATATAATACTGTTAACTACTATGATGGCCAGCTTTCTGGCCCTAACCGTTATTTATGCTGCTATTCCTTATATCAGTAAAAAAACCTTAAGTTTTGGAGTAGCTATACCTGAAAAAGAGTTCAATGAAACTGGAATTACTGCCATTCGTCAAAGATACAGAAACCTGATTCTGTTGGCAGGAGTACTATTTATGGCCTTGATCGTTTACCTGGCCAGTTCTGACCTGTCTAACAATACGCTTTCAAGCTTACTTGGCGTTCTGGTATTTATCAATATTGCTGTCAACGGCATCATTTATTTTTGGGCTCACAAAAAAACGTCCAGACTCAAATCTGCTTCAAGCTGGAGCAAAAACACCCAGAATTTAGTGACTGTGAATACAAGTTTTAAAAGGGATATGGCCATGATTAATCCAATGTGGTTTATCATCTATATTGTGATCATTGCTGCCACTGTCGTCATCAGCCTGATGCTGTACGATACCCTGCCTGATCAATTACCCACGAGGTACAATGCAGCCGGCCAGATAATAACCTATACAGCTAAAACCTATGGAGCCATCCTCTATATGCCGTTAATTCAGCTGTTTATGGTACTAATAAGTGTCTTTGCTTATTACTCAATCGTTAATTCCAAGCTGCAGATTGACCCAGCAAATCGAGAGCAGACCTATCAACAGAACATTCTGTTCAGAAAACGCTGGTCAGGATATGCGTTCGTCCTTGGCTTAATAGTGCTGTTAATGTTTACCGGAGTACAATTTGCTATCCTGGGATTAATACCTCATCCAACAATCATAGTAGTCTCCGTGCTCCTCACCGTAGTAATTATTGCAGGAACAATTACTCTGGCAATTACTACCGGCCAGAGCGGTAGCAGAATAAAAGTAGGGCATGACAACGACTCCCCCAGCGAGACCATTGCCAAAGACGATGACAGCTATTGGAAATGGGGAGTATTCTACTATAATCCCCAGGACCCCTCACTATTTGTTGAAAAAAGATTTGGCATAGGCTGGACGTTTAATTTTGGCCGTCGAGTTTCCTGGATAATTCTGTTTGGGATCTTAGGGTTGACGGGAATAATAATCTTAGCAAGTACGCTGATGCTGATGTAAATGTGGTTATGTGTCCAGTGTATATCAAATGAAAGTAGTACCAATGAAATGGTTTAAATTGCTGCCAAATATCCAGAAAGCGAGTTGAATTATGAAAAAAATATCTTTACTGCTGATTTTCATTTTAATCTTTGCCGGTTGTAATGCCTCTAATGGCGATGTTCCAAATGAAATCAATATCGAAGAAACTGCCAGGAATCTGATTGACGATCTATCCAACGGCGAATACAAGAAAACCGTTGAGAACTATCAGTATACCACTCAAATGAACGCTATCGTCACTGAAAAATTTATGGAGGAAGACCTCTGGCAACCAATGCTTGGCAACTATGGTACTTTTGGCGGAATCGTGACGACATCAGCAAGTACCTTTCAGGGTTACGATATTATTTCAGTTACAGTAAACTTTGAAGTAGCACTTGTCGACCTCAATGTTGCTTTTGATGCCGATAAATTGATTGCCGGAATCAACACCGGAAAGGTAGTAGCCCACAGTCCTCCCCAAATGCCGGACACCATAGAAGAAATCGGGATCGAGTTTGGGATTGAAGGCTGGATACTGCCAGGTACTTTAACTGTACCCAAAAACGGTGAAAACCTGCCGGCCCTGGTTCTGGTTCATGGCTCCGGTCCCCAAGACCGTGATGAAACAGTGGGACCAAACAAGCCTTTCCAAGACATTGCCTGGGCGCTGGCTGAAAAAGGAATAGCAACTATACGCTATGACAAGCGGACATTTGCTCATCAGGAAAAGCTTATTAACAGCACAGCAGATTTCACTGTATACGAAGAAACCGTTCAGGATGCAGTGCTGGCCTATGATTATTTAGGGAATGTAGACAGGATTGACAGCAACAGAATTTACATCGCCGGACACAGCCTGGGCGGCATGCTGATACCCAGAATTGCTCAGCTAACTCCTACTGCCGCTGGATATGTAATAATGGCTGGACCGGTTTCCAGTATGGAGGATTTAATGATTGAGCAAATCAAGTACCTCAGTGAGCTTGACGGCAGCCTGTCTGACCAGGACCAAGCTCTAATTGCCACCTATGAGAACATGCGCGATAATGTTAAAAGCCTGGAGCCCGGTTCTAATCTTTCAGCTGCCGAGCTGTTTGGGATTCCCAGCAGCTACTGGCTGGATCTGCAAGGCTACAATCCTGCAGAACTGGCGCAGGAAATTACTCAGCCACTGCTGATAATGCAAGGCAGCAGAGATTATCAGATACCTGTAACTGAGTACGAGATGTGGATGAATGAGCTCAGCGCCCGGAAGAACGCCTCATTTGCCTTGTATGATGGGTTAAATCACCTGTTGATTAAAGGTGAAGGCCCTCCAAACCCTCAGGAATACAATGTTCCAGGCCAGGTAGCTGCTGAGCTTATTGCTGATTTAGTATCATTTATCAGCAAGTAGCGACTTAAACTGTCAATAATACTGGGCTGTCGCATCAAGTAACCTATATACTTTAACAAAGACTAATATACGGAACATATATTAAGCTAATAGGTGAGTAATTAAGCTTTTTACAATGGGTTGCGGTAGGTTGGCAGTTGAATTGTGAACCAGGTATGCTGTGGATTATTGCCGGATTATTAAAAAAGATACGTACTATTTTCTTAATGTGACAGCTCCAATATCATTAAATAAAACCTGAATGAGGGCTCTCCTCTATCAGGTTTTATTATTGTTCATTTTTGCAGATGAGTTTATGGTAAAATACATTATAATATATATTTTTTTGAGGAGAAATTATGAAGAAATTATATTATGTCAGACACGGAGAATCGACCTATAATGCCCAAAACCGGTATGCCGGCAGCTTAGATTGTGAGCTGAGCGCTAAAGGAAAAGAGCAGGCTGAGATTGTTGGTGAAAAACTGGTTGATGAGGATATTGACATCATTGTCGCCTCACCTCAAACCAGGGCTCAGCAAACTGCTGCAATTATTAATCAGTATCTGAAATTAAAGATTGAAACCGAAGAAGACCTGCGAGAAATTCATGTTGGCCTGTATGAAGGGTTAACCCGGGAGGAGGCCGCCGCCAAATACCCCGATCGCTGGAAACAGGGCATCAACAGATCTTTTACTTTTTCTCCCCATGAAGGAGAGACTGCTCTGGATGTGCAAAACAGGGTCTATGCCGCAATGGACAGAATTTTGGCCAGGCATGGAGATAAAAACGTACTGATAGTGGCCCATGGCTTTGTAGGCAAAGCAGTTAACAGGTATTTTAACCGCGAACTGTCTGATGAAGAGTTCTTTAATTATAATGTGGAGAATTGTACGGTAATTGAGTTTGTCAGATAATGATCAGGTGGGTTCCATACCCACCTTAATCATTCCAGATGCTTTTTTCTGAGGATATCCTGCAGAGTCTTAAACCTCTCCACAGCTGCAGTATCGGGCTGGATTCTGACATTATAGTTCTTGATCAACTCGTTAATCCCACATAACCCCAAAATAAGCATAACCGGAGCTAACAGCTCCACGAAACCAACCACAAACTCTGCCGTTTTGCCGGTTAACGCCTGAGCCCTGCCCACTACGCTATAAGCCTTAAACAATATTAAAACCGCAGTTAAATAAATGCTGATCATTAACAGATATAAGCCGGTATTGTAGTAGGAATGCTTGCTAACAAGCAGCTGCAGTGTTAAATAGCCCAACAGGATGGTTACTGCAAAAATCATTGCCCAAAGCGGCATGAAATACCTGTCTTTTTGATCGATAAGCTTGGTGACTTCCGGCTTGTATTCATGGGGTTGAAAAATATGCGGTTCCCCCTGAAACAGGTTAAGCTGCATATACAATGCCGATAAAAAGCCGCTCGCAATTATTAAAAGGATAATAATACTTATTTTTCTCAAACCGACCCTCCTACTTTATTTTAGCTAAGTATTGGTGCAGTTCCTCATTAGAACATCTAATAAAATGGCCAGGTTTTATCTCTGTAAAACTCACATTTTTGTCACCATAGTCATGCATCTTCGGATCATATTTAATTAGCTTTCTGGTTTTTTCATATTTGGGGTTGGGATGAGGTATTGCTGATAATAATGATATTGTATAAGGGTGCAATGGGTTTCGATACAGTTCCTCTGCCTCGGCCACCTCCACCAGCTTTCCATAATACATAACCCCAATCCGATCTGAAAAGTATTTAACAACAGACAGATCGTGAGCGATAAACAGGATTGTTAAACCCAGTTTTTTCTTAATGCTGTTCATCAAATTAAGAACCTGAGCCTGTACTGACACATCTAAAGCAGAAACCGGCTCATCAGCTATTATCAATTCCGGATTAGTGACAAGGGCTCTGGCCACCCCAATTCGTTGCCGCTGGCCACCTGAAAATTCATGGGGATACCGGGTTGCATGCTCCTTTGTCAACCCCACTACATCTAAAATACTATAGATCATTTCCATCATTTCATCTTCTGACTGACATAGTTTATTGATTCTTAAACCCTCGCCGATAATCTCTTTTACGGTCATGCGAGGGTTGAGCGATGTGATTGGATCCTGAAAAATCATTTCAATTCCTCTGGTTGCTTCTCGCCGTTCCCTGTCCTTCATTTTCAGAGCTAAATTTCTGCCATTAAAAATTACTGTTCCGGCAGTAGGCTCATACAGCCGGATTATGGCCCGTCCGGTAGTTGTTTTTCCGCAGCCAGACTCCCCGACCAAACCAAATGTTTCACCTCTGAAAATATCAAAACTGATATCATCAACAGCTTTAACTGTTAATCTATTCTTGCCTATCCCACTTGTAAAATACTGCTTTAAGCTCTTAACCTGCAGCACCTTCTCCTGATAATCAATATGCGCAGACTTACTGTAATTTGCATCCTGGCTGGCAACATGCCTGTTGACAAAGTCACTGGGCACGACCTCAGGGGCGTCAGGATGCATTAGCCAGGTGCTGACTACATGGGATTTACTGACATTGAACTCTGGAGGCTGTTCTGCAAAATCAATGTTTAAGGCAAACTGATTTCTGGAAGCAAATGCATCCCCTTGAGGGGGGAACAGCATATTGGGCGGGGTGCCTGGTATGGCATATAGCTCTCTCTGAGTATCTGTTTCCAGGTCAGGCATGGAGGCCAGCAAAGCCATGGCGTATGGCGATTTTGGATTGTAAAAAATATCTTCTACGGAGCCTCTTTCAACAATTCTTCCCGCATATAATACTGCTACAGTATCGGCTACATTAGCAACTACACCTAAATCATGGGTAATATAGATTACCGCCATATTGCGTTTCCGCTGCAGTTCCTTGATCAGTTCTAAGATTTTGGACTGCACGGTAACATCTAAGGCCGTAGTCGGCTCGTCGCAAATCAAAACTCTTGGATTACAGGCCAGGGTAACAGCAATGACTATTCTTTGTCTCATACCCCCTGAAAACTGGAAAGGATATTGATTGTACCGCTTTTCAACCTGGTCGATTCCCACATCTTTCATCAACTGCAGTGCTTTATCTTTAGCCGCAGTTTTAGACATTTTTTGCTTTAACCTCAAAGCCTCGGTGATTTGCTTGCCGATTTTCATGACAGGATTCAGCGAAGACATCGGGTCCTGAAAAATCATACCTATTTCCGAACCGCGTATTGCACTCATTTGATCATCAGAATAAGTTAACAGGTCGCGGCCCTGATACATGACAGACCCCTGCTCAATATTAGCATTTTTTGACAGGATACCCATAATGGTTTTGGCGGTCACAGATTTGCCTGAGCCTGATTCACCCACTATGGCCAGGGTTTCTCCCTGCCTTACTTTAAATGATATGCCTCTCACGGCATGCACCTTACCGCTGTAGGTATTAAAAGTGACATAAATATTGTTTACTTCAATCGCATATTCGCTCATCTCATCCACCTCACCATTATTCAATACCCCGGAGTGTTGGGTCAAACGCATCCCGCAATCCGTTTCCTAACAGATTAAACGATATCATCAAGGTTGAAATCAGAATAGCTGGAAATAAAGTCAAATGGGGATGATCAATTAAAACCTTCTGCCCTTCAGCTAACAGGATGCCAATAGAAGGCTCCGGAGCCTGAATCCCCAATCCCAGGTAGGCCAGGAAAGACTCCTGAAAAATCGCTCTGGGTATTGCCAACGCCGCCATGGTTATTAAAACACCAATGGCATTGGGCAGAATATGCCTGAAAATTAAGGTTAAATCTTTGGCACCTAAGGTTCGTGAAGCCAGAACATATTCCATTCTCTTGTATTTATAAAATTGAGCTCGTATCATGCGGCTCATGCCAATCCACCCTTTAAGGCATAAGGCTAAAGCTATCGGTAAGATGCCTGAGCCATAATACAGAATAAACAGGATCATGACAACTATTGTCGGCACCCCACCCAGAATCTCTATAAAACGCTGCATAACTATATCTACAGTTCCTCCATAATATCCGCAAATTGCTCCATACACTACCCCAATAAAGATATTAACGCTCATCGCAATCAATGCAATTAACAGCGAAATCCGGACACCACGCCACAGGCGTGTCCATAGATCCCGGCCCAGCGCATCGGTGCCAAAGAAGTAGTACTTGTCGGCTATTCCTCGATAAATGTAATCATTGAATCTGATATCTGCCATTCTCACACCGCTTATTTCGTATTCTCGAACTATTTCAATTAAAGATTCCTGATATTTTTCTGCGATACTCGAATACCTGACCCGGCGTACTTTTGACCCATCTAAAATACCTAATCTCTCCAGCCCCGGGACTCTGGACGGCATGTAATTGATAGTGACATTCTGATCTTTATATCCGTATTCATTCATGTAAGGCCCGATAAAAGACATTAATACGATAAATGCTATCAGCCAAAAGGCAACAATAGATGCCTTATTTTTAACAAAGCGCAGCATGGCATCCTCAAAGAAGCCAATGGGCTCTGTTTCAAACTTATCATCTTTTAACTGCTGGGATCTGTCATGGGCGAATTCAAAGGGCTTACGAATTTTTGGAGGACTACTGGTTTTTATACTCATTATCTCTTACCCCCCATCCGAATCCTGGGATCAATAACCCCGTAAGACAGGTCAATTAACAGGATCGATGTTAAGCCGATTATAGAGTAAAAAAATAGCACCGCTATAGTTACCGGGTCATCGTTAGCATTTATGGCTGAGATCATTAACGGGCCGGTCCCGGGGATGCCAAAGATTTGCTCAATAATCAGTGAGCCGCCTAAAATGCCCATAAACAGCGGGATAATCATATTGGCCAAAGGAATGAATGAATTTCTGATAGCATGCCGAAAAACCGCCTGGATCTGTTTTAAGCCTTTGGCTTTAGCTAAGAGCATAAATTCAGAGTTTAAGTTTTCGGCCAGCTCGGCTCTCACATAACGGGTCAGGCCGGCAATAGCTCCAACAGACAGAGCAATAATTGGCAGAATCATGGAATGGAACTTGCTCCAGGTCAAGGCCTTTTCTGTTGACAGCAGGATTGGAAACCACCCGGCTCTGTATGCCAGGTTGAACTGCATTAATGAAGCAAAAACAAAAGAAGGCACTGATATGGCAATGATCACCAAGACATTGGCAATATGATCGTACAACTGGTTTTTTTTCAATGCAGTTGTAATGCCAAAAATAGTGGCCAGTGGAATGATAAGGATTAATGCAAATAGATTAAGCTGCAGAGTAATTGGTATTTTTTGCTTAAGGATATCAAACACCGGAACCTTGGGCTGCAGGCCCAGACTCACCCCAAAATTGCCTCTTAAAAAATCGGAGACAAAGTATTTGTACTGCACAATCAAAGGCTCATGTAAATGATACTTGTTTTCAATTATCAACCTGACATCTTCTGGCAGGTTCCTCGATTTCAAAAAACTGCCGGGCATCATTCTTACTGTAATGAAAGCTATCGATACAATAAGAAATAAGGTCAGCGCAATTAGAATTAATCTTTGAACTGTATATCTTATCATATTTATTCTCCTCTTATTTAGCAATATTTTAGAGTGTTCATCGGTCGATGAACACTCTATTTATATTTTACTCAGTGGCAAGTGGGTCTAGCTTAGACTGATATATGCCAAAGCCTACTCCTGATACGTATTTGCCACCTGTTATTAGATGAACTCTGTCAGAGAACAAATATGGGGTGCGGGTTTGCATAAACGGTACAAAAGGCACGGCGTCAAATAGCATCTGCTCCATCTCAGCTAAGGCCTGTAGTCTTTCTTCAGTCTTAAAAATCAGATCGCCTTTTACAGCTCTGTCATATAAGTCATCGAATTCTTCGCTTTTAAACTGATCAATCTTGCTGGCATAATCTGAAGTATAAACCACCATTCCAGACCAGGGGTTGAACTCGCCGCCGGACCAGCCCCCAAATGCGATATCATATGTACCGTTCTCCATGTTTTCATATGATGTCTGCCAGGGAACAGCCTGCAGGACTACATCAATCACATCAGTTCCGAAAGCCTTTTCATACTCTTGCTCCAGCAGCTCTCCAACCCTTTTCAGGTTGTCACTGGTATCAAAGTAATCTAATTGAACGACCATTTTTCCATGCACAGCAAAGGCTTCCTGCATGTAGTCCTGAGCTAACTGCAGATTATAGCCATTGTTTTGAGGAGTTACTGCTTTAGCCACTTCGGAGTCACGATAGCGCAGGCCAGTATCGGCATCAGCAATCTTAGCCGAGGATACTATATAAGCCGCCGGGATTGCTGTCTGATAGATATTGCCGGTGATAATATCTCTGGGCATAGCATAGTAGAGCGCCTTTCTAAAGTTTACATCTCTCAAAAAGGCTTTTTCTTCAGAAGTCATATTGATAAACATCGACCAGACCGTGGTCGACTCCCAAAACACCAACCGGGGATCTTCCTGGTATTTATCATAATCAGGACCGGTAATTGAGCAGTAGTCAGTATCACCGTTCTCAAAGAGCTGCATGCGCGCCGACCTGTCTTCGACGACACGCTCTTCGATTGTCGTTGGGACATAGTAGGCTGCTACAGGAGAGTCTTCTCTTTTTTCATATTTCCTGAACTGATCTCTGGTCCATTCAACCAGCTTATAGGCACCGGAAGACGGGGTAGTTTCCAGGGATGTTCCGTAATTGTTCTCGGTCTTTTCCTCATCCAGAAAGCAGGACTCAAACAGATCCATTTTAATCGGCGAAGTTGGCCCGCCTCTGGTAAATGCCACCATCAGATCAATCTTTGGACAGGGGAACTCCAAGGTAAATTCAAGGGTATTGGCGTCTAAAGCTTTTACACCTACCTCAGACCAGTCAGTTATTTCACCTTTCCAGTAAGCCTCGGCCCCTTTTACAGTAACATCATCGAAAAAAACATTGGCTCTGTAATTGGCTAATTTGGGATCGAGCAGGGTTTTGTATGATTCCTCATAAGTGTAGGCATCTATAACAGTCCCATCGTCCCAGCTTAGCCCGTCTCTTAAGGTAAATGTCCAAACTGTACCATCGTCATTTCTGGTCGGCAGATCAGTTGCATGAAAACCAACAAATTTGTAGTTATCTGTAGCCTCATCATAGAACCTCTCTAATAGATTGCCATAGATAAACCTCATCACGCTGCTTTCTGCAGTAGTTTCATAGATTTGCTGGTTTAAGGTTGTCACCCTTGATGCAGTTTTTCTGAAAATGCGTGGACCTTCATCAACCGGATCCGGGTCGACAGCAACTTCCACATCGTTGACACAGCCAGCTGCAACTAAAATCACCGTTAACACGATTAGCAATAGTGAATATCTTTTTTTCAACAAAAAACCTCCTTTATTTTTTATTTCAATCGAAAAAAATTTTCGATTTGAACCATTACCCAATTGCTTTAGGCATAACTGACATTTGACTGTCAAGAATTTTATTGCCTATAACATATAAATTTGCTATATTATTACTAAACATGCCTGAAAGGAGAGTTATATGAAATATTCACTGCCTATTTCCTTTGTCATTGCTGTTTTTTTGACTGCAAGTGATAAAGGGGCAAATCTTATCGAAAACCTTTCAAACTTTTTTTTCATAATCGGGTTGATTCATCTGCTGATCAGTTTGACCATAATCATTAGGAATGGCGGTCTTTTTAAAAGCCTCAGCTACTTTGCCTACAAAGCCCATATGAAAGACCGAAAACACATGGAACATTCTGATGACCCCCAGCCTCACAACCCCATGACTTTATATGAGTTTACAAAGGAAAGATACAGCCAAAAAAACAGGTATTTTCATTTTCTTCTCCTCGGGATTACTGGTATGGTTATTGCTCAAATCCTGGTTTTTGTATTAGGCGACATTACAATATATAGAATATTGCCCTACATATATGCATAATAATTAATATTATGAATACTCACCGATTACAAAACTTAGCCACTACAAACAACATAGCTTTTTTATAATTTATATATTTGAATATTCTGAATATTTTGGACAAAAAAAATATTTCATAAACTCCGCCTAAATATTTGGTATCAAGCCCCCTAAAATCCTATTAATCAGCTTTTTCGGTGCCAGAATTACTTTCTCCTTCCTAAATTTACTTAGTAATTTATATTTAACTGCTTGTTTCTTTATTCATGTTTTTACTAAATGAATGATTTAGGTAAAATATTCTCAACTAATCCTATAAAACTACCATACCTCCTACATTATAACAGCTTTTTATAATAATAAAAGGTTTCGCAGTAATATATTATAAAAAAATATTTTGAATTTTATTATTCTAACAACAATTTTACAGCTCCAGCGTACAGTTTATGCAAAATGCTGTCATTATTAGTATCAAACTAAGACCTGATTACAGGGCCATTCCTGGCTGGTAAATGGCTAACAATAAATAGTATAAATCAGTAAAAAATCGCCTGTTATAGATCCACTTTAGTAAATCTATAACAGGCGCAGCAATACCAGGCATTAATAAGTCATAATAGTTACTAATTATTTTCTTTGTCCAATATCTGTTCGATAGTGCATATCCTGAAATCTGATTAACTCTACCGCATTGTAGGCTTGGGCGATGGCCTGTTCTTTATTCTCGGCCAGAGCTGTTACTCCTAATACCCGGCCTCCTGCAGTTACAATTTTATGGCCTTCCTGCTTAGTGCCGGCATGAAACAGTATTATATCCTTGGGAATAGCTTTCAAGCCGGTTATTTCATAGCCCTTTTGGTATTGGAGCGGATACCCTCCGGAGGCCAGGATCACGCATACTGCGGTTTGCTTATGCCATTCCAGATTAATGCTTTTCAGATCATTGTCCAGGCAGGCCAGCATGATATCAACCAGATCGGTTTTCAGCCTGGGGACAATAACCTGAGCTTCAGGGTCTCCGAAGCGGCTGTTAAACTCAATAACTTTTACACCTTCGGCTGTTACCATCAGGCCTGCATATAAAATTCCTTTATAGGTTATTCCTTCTTTTTTCAGCGCTTTAACAGTATTGACCAGGATCTCCTCAACAGCTGTATTGTATTTTTCTCCGTCAAGGATCAAGGCCGGGGAGTAGGCGCCCATACCACCGGTGTTCGGCCCCAGGTCCTTATCATAGGCCTGCTTATGATCCTGGGCTGTCACCATTGGCAATACTGTTTCTCCATCAGTAAAAGCTAACAGCGAAACCTCCTCACCTGCCAGAAATTCTTCAATTACTATTTCTGAGCCGGCATTGCCAAATACCCTGTTTTGCATAATGCTCTCAAGGGCTTCAACTGCTTCATGCAGGTTATTGGCAATGACAACTCCCTTACCGGCAGCTAGACCGTTAGCCTTCAATACCAGCGGATAGGTTTGGTTGACCAAATACTGCCTTGCTTTAGTGTAGTCGGTAAATGTACGGTATGCTGCTGTAGGAATATTGTATTTTTGCATCAGGTTTTTTGAAAATACTTTACTTGACTCCAGGCGAGCTGCCTGTTTGTTGGGGCCAAAGATTCTCATCCCCTGGCTTTCAAACAAATCTACGATACCTTCTGCCAATGGCTGTTCAGGTCCTACTACAGTTAAATCAATTTTACTGTCGATGGCAAACTCCAGTAAGGCCTCAATATTGGTCGCCTTGATATTAATATTCTGTGCTATTCTAGCTGTACCAGGATTACCCGGGGCTACATAAAGCTTTTTAACACGAGGGTTTTTAGCTATTTTCCAAGCCAGAGTATGCTCCCTGCCTCCGCTTCCAATTAATAATATCTTCATTAGTTCACCTCTTAATGTTTAAAATGACGCGTTCCTGTCAGCACCATTGCTATTTGGTTTTCATTGGCAGCATCAATTGATTCCTGATCCCTTATTGAACCTCCAGGCTGAATGATTGCTGCAATCCCCTGCCTGGCAGCTTCTTTAACTACATCTGAAAAGGGAAACAAGCCATCAGAGGCGAGCACTGCTCCCTGATATTCTTTTCCTTCATGGCTTAGGGCATAGCGTGCGGCATCAATTCGATTGACCTGGCCACAGCCAACTCCTAAAGTTTGGCCATTTTTGACAACCACAATTGCATTAGATTTGACATGTTTAATCAGTTTCCAGGCAAAGAGAAGATCCTGATATTGACTTGCAGTCGGCTCCCTGTCAGTTGCCACCCGCCAGCTTTCTTCTTCTGCTTGGATATGGTCGCCATCTTGCACCAAATACCCCCCCAGTATACTGCGTACTTCTAATGAATTTTCGGTTCTCCGGGCCATGTCTACTGTTAAAACTCGCAAGTTCTTTTTCTTGCCAAACAATTTTAAGGCCTCAGCGCTGTATTCCGGGGCAATGACGATATCTAAAAATATTTTAGTCAGCTCTTCAGCTAATTCCACTTCAACTCGGCGATTTAACGCTATTATTCCCCCAAATATGGAAACAGGGTCAGCATCGTGAGCTCTCCGATAGGCGGATAAAATATCCTCAGCTACGGCTGCCCCGCAGGGATTGGTGTGTTTGACAGCAATTGCTGCCGGACGTTTAAACTCCAGGACCATGCGCAAGGCTGCGTCAGCATCATTGATATTGTTATAGGAAAGCGCTTTCCCCTGATGCTGAACGGCATTTAAGATACTGGCACACCGGGAGTTGACTGTGTAAACTGCAGCCCTTTGATGGGAGTTTTCACCGTAGCGAAGTTCAGCCTGCTTGTCTGCCCCCCAAGTGTACTCAGCCGGAAATGTTTCTGAGTTTAAGTAGTTTGTAATCAACGAATCGTACCTGGCGGTATGAGCAAAGGCCTTAGCAGCCAATTGCTTTCTGCGCTCAAAACCTACCCGGCCCGGCCCGCACAAATCCTGGAATATTGGATTATAGTCAGCTGGGTCAATGATCACCAACACATCGGCAAAATTCTTGGCAGCCGATCTAATCATTGAGGGTCCGCCAATATCGATATTTTCAAGGGCCAGATCCAGGGTAACATCAGCTCGAGCTATGGTTGTGGCAAAAGGGTATAGATTACAGACCACCATATCAATGGGGACAATATGGTGGTCCTTCAGGGTTTGCAGATGTGCTTTCTGATCTCTCCGAGCCAGGATACCGCCATGAATCACCGGGTGAAGGGTTTTCACCCTACCATTTAGCATTTCAGGAAACCGGGTTATCTCTTCCACAGACAATGCCGGAATACCGGCCTTGACAATTTTCTGATACGTGCCCCCAGAGGAGACTATTTCCACCCCTAAGTCATGCAGCTTTTGGGCAAACTCAACTATTCCAGTTTTGTTATAAACACTTAACAGTGCTCGTTTTATCATTTCCAGACCTCCTTTAGCTTTTAGTTTTAGCTGGTAAGATGTGAACCCTGCGTCCCCTGATCTGCAGCCTGTCGGCAGCAAACAGACTAATAGCCTGCGGATACAGTTTGTGTTCCAGCCTCAAAACCTTTTGCTGTAACGATTCCAGAGTTTCATCTTCAGCCACAGCTACTGCTTCCTGGAGTATTATGGGGCCGGTATCAATATCCTCTGAGACAAACATGATTGTCGCTCCGGAAATCTTAACCCCATAATCCAGCACCTGTTGGTGAACACGTTTTCCATAACAGCCTCTGCCTCCAAATGATGGCAGAAGTGAAGGATGGGTGTTCATTATTCTATTTCGATACTTTGCGATAAATTCTGAACTGAAAATACTCATAAATCCGGCCAGAATAATCAAATCTATCTCCTGTTTGTCAAGCTCCGCACTGACCGCCCGGGAGTACTGCTGAGTGTTATTGTAGTGACGTGGCGAGCAAACTACGGTCTGGATACCTGCTTTTTCTGCCCGTTGCAAAGCAAAAGCCTTGCTCCGTGAACTAAGCACCAAGGCTATCTCTGCTTCAATCTGTCCCGCTGCACAGGCATCAATAATTGCCTGCAAATTTGTTCCACCGCCTGAAACCAACACTGCTAAACGAATTTTAGCCACAGTATACGACCCCTTCGTTGCCAATTTCTACTCTGCCGATTACATATGCCTGCTTCTGCTGCCTGTTCAGCTGGTCCAATACCTCGGCAACACTGTCTTTGGCCACTGCTAAAACCATACCCAGGCCCATATTAAAAGTGCGGTACATTTCATGTTCTGCGACCCGGCCTTTATTTTGCAGGTACTGAAATACTGGCAATACCGGCCAATAGCCTTTGGCAATGTTGGCCTGCAGCCCCTGAGGGAGCATCCGGGGGATGTTTTCGGTCAAACCTCCTCCGGTTATATGGGCAATACCGTCAACCAGGCCCGCCTGAGCAAGCGGTAAAATATCCTTAACATAGATTCGGGTAGGCTCCAGCAGTTCCTCTCCAATGGTTCGCCCCAGCTCGGCAATATAAGAATCCGGTTTTAAACCAAGGATTTCGAAAGCGATCTTGCGGGCCAGCGACAGCCCATTGCTGTGAATCCCGCTGCTGGCCAGACCTATTAAAACATGCTCCTTACTGATATTGGTTTTGGGAAGCATGGCCTCTTTATCGACAATTCCGACGACAAAGCCCGCCATATCGTATTCACCGGAGGCATAAAAACCGGGCATCTCTGCTGTTTCTCCGCCGATCAGGGCGCAGCCGGCCTGTAAACAGCCAGCAGCAATCCCCGTTACCAGATCGGTCACCTGTTCAGGCAACAGCTTTCCGGTAGCTATATAGTCGAGGAAAAAAAGTGGTTCAGCACCCTGGGCCAGGATATCGTTAACACACATCGCCACTAAATCTATGCCGACGGTGTCATGAATGTTTAAGGCAAAAGCCAGCTTTAACTTCGTACCTACCCCATCTGTGCCAGAAACCAGGACTGGAGATTTATATTTTGCAGTATTGAGAGCAAAAGCACCGCCAAAGCCTCCCAACTCTGTCAGCACCTCTGGCCTGAAGGTCTGTTGGACGACATCTTTAATGCGACTCACTGTCTCATTTCCGGCATCAACATCGACCCCGGCATCTTTATATGACAGGTTATTATTATCAGTCGTCATCGCCAACCCTCCCTGCAAAGTAATTGCCCGTAAAACAGGCTGTACAAAACTGGTGTGGTTTTCCGTTTAATGCCTCCATTAAACCTTCCATACTCAGGTAACCCAAACTGTCTGCTCCAATAAACTGGCATATTTCTTCAGTGCTGTAATTGGCAGCGATTAAATCTGCTTCATTAGGGGTGTCAATGCCATAGTAACAGGGGCTGATATAGGGCGGTGAAGATACCCTCACGTGAATCTCTTTGGCTCCGGCTGATTTAATAATATTGATCAGAGATTTGATGGTTGTGCCCCGGACAATTGAATCATCGACCAATACTACCCTTTTGTCTCTGAATACCTCGGGGATGGGGCTCAACTTAAGCCTGACTTTGAGCTCTCTTTCCTCCTGACCGGGGGTAATAAAGGTTCTGGCTACATACCTGTTCTTAATCAATCCCTCAGTGAAATGAATACCTGACTCTTTGGCATAGCCGACTGCGGCTGACCTTCCCGAGTCAGGAACCGGAGTTACTATATCGGCAGCTACCGGATATTGCTTAGCCAGCATTCTGCCCATTTGCTCCCGGGTTTTATAGATACTTTTGCCATTGATAGTGGAATCGGGCCGAGAAAAGTAGATGTATTCAAAGATACACAATCCCCCTTTGCCGCTCTTAGATGAAAGTATTTTACTGTGCAGGCCCTGAGAATCGATAATTATCAGCTCGCCGGGCTTGACATCCCGAATAAGCTCAGCCCCAATAGCAGTAAAAGCACAGCTCTCCGAAGCCAATACCCAGGAATCGCCCAGTTTGCCGAGGCACAGGGGTCTAATGCCATCGGGATCACGCAGGCCAATTAGCTTATCGTCAAAAATCATCGCCACACTGTAGGCGCCCCGCACTCGCTCGACCACCTGCTGCATGGCAACCTCTGGCCCACCATGTCGATAACGGGCCACAATATTTAAGATACACTCAGTATCACTGTCAGTCTGAAAGAAATAGCCTTCCTGTTCCAGTTTGCGCCTGATTGACGCCGCATTAACCAGATTGCCATTGTGAGCCAGAGCCATTCCGCCATTCAGGTATCTGGCTACCAACGGCTGGGCATTAATAATGCCTTTACCCCCGGCAGTTGAATAACGAGTATGGGCGACTGCAACAATGTCTTTGCTGCGGGAAAGTTGAGCCATATTTGTTTCGTTAAATACATCAGCAACCAGTCCCTGCCCTTTGTGAGATATTAAATCTTGGCCATCACTGACAGCGATGCCGGCACTTTCCTGGCCTCGATGCTGCAGCGAAAAAATCCCAAAATAGGCCAGCTTAGCCAACTCCAGATCGTGGCCATAAATACCGAACACGCCACATTCTTCTTTTAACTTGGCTTCATGCAGCATGCAATTGCCTCCTTCCAATAACGACTGAGATCGACAAGAGGTACTTCAATTGTAGTGTCATTTACTGCTAAACTAAACCGGTCACCGCCAACTGTCCCCAGGCTGTATACTGGCATTCCATACTGAGCTGCCAAGGACTTAACCTGCTCCAGCCGGTCCGGACTGCAACTGACCAGCACTCGAGAATGGCTTTCATTGAACAGGATTACATCTGACCTTTTGCCTGACAGTTTTATATTTACATCAACACCCAGCTTACCGGCAATGGCTTTCTCTGCTAAACAGCAGGCTAAACCGCCTTCTGAAATATCATGAGCTGAGTTCAGCATTTTTTGCTCTGCAGCTGTGACCAGGAATTGCTGCAGCCCTTTTTCGGTGTTTAAGTCCACCGCTGGCGGCCGGCCGGCGACCAGGTTATGAACTGTAGCTAAATACTCGCTACCACCGAGTTCATGCCCGTATTCACCGATCAATAAAATTAGATCACCGGTATTTTTCAGCCCCGAGGTTATCATGTTGTCAGTATTGTCAATTAAACCAACCATGCCGATTGAAGGTGTCGGGTACACAGCCTGGCCGTTGGTTTCGTTATAAAAGCTGACATTTCCGCCGGTTACCGGGGTGTTGAGGGCAGAACAGGCCTCACCCATGCCGCGCAGGGCTTCTTTAAATGTATAGAATATCTCTGGCTTCTCCGGATTACCGAAATTTAAACAGTTGGTTATGGCCAAAGGCGAGGCTCCGGTACAGGCTACATTACGAGCGGCCTCAGCTACTGCCGCTTTGCCTCCCTCGTACGGATCGAGATATACATGACGGGGATTGCAATCAGCAGTCAGGGCTACCCCTTTGGTCGTACCTTTAATGCGAATCACTGCCGCATCAGAGCCCGGCAGCACCACGGTATTGGTTCTTACCATATGGTCATACTGACGGTAAACCCACTCTTTACTGGCCACATTAGGGCTTTTCAGCACATCAATGAAGGCCTGTACTAAATCACCGGGTTGGGCAAGGTCTTCAACCTGCCATTTTTGCTTGCTATCTAAATATGCCGGACGCTTAAACTCGGCCTCAACTACCGGGGCTTCATCTGCCAGTAAGGTTGCCGGTATGTCGGCTACAACCTGATCCTGATAGCGAACCCGCAGATGCCCGTCATCGGTTACCCTGCCAACTACAGTGGCATCGAGACCCCACTTGGTCAGGATAGCTTTGACCTCTTCAATACGGTCTGGCTCAACTATCACCAGCATGCGCTCTTGTGATTCTGAAAGCATAATTTCATAAGGAGTCATCCCTGATTCTCTTAACGGCACCTTGCTGACATCTAAATCTATGCCATTGTTTTCCCGGCTGGCCATTTCACTGGACGAAGAAGTCAGACCGGCTGCGCCTAAATCCTGCATACCGACAACTACTCCCGCCGCAATCAATTCCAGGCAGGCCTCGATCAAGAGCTTTTCCATAAACGGATCGCCAACCTGAACTGAGGGCCGTTTACTCTCCGACTCGTCACTCAGCTCTTCGGACGCAAAGGTCGCACCGTGAATGCCGTCGCGTCCGGTTTTGGCCCCAATCAGCATCACGGCATTACCAACGCCTGAGGCCGCTCCCAGCCGAATATCCTGGTGATTGACCAAACCCACACACATGGCATTAACCAGGGGGTTGCCTCGGTAGCTATTGTCGAAAAACACTTCGCCTGCCACTGTTGGAATACCCAGACAATTGCCATAGCCAGCTATCCCAGCCACTACTCCACTGAACAGATACCGCACATGGGCATCATCTAACTGCCCAAAACGCAGGCTGTTAAGCAAAGCAATGGGTCGTGCGCCCATGGTAAACACATCGCGGACAATACCGCCTACTCCGGTAGCTGCACCTTGATAGGGCTCAATTGCCGAAGGGTGGTTATGGCTTTCCATCTTAAAAACTATCGCCTGATTGTCGCCAATATCGACAATTCCAGCATTTTCACCCGGTCCCTGAATAACCTGCTGACCGCTGGTAGGCAGTTTTCGCAGCTCAGGTTTGGAGTGCTTGTAGCTGCAATGTTCGGACCACATGACTGAAAAAATACCTATCTCCTCGTAGCTGGGCTGGCGCCCTAACAGTTGACATATCCGCTGATAATCAGCGTCACTTAAACCCATTTCCCGCCAAACTTTACTATCTATATTTATGGTTTTCATTATCTTTCACCCCAGTGCTGCAAGATAGATTCAAATATAATTCTGCCATCAGCTGACCCCAAAATGTGTTCTGCAGCCCGTTCCGGATGCGGCATCATGCCACAGACATTCCCTGCTTCATTGCAGATTCCGGCAATATTATGAATAGCTCCATTCGGATTAGCTGCTGCTGTCAGCAGTCCAGTCTCATCCACATAGCGCAACAGAATCTGATTATTTTCCTGCAATTGTTCCAGTGTTTCTTTATCGGCAAAGTAATTGCCGTCCATATGGGCTATTGGCACCTGAATTAACTGACCTTCCTGGGCGGCACAGGTAAATGGAGAATCGGCGTTTTCTACCTTCAGCCAGACCTGCTCACACCTGAACTGCAGATGATTATTCCGCAATAAGGCTCCAGGCAGCAGATTCGCTTCGGTCAGTATTTGAAATCCATTGCAGATACCCAGCACATAGCCTCCACCTTTGGCATGGTCCGCAACCGCTGACATAATGTTGGCAAAACGAGCAATAGCCCCGGAACGCAGATAATCTCCATAAGAAAAGCCGCCTGGTATTAAAATTAAATCGTATTTCCTGGCAAACTGGTTCTCAGCATGCCAGATATAATCTGTATCCCAGCCCATCACTTGCTGGCAGACATGCATCGCGTCTGAGTCACAATTTGAACCGGGAAAAACTATTATTCCTGCTTTCATAGCTATTCCCCGACGAACTCAAACTTATAGTCTTCAATGACCGGGTTAGCCAATAGCTTGGCACACATTTCATTTACCTGTTTTTCGGCCTGTTCCTGGCTTGAGGCCTGGACAGACACTACCAGGTATTTTCCCACCCGTACATCCTTTACTGATTGATACCCCAGGGTGTGTAGTGAGTTCATTACCGCCCCTCCCTGAGGATCTAAAACACCTTCTTTCAGGGTGACATATATTCGAGCTGTAAACATTATTCTTTTCCTCCTGTAATCCGTTTTAAGACCTCTTGATAGGCCTCTTCAACCCCACCCAGATCTCTGCGAAACCGATCTTTGTCTAGTTTTTTGTTAGTTGTACTATCCCAGAAACGACAGGTATCAGGAGAGATTTCATCGGCTAAAATAATCTCGCCCTGGAAACGGCCGAATTCAAGCTTAAAATCGACCAGTGTTATATTTGACTTTAATAATTCTGCCTGTAAATACCCGTTAATTTTATGGGCATATTCAGCCATTAATTCAATCTCCGGATCTGTTGCCAGCTTCATTACTCGGATATGGTCGCGGTTAATTACTGGGTCACCCAGCTCGTCTGACTTGTAGCAGAACTCCAGCACCGGCTGACTAAGTGGGGTTCCTTCCGGAATGCCCAGCCTTTTGCTCATGCTGCCGGCTGCGATATTACGGATTATAACCTCTGTTTTGACTATTTCCACAGCCTTAACCAGCATCTCCCGATCATTGAGCAGCTCTATAAAATGGGTTGGAATACCTTTTTCCTCTAAGAATAGAAACCAGTAAGCCGACATCTTATTATTGACCACTCCTTTGCCGACAATTGTGCCTCGCTTTTGGGCATTAAAGGCAGTGGCATCGTCTTTGTATTGAATCAGATAGATATCTGGATTATCTGTTTTAAACACCTTTTTAGCTTTTCCTTCGTACAACTGCTTTAATTTGTTCATAATAATCCTCCTGAAAACCTTATGAAAATTAACTTAGCCCGACACGTTTAAAGATTGTATCTACATGCTTTAAATGGTAGGCATCGTCGAAAAACGCTGCCAGCTCTACGGGTGTAAAATACTTCATTATATCGGGATCTTTTTCAAGTGTATGTTGAAAGGGCTTTTGCTGCTGCCACGATTCCATAGCATTGCGTTGAACCAGATCGTAGGCCTGTTCACGGCTAAGGCCCTTATCAATCAGGTTAAGCAGTATTCTTTGAGAGGATGTTAAGCCCTGGCTTAATTCAATATTCCTGCGCATGTTATCTGGGTAAACATGCAAATCCTTGACAATGGTAATAAACAGATTTGTCATATAGTTAACTAAAGCAGTGGCGTCAGGCAGAATGACCCGCTCTACTGAAGAGTGGGAGATATCCCGTTCATGCCAGAGAGCAATATTCTCCAGAGAGGCATTGGCATAACCCCGAAGTAATCTGGCCATACCGGTGATCCGCTCACAGCGAATCGGATTGCGTTTATGAGGCATGGCTGATGATCCTTTCTGGTTTTTTCGGAACGGCTCTTCAACCTCGCGACATTCTGTTTTTTGCAAACCGCGCACCTCTGTTGCAAACTTCTCCAATGATCCACCAATTATAGCCAAGGTAGTCACCAGCTGAGCATGGCGGTCTCGCTGCAGGGTTTGAGTAGCAATGGGGGCTGGTTTTAACCCCATTTTTTCACACACATATTCCTCAACAAAAGGAGGGATATTGGCAAATGTGCCAACTGCACCGGACATCTTGCCATAGGCAATATTTTCACGGGCAGTTATTAAGCGTGTAATATTGCGCTTGATCTCAGCATACCAAAGCGCAAATTTTAACCCTAAAGTAGTCAGTTCAGCATGCACTCCATGGGTTCTGCCCATCATCACTGTGGTTTTATGTTTCCGGGCCTGTTGGGCTACCACCTCAGCTAAATTACTGAGATCGCTGATGATAATATCTACCGCCTCAACTATTAAGCTGGATAAAGCCATATCGACAATATCGGTAGATGTCAAACCATAATGAACCCACTTTTTCTCTTCCCCTAAATACTCTGAAACACAGCGGGTAAAAGCCACCACATCGTGTCGGGTTTGCTTTTCAATTTCTAAAATTCTGGCTACCGTAAAACTCGATTTTTCTCTGATCAAATTGACATCTTCCGGAGGGATGTGTCCGAGTTTTGACCAGGCCTCGCAGGCATAAATTTCAATGTCGAGCCAGGTTTGAAACTTGTTTTGCAACGTCCATATTCTTTTTATTTCAGGTCTAGTATATCTTTCTATCATTTTTCCATACCGTCAACGCCGGCTTTAACACCAATCCGCTGTAACCTTTCCTGTTTGTCTAAAACATCAAAGCACTTTTTCATTATCGGCAAATCAGAATCGCTACCCAGAATAATACCAATCTTTGGACCCATCATTAACCTCCTACAGCTAAAGTTTTGATAAATAGGGCTTACTGAATGAATCGCTAGAATTCAATCAGTAACAAGCAGAACTCATAAAATGGCTTAGTTAAGCCATTTTGGCCGGAATTATCGGCGTCTGAACAGTGGCGTTTGCAAAACGTCAACTTGACAGGTGCAAGGTTTTTTCATAATTTAAAGCATGTTGCACCTGACAAGTTCAAAAAGCTTTAATAGCAATATAGCTACAGGCTTTTTGAATTGTTCAGTAAGTCCTAAATAAAAGGCCGGTTTATTAAAAACTTATTAAGAATATTGCTACTTTTTAACAATGCAATAAGCTCTATCGAAAACTCGGCCTTTCAAAAATCTTAAATTGTCTAATAAACTACTAATACTATTTGAATAAGTTGAAGATCTTACTCATAATTAAATTATAAAAAAACTTTTACTGCTAGTCAACAAAAATCACGAACAGAATTAATTTAACTAGAATTAAATGTTCGTGTTTCTTGGCTTTTATAACGTAAAACAAGCTATCTTTTTAAATAATTATTCGTCTTGCAATCAGTTTGCAAATTGGCACACCTTGATCAGAAAACTTTTTCTCATACTCAGTCATGATATTATTTTCAACCTCTGAACTGTTATGTAAATCATAGGTCTTATAAAGAATCTCCCAGTTATTCTCCACCAGCTCCTGGAGAGAGAACTCAAACAGCCCTTGATTATCTGTTTTAAAATGTATTTCACCAGCAGGGTCAAGCATATTAGCGTACATTATTAAAAAATTCCGATGAGTTAATCTCCTTTTAGCATGGCGCTTTTTGGGCCAGGGGTCAGAGAAGTTAAGAAATAGCCGGTCTATTTCACCTGTATCAAATATCTCAGTCAGATTAGCGGCATCATCACGGCAGAGAGCTACATTGGCTACTGCTGCCGGAAAGTTGCGCAGAGTTCGAACTAAAGCACTGCTATACTTTTCCAGACCGACAAAATTAATATGGGGATAGGCCTGCTGCATGCCGGCAATGAAGCCGCCCAGACCGATGCCTATTTCCAGCCAAATGGGGTTATTATTATCAAAAAACTGCTGCCATTGCCCCTTCATTGCTGTTGGATTATCAATAACCAGGGCATGGGCCCTAATCTTCTCCGCCTGATTTTTAACACCCCGTAACCGCATTTCATCATCACCTCATTGTTTTAACAGCAGATATATCTTAGAATTGCTGAACATTAAAAGTCAGCAAAGCCTTATACCTTACCAAGGTAGTGTTGGTTAATTCAATTAAACCTATATTATCAGAAAACAGTCCAAAGTGCGAGCCTGAAAAAGTCTGCTCCCAGTGCTAAATCAATATGTGAATTTTTTCGTGTTCTACAATAATATACAAATGGTTTAGGAGAACTCCAGTGACACTATTAGTAGATAAACCTTCAAATTATGGTTTCAAATTTTTATCATGGGGACAGTCAGGCTCTGAAACACACTTAAAGTAAATTTCAAAGTATAATCCACCCAAATATGAACTGACTATATTAGCATTTTCAGGCATGAAAAGGACTGCTTTTTGGAGGCTGTTGAAAATGTTTGCTGTCAAGGCGCTAGGTTCTGCGCAAAACTATACGAGGTAGTATGCCGAGTGCGCAAAGAGCCAGGCGATTTGAATATAATCGCTACCTCAAACCCAACCACAAAAAGAACGCAGAGAGCGGACTTTTTCAGCAGCCTCGAACTTACTATTTGCCTAACCTGCGCAACCCTTTTATAATATATACATTATTTCTATAAAGGAGGCATCATGTATGGCCTTATTACTTCAGGATATGCGTGCGCTTGACATTAAAGATTTACTGGAAAATAGTCGGAGGGTCGCAATTATACCAGTAGGCAGTACTGAACAACACGGTCCCCATTTGCCTTTAGGCACAGATACCTATGTGGCCAAGATGATTGCTGAAGATGCCGGTCAGATCACTCAGGCGCTGGTCTGTCCGCCGGTCTGGTTTGGCTGGAGTCCGCACCATATGGTTTTGCCAGGAACGATAACAATCCGGCCTGAAGTTTTGATTGAATATCTTTACGATATTATCGAATCTTTATGCAAACATGGATTCAATAAAATAGTTTTAATTAATGGCCACCGAATAGTCAATATTGCCTGGATGCAGATTACCGCCGAACGTGCCCAGCGCCTGCTGGGGGCTCGTATTGTCATTTTTGATCCGGCTTACATGTCTAAAGAGATTGCAAGTGAACTTGAATTTGGCCCAATTGGTCATGCCGAGGAGATTGAAACCTCTCAGATGCTTTACAAATATCCTGAACTGGTACATTTGGAGGATGCCCTGGATAACCCGATAATACCTCAGGAGCTTTATTCAGTAGATCCCAAGTACCGTGGGGATACGCTGTGTTATGTGCCCAGCACCAGGTCGCATATGCTGGATTCAGTTAATAAGGCTGGGGGAACAACCGGGGAGCCGACTAAAGCTTCCTCAGAAAAAGGAGAAGCATATCACCATCATCTGGTCAGTAATTTAGTGAGAGTTATTGAACAGCTAAGCCAAGTTTAATTAGTGTTAAGCCTTTTATTATGGCAGCAAAAGGAATGAGAATGATTCTAAAAACAAGCAAATGCATCTATCTCTTTGATTGACGTGATTAGCACCTTTATATCTTGCTTTAACAAGACACAAGTGATAACATAAACATTAAAGACTGACTGAAGCCGCTACTTCAGCCAGTCCTTGGAATACAACATATCACTTTGTATATGTAGTATTACTACATCGGGGACATGGTGGCAATGTATCTGTTACATCATTTAACACAACTATTTGATTACAATCAGTACACACATATGTCCCTTTTCCAGGTTTTTCACCAGTTTTGTAAGCCATATTTCACCCCTCCTTACTTTTTACGTACACCTTTGAATGGTGTTCCATCGCTTTTTACATCCATAAACTTGTTAGTTATAGTATTAACTTTTACCCATTTTTGGTTTTTAGGGTTATAATACTGTACACGGTCTTTCACAGCGCCAACTCTTGAATTATCACCATATGGTCTATTTGTAGCCATTCGCTTCACCTCCTTCGTTTTCATTAATTATTATATCGACGTGATTCAAAAACTCATTGATAGTCTCAGATTTTATATAGCAAGTAGTGCTATCACTTGATAATAAACTTATAATGCTTATAAATCTAACTCTATCAATAGCTCCTAAGATAAAAGCGCAACCAATAACACCTAACGTTCCGACATGCTTGATACTATAGTCTTCGCAGGTCTTTCTTATGAGGCCATCATTACTCCCAGCATAATAGTCATAGCTTTTAGCAACTGATATTAAATGCTTATCGAATTTAGATAACCTTTTATATCTTGGATTATTCGTTAAATCATAATAAACTTGATAAGCTTCAGCTGTGTCCATAACACAAACATCATATTCAAATTCATCAAGCTGCTCTTTTATCCTATCATCCAACTCTTCATCTATAATTGACTTCAGTATGCCTACAGTGCCAAAAACTTTAAAGAGCAACTCTATACTATCAAGCTCAAACAAGTCAATCAAAATATTATTATCAATGATGGCAGAAGCATTAAAGAGTGATTTTAAACTCATCATTTTTATTACTCCAATTTTTAACCATTCTCCTAACCTCTATAATATCTTTATCCAACACCTCTGATATTTTATTTATGCTTATATCATCATTTATATAAAGTTCTTTTAATTTTTCACATAACTTCCTATTTGCTTTTTCAAATGATAAATGATCTAAAGGACTTGGCTCTTTTTTTAAATATCCTTTTGAATTGACCTTCCTCCAAAAATCAGTATAAGTTTCTCGAGTTATTAGCCCATACTTATGAAGCATCAAATACAAAGACTGAATACTCACCCTAAAATATTTTTTCATTTGAAGAACTAAAACCTCTTCATTGCGAGCCTCTTTCTCCTTGATAAAGTTAAAAACTAAATCCCTTGGAAGCATAAAATAGCCAGCAAAAGCATTGGCCACTTTCTCTCTAACATCACCACGTGTTGTCTTATAGTAAGGGTCATGCTGTGGATTCAAATACTCGTTTCTGTGAAAAAGTAGATGCCCTAACTCATGAACTAATGAAAACTCCTGTCTCTCCTGTGATATCTTATTGTTTGCATTAATAAAAATAAAGCTACCTAACTTATCAGAGTATGATGATGCACCAAATAAATCTTTGTTATCAATATGAAAACATATAACATTAATCCCAGCCTGAGATATGGTGTTAAAATAATTATCTGGTATATAGTTCTCTATATTAAAGGTTCTTCTTTGATCTAATGCAATTCTTTCAATAATAGCCTCTTTCTCTTCAGTTAGCTTATCAGTAACATTTAGATCATATCGTTGAGGTACAAAAACAACTTTATTGTCAATTACACTGTTGTATTCTTTTATTCTTGATAAGATATAATTATAGTCGCTATCTACAACGTTTCGGGATGGTTTGTCAGCTCTAAACATTATTGGAAAATCATCATGCTCTTTACTAAAGAAATAATCAAAATCTTTATCGAAATATTTAGCGACAATCATTAGTTTCTCACTATCAATTATTTGACTACCATTTATATATTTTGACATAGTAGGATGAGTAACGTTGATAATTTCTGCCATTTTCCTAATTGACAATGAAGCTTCGTCCATCAATAGTTTAATATTATTACCAATCATTTTTGAAATGCTCAAGATATACACCCTTTCTTAAAACATCAAATGTACCTACTCCTGTAATATATATTACCATAAGAATACATTGTTGTAAACTAAGTGGTTATTTTTATTTCCAAAACGCAAAGTATTATGTGCTTAACTTTAGGGCCGCTAATAATTAATATGTAGTGTCCACCTAAATAAAAGTACATCTAATGGTCAGTTTAGGTATGAGTATATATCATTAAAAAATTTGATAATTAAGATATTGGACGTTGGGAAATGGTGTTTAATAACTAAATATAGCTTGACGGACTTATGTGCCACTAAACTTACGATGATATCTATTAATAATTAACACCACCCTTAAATTTGATGAATATATTAAAAATATTGCTACGCATATCATAAATATATGACATTTCCACAATATCAAGAAAATACAAACTTTGCCTTAGCTCCTCTCTTTCTGGGGTAAACCATCGTGCTGCTAAATCCTTGTCGCTATAATCTTCATATTCATGTATATCAAAGATCCAGGCAATCCAATAGATATTGATATGTGTTGTACCATCAATAAGCCGCATGTGGTCATCAGGCACCAAAAACTGATTGTCTTGCAGCTCAACCGCTTCACCAGAGAAATTAAATACCAGCTCCTGATTATTGTTAGTGATGTAAGCAATTTTTTTACTGCTATTCCACGATATGATGTCCATGAATTTGCCAAAAACATCTCTTATCGGAACCCAGTTATATTCACCGTATTCTATTTCGCGTTCATTCTTGACCACTTTATTAAAGTCTTTGAACCAGTTTTCTGCAAAATAATTATTAAAACAGTAAATCGTTTCTGTCTCTTCGAATAGCTTAAAAAGCCATTTAGGGTCCAGGTAGGCTGTACCTTCAGTATACTTCTTGTACTCATCTGGAACCAGCAGATAGTTATCATCAGCACTTAAGTCCTGATCAGAAAAATTTAAAACCAGACTACGACCGTTATTTGTAATATAAGCTATATTGTTATCACTATCCCATGATACATTTTTAGTAATCTCGCTAAATGCCTCTCTTACTGATACCCAACTCTGTTCATAATATGTCTTTTCAAAGACATCTTTTAGTACTTGAGTAGAGTATAAATGCACCTTAGTCTGGGGCATAACTTCAAAAAAATCTTTGGGATAAGACCATACCTGATAGACATTAGTTATCAGTAACATCAGCACAGACACTATAACTGTTACCTGTTTTATTTTTTTCATAATTATCTCACCTTCAAAAGAAAAACGTTAGATACTGTGTTTATCATTTAAATTAAAAAATATCAGATTTGCTTAATGCATATCATCATAA
This sequence comes from Bacillota bacterium, assembly GCA_028280325.1. Classification (GTDB taxonomy): domain Bacteria; phylum Bacillota; class UBA994; order PWPR01; family PWPR01. The sequence goes on from JANQLZ010000083.1 coordinate 44,580, forward strand.
TATAAAATGATCTTAAAAAGAACATGATTATAGCATAGAATTTTTAGTTTTATTCTCTGCCCTTACAATTTGCTATCCACTGTTTAATTTCATCAAAAAATTGAGGATCAGTTTTGTAAGCCCCCCGGCCTCCAACCCAAATATGGTCTTGGCCGATCTTCAGCAAAGAAGGGTATCCCCGGCTGGAGCGATGGTCGGATTCATAATATAAATGTATCTGATATTCCATTTTAAATCCCAGATAATTATCAGGTTTAATAAAGATATATTTACTCACAATATCCTTAAACTCCTGAATACTATCTGCATTACTATAAAATTCTCCCAGTAAGACATCCTCGGAGATATTGACCTCTATTAACCTGTCCAGCTTGTAGAATGATCTAAAAAGACTAGGTTTATCTTTAAACTCTTTAGAGAGGATGTCTGAATATTCTGCTGTATAATTTCCAATATTCGTTTTAAGCTCATCAGTGAAATCAAGTCCCAGTAAATTCTTTTCTTTAGCATAACTATCTGCAACTTGCCAGGCATTACGGCTGTATTCTAACATTTGCAGCTCGGGACCGGTAAGTTTTATATCAGCTGCTGTTGGCGAGTTATATCCTAGTCTAAGATAATGTGAAATGTTCCAAATGCCACTAAGATCACTGTTTATGTTCTGCCACTTTTTATCCATGTAGGGTAAACTTATAATCTTTAGCTGCTTTATTGCTATATTACACCGTCTCTTTTCATCATTTAACTCATCCACTAGCTCGGCACGATTACCGTCAATAACTTGCTCAAAGAGTTCATTTCTAATAGCAGTGTCATAAAATTGCGCAAGATAGGTTGCTATCAGCTCATTATTTTGTTTATTAACTTTTCTTTGGTGGATCAAAAAAATAACTGTTGAGAATATGCTTATGATCAAAAACACTCCAATAAGCACTAAAATTCCATTTACCTGATTAACACTTTTCTTCATTGCTATTTATTCATACCTTCATTGATTTGTAAAAAGTCTCTAAGGTCATCTATGAGCTTTGGGCTGCTTTCATACATCCCATCAACCTGAATTTTATAAAACCATTCATTCCATAGATCTGCTCGGTCTTTAAATCTTTGATATGGAAAAGAGTGTATAGTTTTGGAGATACGTATATGGTCATTTCCTACTTCTATTAAGAAGGGATTCATCCTTCCTTCCTGATCCTGAAAAACATTAATATAATAAACGGGCTTAAAATCAGGTTGGTCTTTAACCCGGACAAAGCTGTAATTACGCATCATTTCCTCAAACTGCTTCACACTCTCACCGCTGTAATATTGATCTGGCAGTACGTCTTCTGAGATATTTATTTCTGATAATTCTCCCCTTTTACCCATAAAGATTGAGAAGGTTCTGGGCATGCTGAGCAGATTTTTGATTAGCTGATAGCCGTGCTCTGCAATTAAATCTGCTTCTGGAGTGATATAATTAATATTGGTAATCCAAGGACCGCTGTTTATCCTTCCATACCGGGTAGTACTACGGGCAGAGATGCCAACAAATACTCTTTCCAGCTTTTGCTCTCTGGAAAATTCATCGGCCTTGTTCCAGGTACCTTTAATCAATTCTAAGACCCTAACTTCTTCTGATGTTAAACTGGGCTTATCCGCTAATCCATGGAAGTAACTATTAGTAAACATTAATAAATTATTATCATCTAATACCGTACCTAAATTAAGTTGATTTAATGCAAAGTGATTCTTCCACTGCCTGCTCATCTCTTTGCTTCTCAGTAATAAACGAGCTTTTATCGCCTGCTGCGTTCTATATATCTCTTTATCCAGTGCATTCAGGGCGGTTATTTCACCTTTTTCGATTGCTAAATTAAATAATGAATCCCGTATCTTTGAATCATACTGCATAGCAAGGCTTTGCTCAACAACATACTTCTGAACTTTGGCATTTCTGGAACTGGAGTACACTAGCCCCACCATTGAAATAACTAACACAATTACTAAAATAGCTAACGTTGCTTTAGGGTATGCCAACTTACTTTCTAAATAGTTTATTACCTTCATTAACCCGCTCCTTCAAGCCAATTTGTGATACATCAACATTAGAGTATTGATAGTACTATATTATGTATTTACCCAATGTGATATTATCTAAGCAATTTTATAACGTTTTCTTCAATGATATAAATTAGATAGCTGCACGATTTCTAGCTAATCTCCCTGCTTAACCCTTGTACCGTTTGTGTATTGAGGCTTAGCAATTGGAGGAATAACCATCGTCATGCCTGTACTACCTGTTTCAGTGTAGATTAAAGGTTTGAGGACAACAAACTGATTCTCCAGTATAGTTACTTCCAGCGGTAAATAAGCCTGCCCGTCTTTTTTAGCTATCTGCAGTGGGAATGAGTTGATAGTTTGATTACTGCTCCATAAATACTCTATAGCTTTTCACTAAGGTGTTTCCTTGTTTCCTCAGCAACTTGATCAAAATCATATCTTTTATCAGTTGCTTTTGCTTCTATTGCAGCTTGTTTTAGTTTATTATAAACTTCAATATAACTTTTAAATTTATCGTATGTTGCTATACTCATTACCACCCCGAGCACTAAACACGTCGTTAGTGCTCGGTCAATCCAAACCTAATTTACTTTTAAGTGCCTCCTGTAACACTGCAGAGAAATTAATATGCTCTTTTTCAGCAAGTCGATTAAGATAATTTGGTATTGTTAAATTCTTTCTTACCATCCTATTATCTTCTTTACGTCTATATTCCCTAAAATCAATGTCTACCAGAGTAACTATATCACCTGCTTTAGCTTCAGGCTTAAGGGTTTTAGGTTCTGGAATAGTTTCGCCTATATCTTCTTTGCAAATACCCCATAACCCAATTGCATCTCGAGCCATGTCAATAGCATCTGGAATGTTTATTCCTTGAGTATTAATGTTTAAATCTGGAACGTAGACAATATATCCTTCTTCAACAGGTGTAAGTATAATAGAGTATACTTTTTTCAATGTTAACACCACCCTTCTATTTTTTTTGATAGTTCAAGTTTTGCCCTTAGTTATACCATAGGCATTATATTCGTATTTGTAAATAATAAATCTATAGTTCTAATATTTTCATGCAAAACTATAACATCAATCTAGCCCAGAAGTTGAACTTTGATAGTCAGTTATAGAATTTCATTGTCATTTATCGATTTCTTGACTATTAAAGTACGGTAATATACCATTATTACAATAGTCTAAAGCCACTAACTGGCTTTAAATTTATATAGTTTTATTGATAAAACTGGTATTTAGCAGAGGGGGTATATTAATGAAAGATTATAAAAGGAGCTACCCTTTATTTTCGCTTTGCGGCTTAAACTGTGGACTGTGTACAATGAGAATAGGCAATTATTGCCCTGGTTGTGGTGGCGGAGCAGGTAATCAGACATGTGCAATTATAAGATGCAGCCTGCAGCATGGCGGAGTCGAGTACTGCTACCTGTGTGAGGAGTACCCCTGTGAAAAATATGAAGGTATTGACGAGTATGACTCCTTTATAACTCATCGCAATCAGTTAAAGGATTTTGAGAAAGTGAAGAAAATAGGTATAGAAGCTTATAAATCTGAACTATCTAAAAAAATTGAAATATTAAACTATCTATTGGCGAATTACAACGACGGCAGAAGAAAAACTTTTTTCTGTTTAGCTGTTAACCTTTTAGAACTGCAGGATGTAGAAGATGTAATGAAGCAAATTGCAGCTGATGATGATTCTAATTTGACGCTGAAGGAAAAAGCGGTTCTTGCTGTAAACCTGTTTAAAACCATGGCAGCCAAGCGAAATATAGTATTAAAACTTAATAAGAAACCTAAGAAGAAGTAATCATCAATATAACTTGGTAGGCTACCCAGTTTGCAGGTATATGCGATTATTTTCAAGACGTTCTAATACCTTCTCAGTTATTTTATCTTGAGATCAACTCAATGATAGTATGGGGGGCATCATGATAAATAGATTCTTGGATATTAAAGATTATATGCTAAAGAAACAAGTGTTAAATGTGCTTAGCTTATCACAATATAAGCCCACATTAGATAAAACAAAGGCACTTGCAATAAAGTATATTAATGACTGCAATACATTTTGCTATGGATATGGAAATATTGATAATATTATCGGCATTATTGTGTTAGAAAAGCAGGATTTGTATTATGAAATACTATCAATAGCTGTAGATAAATCACATCAACAACAAGGTATTGGATCAAAACTAATTCATAACGCAATTATTAAAAGAAACATTAAACGTCTAATCGCAGAAACCGACGATGATGCAGTAGAATTTTATAAGAAGAATAATTTTAATATTATAAACTTAGGAGTGAAGTACAACAATACAGTAAGATATAAGTGCGAACTAATTGATAAATAGATCAATTATTAAATTCTAAACATTTCAAGTAGCGACCTTGTCCTGGATAAGACACTGGCTGCTTCACAATGCCTCGTCTAACTAATTCCTCGTTAACTTCACCAAAGACTAAATGCCAAACTTCATTAGCGATATCCTCTCGTGTACATTCAAAATGTACTAACTGCGTATCGCTTAAAATTTTGTCCATGTTTTGTACGAAATCGCCATAGATCCCAACGATTTTATCCAAAAAAGGTTCAGATATTAAAACAATTGTCTGCCGAATATTATCATAAACAGGAACGATAATCTCCGCATCTTTAACATAACCAAATATCTCTAGTAGCCGGCCCGCATAAGGTTCAATTGTCAAACCTAACCGCTTTCTCTCAATCGCTTGATTAAGGTGATCACCTAAGGCACGAGGCTCCCAATCTGCTTCCTGACATATCGCAGCAATACTCGCGAACTGCGGTGTAATATTACCAGCAATTATCCTTTGCCGAGCTCGATAAACATCTAAACGAGCTCCTAAACTAGTACCAAAGGAAACAAAGTGGCCACAACGATTCCAGGAACAAAGCAGGTCGACACTTTCCTCTATAATCTTGGGATGCTTTTCGCTGCCAATAATTAGATAACTGAGCCCATTATTATGTATCTTAGATGTCGTAACTATACTATTTCTTTCGAATTCGTCAAAAATTATCCCATCAAGCAGACCTGCACATATTGCAAAGTAGGCATGGTGTTTTGGTGTAAACCGTGGGTCTAAAGAACTGATTCCTTGGTATATCTGTTCTTTATGGTTCTCAATCACCCTTATAATCGCTGTAATCGTTGGTTTAAGGGCACGCTGAATCTTATCAAAGTCATCCACTAAAAATAGAGGAAAAGCTATTTGCAATTTATCTTTTAATATTAAGGCGTCGATGGCCAATAATTGAGACAATAATGCTTGATTCTCAATATCCTCAGCGCTTGCTCCCGCCAATACTTGATTAATAATCTCATCAACTCCCTGTTGATTCAACACCACCCTGGGATCAATCTCCAGTTGCTTACTATAATCAATGCTATCATAAAAACCAAATTGAAAAGT
>JANQLZ010000089.1 GCA_028280325.1 Bacillota bacterium
TCTGCTACAAAGATAATACAATTAGTATATCTTTTAGCAGATTTTCTCGTGTGACGCCGAGGTAGGCTTAATTATGGGAGCCTCAGTCGAAAGAAGCAACAACCAACTATTTGGCGTATTCTATAGCCCGCGTCTCCCGAATAACCGTCACCTTAATCTGACCAGGATATTCTAATCCTTCCTCGATCTTTTTGGCAACTTCTCGGGCCACGATAACCGAGTCATTATCATCTATTACATTTGGTTTAACCATTATGCGTATCTCTCGGCCAGCCTGAATAGCAAAGCTTTTGTCAACCCCGTCGATTGAAGTAGCAATCTCTTCCAGCCCCTGGAGTCGTTTAATATAATTCTCCAATGACTCTCTTCGGGCTCCCGGACGAGCAGCAGATATGGCATCTGCGGCCTGAACAATTACATCTTCAATACTTTTCAGTTCGATATCGCCATGATGAGAAGCGGCAGCATGAACTACTACTTTATGCTCCCCATATTTTTTCAGGACATCGGCTCCAATGGCTGCATGCGGTCCCTCAATCTCATGATCCAGGGCCTTGCCTATATCATGTAGCAAGCCAGCTCTTTTAGCCAGCTTAATATCAATATTCAATTCTGCGGCAATCAGGCCACATAAGTAACAAACTTCCAGCGAGTGGGTGAGCATATTCTGGCCGTAGCTTGTTCTGAACTTCAATCGCCCCAACAGCCTGACCAGCTCCGGATGCAAGCCATGGATACCAGAATCAAACATGGCCTTTTCCCCTTCTTCTCTAATTAAGGTTGCCACGTCTTTTTTGGCCCTGGCTACCATTTCTTCTATCCTAGCCGGATGGATTCTTCCATCAGATACCAGCCTTTCAAGGGCCAAACGGGCTATTTCTCTGCGCACAGGGTCAAAGGCTGACAGTACTACAGCCTCAGGGGTATCGTCTATAATTAAATCCACGCCGGTTAAAGTCTCAAAAGTGCGAATGTTTCGGCCTTCCCTACCGATAATTCGGCCCTTCATTTCATCACTGGGAAGTTCAACAACTGAAACTGTGGTTTCCGTAACATGATCAGCGGCACACCGCTGAATTGCGGTAGTAATAATGTCTCTGGCCCGTTTGTCAGCCTCCAGTTTAGCTTTAGATTCCGCCTCTCTGATAAACAGTGCTGCTTCATGTCTTACCTCAGTTTTTATCTTATTCAGCAAAATTGTTCTGGCTTCCTCTGTAGACATTCTGGCGACCCGTTCCAGCTCTTCTAAATGCCTGGAAAGTGTTTTTTCTGCCTCTTCCAGCTGATTTTTTAATTTCTCGTTTCTGCGCGCCAGCTGTTCTTCTTTTTTCTCTAAAGATAGAGATCTCTTTTCCTGTGACTCGTCTTTTAACATCAATCTGTGTTCCAGCTTTTGCAACTCAGCGCGCCGACCTTTAGTCTCTCGCTCAAACTCAGTCCGCAAGGCATGTATCTCTTCTTTAGACATTACCATTGCTTCTCTCAGTCTGGCTTCAGCCTCCCGGTTAGCCTCTTCTATCATTCTGTTTGCTGCATTTTCGGCAGTTGCTATTCTGGCTTCTGCAATGTACTTTCTGATTAGAAAGCCAATTACAATACCTGCTAAGAGGCCCCCTGCAGCATATATATATATCAAAAAATCTTCCATTATTATTACCCTTTCAATATTTAATCATTGTTGAAAAAATGGGTTTTATTACTTAAGCTTCTTTTAATTATATTATCAGAAAATCCTCTATTCTTTAAAAATCGATAAATCTTCTCAAGTTTAATTATAGAGTAGTCATTGTGTTTTAAGTAATCATCTATGGCATTCTCGCAACAATGTAAAAACTGTTCATCCTCAATTTCATTGAGCACTCTATTGATGACTTTAAGGTCATACCCTTTGGAAAACAGGTTGCTTCTTACCTTATAAGGTCCCCAATGGTAATGATCTAATCTGGTAGTGACCATATTTCTAACTGTTCTTTCTTCATTAACATAGTTTCTCTCTCGTAAAAACTCTAGTATATCTGCTGCAATAGCTGCCGAATATCTTTTATTGAGTAGTTTTTCCCGGAGCTTCTTTTCTGAATAATCACGCCTGCCAAGTATCTTTAGCACATAACTTAAGGCTTTTGAATATTCCTGATCATTATTGCTCATTTAATTAGCTGATTCTGCACCCTCTGCATTCTCAATCAGGCCAAAGTGCTCTCTGATTTTATTCTCCAGCATCAATGTGAAATCCGGGTGATCTTTTAAATAGGCCTTGGCATTCTCTCGCCCCTGTCCCAAACGCTCTTTCTCGTATGAATACCAGGAGCCTGCTTTATTTACTAAACCGATCTCTACCGCATTATCGAGAATGCTGCCGTGCAAAGAGATGCCCTCTCCGTACATCAGGTCGAACTCAGCCCCTTTAAACGGTGGAGCCACCTTATTTTTAACTATTTTAACCCGAGTTCTATTGCCAATAGCCTCGCTGCCATTCTTGATTTGACTTGATCTGCGCACCTCAATCCGAATCGACGAATAAAACTTTAAAGCCCGGCCTCCAGTAGTTGTTTCAGGATTCCCAAACATAATGCCGACTTTCTCACGAATCTGATTTATAAATATTACGACAGCCTTTGATTTATTAATCACACCGGTCAGTTTGCGCATTGCCTGAGACATTAAACGAGCATGAAGTCCGACATGTGAATCCCCCATGTCACCTTCCAGTTCGGCACGGGGAACCAAAGCTGCCACTGAGTCAATTACAATCATATCTATGGCATTGCTTCTAACCAGTGTTTCAGTTATTTCCAAGGCCTGCTCACCTGAATCTGGTTGTGAAACAAGCAGATTATCCACATCCACACCAAGTTTTTTGGCATAAACGGGATCTAACGCGTGTTCAGCATCAATAAAAGCTACCATCCCGCCGTTCCGCTGCGCACTGGCCAACATATGTAGTGACACAGTTGTTTTTCCGGATGACTCAGGACCATAAAGTTCAACAATTCGTCCTCGAGGCACTCCCCCTATACCCAGTGCAATATCAATATCCAGGCAGCCGGTTGGAATAACGCTTAAATTAAGTGATTTTATTTCATCACCCAATCGCATAATGCTGCCTTTCCCAAACTGCTTTTCTATCTGGCGTAAAGCCATATCCAAAGCTTTTTGCTTCTCCATCATAAGCCTCCGTTTTTCAGTATTATTAAGTATTTATAAATATATTTTCACTCTCTGATAATATCAAAAATACTGCCTTAAAACAAGCGAACTCTGTTGTGGGAGATATTGTTATAGCAGTATTTTTGATTTTTAGTTAAATATAGGTGTACCAGGGCCGTGTTTGACACCATCCAGATAGTATTTTTCATTCTATGTAAATGTATTAAATTCTAACTCACAAAGAGCCGGCTTAAACTAGTTTTAAGCCAGCCCTACTGAAAAGATTCTTTTTAGCTTATCGTATCCTTCTTTAACAACTGTCCTCAACCCCTGTATCGTCAGCTGATATAATGGGTACTGGTGGGGAGTATTTGTTTTCATACGTATCTTGAAAGGGGTGTGTTTTCGGGAACGCCTTCGTTTTAAACCTCTTGAACTTCCTGATCCTTTTTTTATAATACTCAGCTCCTAAAGCAGCTCTTATTCTGTTTAAGCTTACATATCCAATTCCTCTGATATAGTACATGGGCATATAACGGCGTCGATATAATCTGGGACGATAAATTCTGGGACGGTAGTAGTTATGCGGATAATAGAAAAAACGATGATAAGGTGGAATGTAATGACACCTTTGATAGTGATGATGATAATAATATCTATGCGGACGGCAGTAGTAGTAATAACATCTGCTCATGAGTATCCCCCTTTACATACTTCTCTATATAGTATGTCTCGATTAAATTACTTGTCCCTAACTTTTATCAAACTACTGAAAGTAAAATCAGGGAGCCCTTATACCGGACTCCCTGATAATTTTCAGCTCATAATTCCTGAGCCTGCTCTTTAATCTGTGACTGGCGAAGTGTTAGCTGAATACCTGGCAAAAAATTTATCTTTGAAGGACAGCACATTATTATCCTTAATTGCCTGCCGTAGATTGCTCATCAACTCTATCAGAAAGTACAAATTATGATAGGACAGTAACCGCGCACCCAGGACCTCTTTGGCCTTAAACAGATGCCTCAGATAAGATCTGCTGTAGTTTTGGCAGGTGTAACAGGAGCAGTTTTGATCCAGAGGATTAAAATCTTTGGCATACCGAGCATTCTTAATGATAACCGGGCCCAGACTGGTCATTGCCTTACCATGGCGGGCAATGCGGGTGGGCAGGACACAGTCAAACATATCCACTCCTCTGATAACACCTTCAATCAGGCAATCAGGTGAGCCGACACCCATCAGGTACCTCGGCTTATCCTCTGGCATTTCCGGGATGGTTTCTTCCAGCATTTCGTACATTATAGGCTTGGGTTCCCCCACACTTAAGCCCCCGATTCCATAGCCGGGAAGATCCAGATCACCCAAAAATCGAGCGCTTTCCTGTCGCAGGTCGCCATAAAATGCTCCCTGTACAATCCCAAACAGAGCCTGATCATCGGGCCGTTGATGAGCCTGCAAACTTCGCTTTGCCCATCTGTGGGTTCTCTCCATAGCTTTTTTGGCATAGCTGTAATCACAGGGGTACGGCGCACATTCATCAAAAACCATGATAATGTCGGCACCCAGTTGATTCTGAACTCTGATTGAGTCTTCAGGCTGCAGATAGTGATAAGAGCCATCAATATGGGACTGAAATCTGACACCGTCCTCAGTGATTTTATTTAGCGCCCCTAAACTGAAAACCTGAAAGCCGCCGCTGTCGGTTAAAATAGGTTTGGGCCAATTCATAAAACTATGCAGCCCTCCAGCCTCCTCAATCAGCTCGCTGCCCGGACGCAGATACAAGTGATAGGTGTTACTGAGTATTATTTCAGCACCAATCTGCTTAAGCTCCAGTGGATCCAGGGTTTTAACTGTGGCCTGAGTACCGACTGGCATAAAGACCGGGGTTTCAATCAGACCATGAGGGGTCTGTAACCGCCCGGTCCTGGCCCGCGTTTTCGTACATTTTGAAGTAACTTTAAAGCTTATTCCCATACCGGCAACCCTCTAAATCAGTAGCATGGCATCGCCAAAGCTGAAGAACCGATACCTTTCCTGCACGGCAGCATGATAGGCATTAAGGATATTCTCCCGGCCGGCAAGAGCACTTACCAGCATCAATAAAGATGACTTTGGTAAATGAAAATTAGTTATCAAACCATCAACTGCCTGGAACTTGTATCCTGGATAGATGAATTTATCAGTAAAGCCACTTGCCTCCAGGAATCTGCCATTTTCCAGAGGTAAAGATTCCAGGGCCCGTACCGAAGTTGTGCCGACAGCGATAATTCGTTTTCCTTTAATCCTGGTTTGATTTAATAATGAGGCCGTACTGGGGTCGACATGATAAAACTCACTGTGCATCTGATGTTTTGCTATGTTTTCGACCTGTACAGGCCGGAATGTTCCTATGCCGACATGGAGTGTTAAGCGAGCGATATTGACCCCCTGCACCTCTATCGCTTTCAACAGCTCTGGAGTAAAGTGCAGGCCGGCTGTCGGTGCGGCAGCAGATCCCCTTTTCTGGGCGTAAACGGTCTGATATCGATCTTTATCAGACAACTTTTCTTTAATATAGGGCGGTAGCGGCATTTCCCCGATTCGGTCTATAATTGATTCAAAATCTTCATCTGGATTATCTGCAAACCTGATATGCCTGATTCCCTCCGGCAACTCGGCCACTATCTCTGACTGTAAAACCCCATCACCGAATTGAAGTTTATCTCCAATTTTCAGGCGGCGTGCTGGCCTGACCAATGATTCCCACACACCTTGCTTTACCGGCCGCAGCAGCAATATTTCAACCTTGCCTCCGCTTGCTGCTTTAACGCCATGCAAGCGAGCAGGTATAACCTTGGTATCGTTTACTACCAATAAATCGCCCTGATCCAGGTATTGAACAATATCTGTAAAGATTCTGTGATCAATCTGCCCACTGTTTTTGTTTAACACCATTAAACGAGAGGTATCCCGCGGATAAATTGGGGTTTGGGCAATCAGCTCTTCCGGTAAATCATAAAAATAATCAGCTAGTTTTCTTGACATATATTCTCCTTATTCTAATCTATACTTTTTTCTGATGACGGTAGCGCTCTTCCTCACTGTAGATACAGCCACAGTACTGCTGTCGGTACAAGCCATATTTTTTAGAAAGCTCAATACTTCGGGCATAGCCCTGCCGAAAATCTCTGGCTAAAAACTCCAGCTGGTATTCTGCTGCCAGGTTATTGCCAATCTCCACTATTTTCTGATAATCCTGATAAGGGCTAATCAGCAGAGTAGTGGTAAACGCATCAAACTTGCTTCGTTGAGCCATCCTGGCAGTTGCCTCCAAACGCATCTGATAACACAGCTGGCATCTGTTTTTCTCTCTAAAGACAACCTTGCGGACAAACTCAGTCAGCCCGTATTCAGATCGACCAATCATTTTTAAGCCAACCTGGTCAGCATACCTGTCCAGGCTCTCTTTTCTTTTTCGGTACTCAGTCAGTGGGTGGATGTTCGGGTTGTAAAAAAAACCGTATATTTCGTGGCCTTCATTACTGAGAGCTTCATAACAGTAAGTTGTGCAGGGCCCGCAACATGAATGAAGTAAAACTTTCATAACTCAGCCCTCCCAAATTGCTTTTTGAATGCTGTTATCTTTAGACTCGACTCCAAAATAATCATAGGCAAACGAGGTGGCCATCCTGCCTCTGGGGGTCCGTTTCAAAAAACCCTGCTGCATTAAAAAGGGCTCATAGACTTCCCCAATAGTCTCTGGGGCCTCACTAATCGCCGCGGCCATGGTATCTAAACCCACCGGACCGCCCCCAAATTTGTTAATTATCATCAGCAACAGTTTTCTGTCTACGGCATCCAGTCCGTACTGATCGACCTCCAGCATGTTCAGAGCTTCAATGGCAACGGAGTGAGATATGGTGCCATTACCACGAACCTGGGCATAATCTCTGACCCTCTTCAGTAGTCTGTTGGCTACCCGAGGGGTTCCTCGTGATCTTTTGGCTATCTCTACAGCACCGGCCTGTTCAATTTCAATATTAAGTATAGCTGCTGAACGAGTCAATATAGTCTGCAGATCCTGCTGCTGATAATACTGTAATCTGCTGATTACCCCGAAGCGATCCCTTAAAGGTGAGGACAGCCGGCCTGCTCTGGTGGTAGCCCCAATCAAAGTGAATCTGGGCAGTTCCAGTCTGATTGATCTGGCGCTGGGACCTTTACCGACAACTATATCCAGGGCATAGTCCTCCATAGCAGAGTAAAGAATCTCCTCTACAGATCGATTAAGCCGATGAACTTCATCGATAAACAGCACATCGTGCTGGTCAAGGTTTGTCAGTATTGCTGCTAAATCACCTGGCCTCTCGATGGCCGGTCCCGATGTTGAACGCAAATTAGAACCAAGCTCATTGGCAATGATATGGGCCAATGTTGTTTTACCCAGACCTGGGGGGCCATAAAGCAAAACATGATCCAGGGATTCCCGCCGCGCTTTAGCTGCTGAAATAAAAATTTTCAGATTTTCCTTAACCTTATTTTGTCCTATATACTCCTGTAAAAACCGAGGCCTTAAACTGGTTTCAAATTGCTTTTCCTCAACCTTGTACTCCGATGAGATGATCCTTTCTTCCGCTTCTATCACTATTCCTTACCCCCTTAAATCGTCGATAGATTTCGCAAACACTGTCTTAACAGTTGGGGCACACTGCTTTGGGGATTATCTTTATACTGCTGTTGAGCCGTTCTTCTGGCTACAGCAGAATCATATCCCAGTGCCTGCAAAGCAGCAATAACCTCGTCGACTGCAGAAGAAAAATCCTTCAGGCTGTCAGCAGAGGTTGCCATATCTGATATCATATCATGACTGTGACTTAGTTTTTCTTTCAGGTCCAAAATAATTCTTTTGGCCGTTTTTTTTCCGATTCCTGGCAGCTTGGTGAGTGATTTCTCATCATCACTCATTACTGCAACCACAAAATCATCGGTTCTGATATGGTTTAAAATGTTCAAGGCAACTTTAGGCCCGATACCGGATACAGTTATCAATAACTCAAAAAGCTGCAAATCACTCTGTTTAACAAAGCCATACAGTGTCATTTCCGTCTCTCGAACATTGAGATATGTAAATAGCTGAACGATTTGCTCCAGTTTAATATTTGCCAGGCTGGCCACGGTAGTAAAAACTTTATAGCCAACGCCCTGTACATCAATAACCACATAATCTGCTGCTCTGTATGTCATATTTCCTTTTAGATAAGCAAACATCATTTTAATCCCTTCATCATTTGGTTTAAGCGTCGGGAGCGGAGATGGGTGAGGGCTACGGCACAGGCATCAGCCACATCATCTGGCTTGGGAGCCTCAGCCAGTTTAAACTCGGCCCGAATCATATACTGTATCTGTTTTTTATCGGCTCGACCATAGCCAACTAAGGCCTGCTTGACCTGCAGTGGGGTGTATTCAAAAATCTCAATATCAGAGTTGGCTAAAGCCAGCAAAACTACCCCTCTGGCCTCCCCCACCTTTAAGGCATTGGTGACATTGCGGTTAAAAAAGAGCTTTTCAATCGCTGCTACCTCAGGCTGATATTTCTTAATTACTCTCTTAATATCCTCGTAGATAATCTGCAGACGCTGGGCATGAGCTGTGCTGCTATGGGTTCTGATACAGCCATAGACCAGCGGGATATTGCCTGTTTTAGTTTCATTGATAACTGCAAACCCGGTTATAGCAATGCCGGGGTCCAGCCCCAAAACTCGCATCTTTTCACCGCCTTCAAGCCAAAAATAAAAAAACATTATAATAGACAACTCTATTATAATGCAAAATCATGCTATCCGTATAGCTTTAATTTTAAGCGGTCTGCTGCTGGTTTTTCAACATAAAATAAAAGACTATTGCCAGATTATTGCCATTTCTTTTAATATTAATGTCATACAGTTGATACCGGCTCAGGTTTTGTTCTTTCTTTATCTTATTTACTAAACCTCTAATTAAGCGCAAGAAATCACTTGGCTTGTCATTAAACTTATATTGCCAGTAACACTCTCTTCTCACGCATATTATTGACACATTACATCACCCAATACTATTATCTCCGATTATTACCATAATATACATGTATAATTACTGGGCTGCGGCCTGCTCACACCGATCGTTGCTTACAGGCACGCTATTGTGGTAGATTTGGGGTATTCTGCTCAGCTCTGACCGACTTTTCAAAGTAGCGCATAAATTTGGTTATCATCAGTTCTTTCTCGCTTAAAGGCTTGACTAAAGCAACCTTAATTCGTTGTAATCTGGCCCCTAAAACGTCTGTAAATACCTGATCACCAACCATAATGACTTCATCTTTAGTTAGCCCAAGCTTTTTCAGAGCCTTTTTAAAACCCCCGCCAAAAGGCTTTTTAGCCATGGCAATTCCACTTATATTCAGTTCCTTGACAAACTGCTGTACCCGATTGTTGCGGGCATTAGAAACTATGATTATTTTCATGTCCATACTTAAAATCCTGTTGACCCATTCCTTTAACTCTCTGGATACAATATCACTATCCCAAGGAGCTAATGTATTATCTAGGTCTGCTAATATGGCTTTGTACCCTTGTTCATAAAGGTACTCTAAATTAAAATCATACACTGAATTTAAATAATAATCAGGCTTCAATAATTTCATTGTTTTTTCCTCCTTCAGTTTTGAAATTTGTATCTGTACAGGCACGGGGCAAGCCCGAAGTTCATATGGATAAAACATACTGAAAGGGGGTACTTTCATGATACACTGGCTACTGCTTCTTTTGAAAACTATAGGTAATCCTCTACTTTTAGTCTCCTATGTTTCGAGCGCTTCCTTCCCCCAACCTTTATCTTCTGAGGAAGAAAAAGAATACTTAATGCGGTATGCAGAAGGCGACCTCAAAGCCAGATCTGTTTTAATCACTCATAATCTGCGATTAGTTGCCCATGTTGTTAAAAAATACGAGAATAAACATGACGATACCGATGACCTAATCTCACTTGGAACTATCGGTCTGATTAAAGCCGTAGAGACCTTTAAACTTGGTAAAGGCACCCGGCTGGCTACTTATGCAGCACGTTGTATTGAAAACGAAATACTAATGCATCTCCGCTCTACTCGCCATAACAGGCGTGACATCTACCTCCGAGAACCGATTGGAGTCGACAAAGAGGGCAATGAAATCACGCTGATGGACATCCTGCCGGATAATGAGCAACGAGACATCAGTGATACTGTAACCATTAATATCGAATCAGACAGACTCCTCAACCTTTTGCCAGCCTTACCTGAACGGGAGCAAAACGTCTTAATCTTAAGATACGGACTCTACAATAACCGCAAATACACCCAGAAAGAGATTGCCAAACTCATGAACATCAGTCGCTCTTATGTCTCAAGGATTGAAAAAAAAGCTATCCAACGCTTGAGGACAATAATGCAACTCCCCTCAGTATTCAATGACGATCTTAAATAACAGGCTCATATAAACAATTTCCTCAGCCCTGAAGCAGCAGTAAAAACACTAGAGATAATTGCGAACTATTAATTCCAGCTTGCTGTTCAGGATATCGATAGCAACCTGATTTTCTCCACCTTCGGGTATTATTATATCAGCAAATTTCTTTGTTGGCTCTGTAAATGTATGGTGCATTGGTTTAACAGTACCCAAATATTGCATAATCACGGAATCTAAAGTGCGACCTCGTTCTCGAATATCCCGTTTTAATCTGCGTAGAACACGAACGTCATCATCGGTATCCACAAATACCTTTATATCCATCAATTCTCGAATCTTGGGGTTCTCTAATACTAAAATACCTTCCAATACTACTATAGGATGCGGTTCTAACCGTTCTGTGAACTTTTCTCGCAGGTGAAGGTTAAAATTATAGACCGGCTTCTCAATGGCCTGTCCGTTGACCAACATCGACAGCTGCTGAAAAAGCAGTTCACTGTCAAAGGCATTGGGGTGGTCATAGTTTAACAAGCACCTCTCTGCATAGCTTAAAGCGGGGTGATTCTTATAATAGGAGTCCTGTTCAATAATCAGCAGATTTGAGCCCTGGTTCTTTTGCAGAGCATGGGCTATGGTAGTTTTACCCGAGCCGCTGCCTCCTCCTATTCCTATCAGAACGGCCTGCTTCATGGCTTGGCCCTCCGCAGTATTCCCCATTCCTCTACCTGTTCGGGTACGGGCACTAAAACCTGCTGACGGGCATGTGGAGCTCTGGGTATTTCACTGCCAGTTGTCGGATCAATAATTTGATCAATGGTAAAAACCACGTCTTTTTCAGTTGGATTCATGATCTCAGCGGTATCCCCTACCTGAAACAGATTGCGCTGTTCGATTAAAGCAAGACCTGTCTCCTGATTATATTCTAAAACTATTCCTATAAAATCATAGGGCCTGAGATAACCAGATGAACTGTAATGCTGACCGTCAGCCTGCCGGGGCGAGCTATGATAAAAGCCCGTGAAATAAGGTCGATGGCTGGGCTTGGCCAACTCATTTCTGACTTTCTCACTGACGACAAAATTATCAGGATCACAGTAATAGCTGTCAATAACCTGCCGATAAGCTTTGGTAATGGTAGCAACATAATGGATGCTCTTCATTCTACCTTCAATTTTTAAGGAACGGACGCCCATCCCAATCAGCTCTGGCACTAAATCTACAGCGCACAGATCTTTGGAATTAAATATATACGTTCCATGCTCGTCCTCATTAATTTGAAAAAATTGATTGGGCCGGTGTTCTTCTACCAGGTTAAATTTCCACCGACAGACTTGAGCACACTGCCCCCGGTTCGAATCTCTTCCCGTGAAGTAATTGCTGAGCAGGCAACGGCCGCTATATGAAACACACATCGCTCCATGGACGAAGACCTCAAACCCAGCCTGGGGAACCCTGTGAATTATCTCTTTTATCTCCGGCATGGTCAGCTCTCTGGCCAGAATGATGCGCTCAACCCCCTGGTCAACCCAAAACTGAGCACTGCTCCAAGAGGTATTGCTGGCCTGAGTACTCAGATGGATTTCGAGTTGTGGAACCGTTTCCCGGGCAATTCGCAGAACCCCGGGGTCAGCTACGATTATTGCATCTACATCCAAATCATTCAAGAGCCGTAGATATTGGGGCAGTTCCACTAAATCTTCATTATGGGCAATAATATTGACTGTTACATAAACCTTCTTGGAACGGTCATGGGCAAACCGCACCCCTTCTTTCATTTCCTCAATTGTAAAATTCCCCGCTGAAGCTCTGAGGCCAAACTGCAGGCCACCTAAATACACCGCATCAGCTCCATAAATAAATGCTGCTTTAAGCTTTTCCAGATTGCCGGCGGGAGCCAGTAATTCCACTCTGTTCATTGATAATCCCTACTTATATCTTTTTATAGCATTTAAATGTTCTTGATATGTTTTACTAAAGTAATGTTTGCCTCCACCAATGGCATTAAAGTAATAGTACCCGGTATTTGCTGGCTCTATCGTCGCCATAAATGATGCTGACCCAACTGAAGATATTGGACCGGGCGGGAGACCTAAGTGCCTGTAGGTGTTGAAAACTGAATCTACCTGGGTATCCTCAATAGTCAGCACCTCCCGATGAACGGGCAGCACATATTGGACAGTGGCACAGCTCTGTAAAGGTTGTCCAATTTTAATTCTATTGTAAAAAACACTGGCAATAGTTGGCCGTTCATCATCCAGAACAGCCTCCTTTTCAATGACAGAGGCCAGGGTCAACAGCTGATGCAAAGTATACTCCTCGATCCCCGAATCTTGATAAACCTGGTTCACCTGGGTTTCAAAGCGGGCTGCCATCTTTTTTACAACTGTTTCTACTGTAGTAACTGTCTTAAAATCATAGGTATCTGGAAAGAGATATCCCTCATACTTCCAGATCAGGTTGTCAGGCAGGTCTTTGGCCCACTCATATGGCAGATCAATCTCCTGAACCTTTTGATAAAACTCCTCTGCCGAGAATAAGCCGTTCTCTTCAAACAACAGCCCTATCTGTTTAATATTGTAGCCCTCAGGTATTGTAATCCTGATATCTTCATATTCTTCAACCTCACCATTGACCAATTTATTAATAGTTGCTGCAATATGTGTGCCCGGTTTGAATAAGTACAAACCAGCTTTCAGATTGGGGGCAGCCCCTCTGAGCCTGACCTGCAGGTTGAACCAGATAGCCGAATCTATCACTTTTTCTTCCTTGAGCAACCTGGCTATTTGGCCGGTCGAAGAACCAGCTTGAATCTCAATCAAGACCGGCTCTGATATCATTCTTTGAACTAACAGCGTCAGCTCTCTCACAAAAATCAACATTAAGAGAACGCAACAAAGCAGTGTCAATCTCAACAATATCTTGTTAGTACGTATTTTATTTAGAATGTTCATTGCTAACTACGCTCCATATCTATCAAAATAGGCCAGGCTCTGGCAGGCATTTTCAGCAGTCTTCAAAAACCTAAGGGTACGAAGTTAAAAAACCGGTCCTGGCACGCAAAAAACAAGAGCTTGCCTAAAATTTTTGAGCGAGCCCCTGCACTATTATTCCTGCTCTTCGATTTCCTCTGCTTCAAGTTCTTCAATAATGTTTTCCCAAGCCTCTACGACAGCCTTCCACTCATCGTCCTCTTCGATGTCAACCAGAATATCTTCATGGTTCTCATTCTTGGCCACCTTCATAATAACGGCTTCTTCATCATCTTCAGCTATTGGAAACAAAAATGCATAGCTATTGCCATTTAGCTCAAAGAGCTCAATGATTTCAAACTCAACTTCTGCTCCATCTTCATCTATCAAAACTACTATTTCTTCTTCATGAAAAGACATAGGTAAACCTCCTTATTCAACTGCTACTATTTTAATTCCTCTCTGTAAAGCAGTCAAGTTATTCGTGTTATTAGGGTAAAGTATCTGGCCTCTACCTGCCTGACGGCTAACTAACCAGCTTAATACTGTTGAAAGTTATTTTAATTGTTGATAGAATCCAGGTAATTCTGCAAAATTAGCTGAGCAGCCAGCTTGTCTATAACCTTTTTTCTTTTGGCCCTGCTGACATCAGCACTGATGAGCATTTTTTCCGCCCCAACTGTAGTTAAGCGCTCATCGTGCATCAGCACCTCAGCTGTAGTATGACGAGTCAGTTTCGCAGCAAACTCCTGGCATTTTTCTGCCCTGATTCCCAGCGTTCCGTTCATATTGCAGGGTAACCCCACAATAATTTTTCCGATATCTTTTTCCCTGGCTAAACCGGCAATATACTTCAAGTCTTTTTTGGGTCCTACACAGTTATAAACCTGATAAGGAGTGGCTATTACTCCGCTGGGATCGCTGATTGCTATACCTATTCGTTTATCGCCAACATCAATTCCTAAATAGCGCATGCTTATCATCCTTACTAAAACACTTTTATACAAAAATCAGGGCAAACCCCAGCGCAGTAACTGCATAAAATACAACGGCTGGGATCGATCCGAGCTTGATTATCAACTAAACTTAAAGCATTTTGAGAACATTTTTCCAGACACAGCCCGCATCCGGTACACCATGAAGCAATGTGCAGTTGTCGAGGCTGTTTAGTAAGAGCAGCAACAAGGTGATGGTTGATCTTTTCGTTACAAAAAAAATCTACCGCAAACTCCAGCTCCTGCTTATTTTGCAGTCCGATTGCAATTGAATCAAGTCCGATATTCTTGACATAGCTGAAAGCACGAATCACGTCTTGATGCATATTGCCGCCCCCCAGTATTTTCATACCGTAAACACCTTTTCCAGCCTGTTTTAGCCTGGAAATCGCTTTTAACATGTTCTCCATATTGCCATCAACTATCCCCAACCCCTGGTAGTTGGCAATAGTCATAACTATCTCTATTAACGGATGTTTCAGGGCTGCCTCGGCGCCGGCAATAAAATGAGTAGAGATGCCGATAGCTCTGATCTTTCCTTCAGTTTTCATTCTTGCCAGCTCAGTTAAAGCCTGTTCATGGCCCTGTAAAGTCAGCATCGACTCCTGCTCATGCAGACAAAAGATGTCTATGTAATCCCTGTTTAACTGCCTCAGGGCTTTTTCTACACTTAGTCTGGCCCCGGCAGCATCATAGGCATAAGACTTGGTGCAGATTACCGTATCACCAGTCCAGCCCCGCAGACCAGCCGCCAACTGGTGATAATTACTGTAAAACTCTGCAGTATCAATGAAGTTTAGGCCACGCTCCAGCGCACTTTTGATCAGCCTCTCCGACTCTGCCATCGACAGATTGGCCTGTAAGCTGCTCAAGGTCAGACTGCCGAAGCAGAGTTCTGATACTTTGATTCCGGTATCTCCTAAATAATTGTATTCCATAATTACTCCACAAAACTAAAACATCAAATAATGTACCAGTCAAACCTTTACCTTTAAACAATACAACATTAGAACCCGTTCATCACGGGTTCCAGTTTATTTCTTGCTTTTTATGGCGTTAGATTCTAAGTAATTGTTCAACAGAACCTCTAAGATTTCATCTCGCTCCACCTGCCGTATCAGGATTCTGGCATCCTGATAGCTTGTTATATAAGCCGGATCTCCTGATAGCAGATAACCAACTATCTGGCTGACCGGGCTATACCCTTTGTAATCAAGAGCATTGTAAACCTTTGTAACTATGTCGCAGATCTTTTTACTCTTATCATTATCAGCTTTAAAGAGCATTGTGCTGTCAAAACGTCCCATTGATTAAAGCCTCCTTTAATAATCCTTGTCTAGATAAATAAATACTATCCCCAACCGTTAGACTACATTTTCATAACTGAATTCCAGGTTCGCTGGTATAAACCCTTTAACTTAACTGTGCTGTAATTAACTCTACCGCCCTTTCCAAGGCACCGGCTAAAGCTTCCGGCTTTTTGCCTCCGGCTTGCGCCATATGAGGCTTTCCGCCACCACCGCCGCCACAGATTTTAGATATCTCTTTTATAATTTTGCCTGCATGAAGTCGATGCTCTTTGACCGTCCTGTCTCCAATCATGGCCATTAGATAAACCTTACTGCCAATACTTGATCCCAAGACCAGAGCCAGGTCTGGGGACTTAGCTTTCAAGGCGTCCCCTAACTTTCTTAAAGCGATCATATCCAGATTATCTACCTGTACAGCAAGTACCGGCACACCTTTTATATTGATTATATTATCCAGCAGACCTGTGGCAGTTGCTGCAAAAAGTTTTTGCTGAAGATCATTGTTGGTCTTGTTTAAATAGCTGACCTCTGAACTCAGATCATTGATCTTTGCCAACAGATCTTTGACTGGTACCTTCAGCAAATCTGTCGCTGCTGTGACAAGCTGTAATCTCTTCTTAATATAACCGTAAGCAACCTGACCGGCAACAGCTTCTATTCTGCGAATTCCCGAGCCGATACTGCTTTCAGAAAGTATGACAAAAATACCAGCTTCAGCAGCATTATTCAGATGAGTACCTCCACATAACTCCTTGCTGTACGATCCAATAGAAACAACCCTGACCATACTGCCATATTTTTCGCCAAATAAGGCGACAGCGCCGTCTTTTACGGCCTCAGCCATGGTCATTTTAGCAGTAACTACAGGGGCAGCTGAAAAAATTTTCTCGTTTACCTGATCCTGAATACCAGCGAGCTCTTCAGCTGTCAGCGACTGAAAATGGGTAAAATCGAATCGCAGCCGGTCTGCTCCGACCCAGGAGCCAGCCTGATTAACGTGGTCCCCCAGAATATTTTTTAAAGCCTGATGCAATAAGTGGGTGCAGGTATGATGGGCTCGGACTGACTGCCTGTGTTCAAAATCAACCTGAGCTTCAACCAGATCCCCAACTTTAAAGCTGCCTGATTTAACCGACCCGAGGTGCAGAATCCGACCATCTGCCAGCCCTTTGACATCGGTAACCTCCAAACAACCGCTGCTGCCAGATATGATACCCTTATCGGCCACCTGACCTCCAGCTTCCGCATAAAATGGAGTTTCATCCAGCAGAAGCTCTACCTGGGTATGGCCAGCCTCTTTCTCAGGCAGGGTATTCAGGGCGATAATTGTTGACCTGGTTTTTAGGGCATGATACCCTGTGAAAACATTGCCGGCAGTTACATCAGCAAACTTCTTTTCAGCAAAAGCATTGTCAGCCTGCTCTTTGCGGGCTTTTCTGGCCCGTTCTCGCTGCCTGTCCATGGCCTTCTCAAAACCGTCTACATCCACTTCACTGCCGTTTTCCTGAGCAATTTCACAGGTTAGCTCCAGCGGAAAACCATAGGTGTCATAGAGTTTAAAGGC
>JANQLZ010000112.1 GCA_028280325.1 Bacillota bacterium
AATACTGGGACATAATTTAAATGAACTATAAAGGCGCTTATTAACAAATAATTTAATAAAAATTTAATTACAGACAGAATTATCTGAATAGCTATTGAGAGTTGATTCAAAACAGATACCTGACAGCTCTTCGATATCATACCGGATAACGCTCGATTACAAATTCTATACATTAAACTTAACTTTAATATATCTGCTTCAGTTAAACACTTAGTTAGTTACCAAAGAGCAGCAGAAATCTCACTGATATTCTGTATCAGGTTAAAAACCACGTTTTTTGGCATTAAAAAATGTTTGAAAGCTGTGTAGTCTTAAATCAGATTTTGGAGTGATAAACTGTGAATAAAATTACCAGCAGTTGGGCCCTTAATGATACCTTGCTCAACAGAAACCTGACCTTCCCTTTAGACGAAGATACCTATGGCTTTGAAATAAGATTTGTCAGGCAGATTATTGGTGTTCAGCCGATAACACCGCTTCCGGACCAGCCGGAGTATATAAAAGGAGTAATTAATCTCCGTGGCCAAATAATACCAATTATTGATATCAGATTGAGGTTTGGCAAAGCAGAGAAAAGCTATGACGAACGAACCTGCATAATCATTTTGGATATCATGGAGATGACAGTAGGAGTCATTGTTGACAGTGTTTCAGAGGTTGTAACTATTACAGATGAGAGTATTACCATTGCCCCTGAATTCAAAGGTGTCGATAGCAGGTTTATCAGAGGAATCGGCAGAATCGACGAGAATGCCTACATCTTGATAAACTGTGCTGAGTTAGTAGTACCGGAAAGTTAACTCTGCTTAAAAAATCATTGCTGTCCAACCCTGCTCAGATTGCCGGGATTTAAAGGTGACGGTTTTATATTAAACCTTAATGTTATAAGTGCTTACAACAGTGAAAGGCAAGCTCTGGCAAATGTTTGGCAAGGATTGATGCTATCTAATTCAGACCTGATTTTAACGTCGGGTAAAGGAACATATTTTTATTAAAACATTATAAAAAAAAGCTTAATATCAGTAAATTAATTAAGGATTTAACCGATAAAATTATAGAGGAATTAAATGCATAAATACAGATTTGGCGGTGGATAAGGATGTCAGAATTCTCCAATATTGATCCTATGGTTGAACTTTTTGTTCATGAAACCAATAGTTTAATAGAACAGTTAGAGAGTAAAATAATTGAAAGTGAACGTGAAGGCACAATAGTCAGTGCTATTAATGAAATATTTCGCGTAATGCATACTATCAAAGGTAATTCCATGATGATGCAGTTTTATGGTATAGCTAATACAGCTCATGCTTTGGAAGACATGTTTGATTTTTTGCGATCTGAGGACCCCGGAGATATTGATTATAATAAGATTACAGATTTAGTACTGGAGACTGTTGACTATATCAAACAGGAAGTCAGCAAGATAATAGCTGAAGGAGAACTGGTAGAAAATGAGGCCTTGATTGACAGCATCAAGAGCCACCTTGAATCATTGAAGTTGATAGATACCAGTCGAAAAGAAACTGCAACTGTGTCTGTCAGCGAGGAACAGATCCCTATCTCCCCTAATAAACTGCCTGGGGGAGAAAAGTCTGCACTCGGTTTGAGTGCTCAGTTAAGTTATTATCTCTGTTTGGTGAGGTATGATCAGGATTGTGAAATGGTCAACATTCGAGCATATTCTGCTATCAGCCAGTTAAGCGAGATTGTTGAAAGTGTGGTTAGCTATCCCAGTGATTTAGAGGATTTGAATTCAACCACCATTATCCATAATGAAGGGCTGCAGCTGGCCTTTTCCAGCCCCAAAGATTATGATGAGATATCAAACTTTTTTTCCAGGATAGCTTTTGTTAAAAACTTAGACCTCCGCAAAATTGATGGAGATGTATTTCGGCAATATGTCAGAAATATGGCTCAGGGGATCAGCTTTGAATATATTGAGGATATGCTGAGAAACAGTGATAGAACAGAACAGGATCAAAAGCAAAAATCTGGTGATAGTAAAAGCGCTGTCAGTCAAAAATACATCAGCGTTAAGGTAACTAAACTTGATCAGCTGATGAACCTGGTTTCTGAGCTGGTTGTCTCTGAATCAATGGTTACCAGGAATCCCGAATTGGAAAACCTCAAACTCGATAATTTTAGAAAATCTGCTAAACAGATGAAAAAAATTATGAAAGATCTCCAGGATGTAGTAATGGAGATCAGAATGGTTCCATTAGCCTTAACCTTTCAGAAAATGAACAGACTGGCCAGGGATATGAGCAATAAAACCAATAAAAAAATAGAGCTTGAACTAATCGGTCAGGAAACTGAAGTTGACAAAAACATTATTGAGCATATTTCAGATCCAATTATGCACCTGGTCAGAAACGCGATTGATCATGGTCTGGAAAACAGTGAGGAGCGCAGCCTTAAGGGCAAAGATCCAGTGGGCAAGGTTATTCTGGAGGCCAAGCACTCTGGTGGAGAGATTCTGATCATGGTTCGAGACGACGGAAAAGGCCTTGACAAAGATAAGATATTAGTAAAAGCTGAAGGTAAAGGTTTATTACATAAACCACTTGAAGAGTACACCGACGAAGAGGCCTATGAACTTATTTTTAATGCTGGATTTTCTACCAGGGATGAAATTACCGGTTTTTCAGGCAGAGGGGTCGGTATGGATGTGGTAGCTAAAGGGATAGAGCATATCGGCGGACAGATTCAAATAAAAAGTGAAAAAGATAAAGGTACAGAATTTACAATTAGAATACCATTGACTTTGGCAATTATTGACTGTATTTTAGTTAAGGTAGGAGAGGCCAGATATGCAGTGCCAATCACATCAATTAAACAGTTGTTTGAATCTACTGAAGAAGAAATAATCGTTGATCCTCTCGATAACGAAATGATTATGGTTATGAACAATTGCTTAAAAGTTATTAGAATACATGAGATTCATGATATTGAGTCAGCAGTTACCAAAATCGAAGATGGAATTTTTGTTTTGGTTGAAAACAGCGGTAAGAGCGCCTGTATCTTTGCCGATAAGCTGCTGGGAGAATATCAATTGGTTGTCAAAAACTTTTCTAAATACATTAACTATGTTCCAGGTGTTTCGGGGTGTGCTTTATTGGGTGATGGTGGTATTAGTCTGATCTTAGACCCTATCGGGCTGATTAACTAAGCGGCAACCTGTAAATAAGTTCTTTTCATTTACACAGCGAATATTTACGGTAAGGAGGATTAGTTTTGGTAAACAGAGCAACAGATATTAACGAAATTAATGAAAAGAACCTGATGTTCACGATCGGGAATGAAACATACGGTATAGATATCAGGTATGTCAGTCAAATAATGAGCATTCAGGAAATCACTCCTGCAGCCGATCAGCCTGAGTTTGTTAAAGGTACCATAAACTTGAGGGAACAGACAATTCCAATAATTGATGTTCGGCTGCGATTTAAAAAGACAGAAAAGGAGTATGATGACCGGACCTGTATTATTGTTTTGACAGTGGATGATGATACAGTGGGAATAATTGTAGATAATGTAGCAGAGGTTGTTACCCTGAGCAGCCGCGAGATTTCAGTAATACCGGAATTTAATAAGAGCCTGGAATCAAGTTATATTAGAGGTATCGGACGGCAAAAACAACAGGTGTATATCCTTTTGGAATGCAGCGAGCTGGTAAAAATAGATCAAAATAAATTGCTGGACAAGCTCTGATATGCTCGCCTTAGTCATATAAAAATTATTTAATATACTTTCAGCAGCGATACTGGAAGTATATCTTAATATTAAGGAGTGGAGATGTGTTAATTACCGACAACGAGTTTCAAAAATTATCTCACTTTATCAGGCAGAATATTGGAATAGATCTTAATGAAAAGAAAAAGAACCTGATCAACAGCCGGTTGGGTGCGATACTGGAGAATGGCAACTTTGATAGCTTCTCAGACTATTATCAATACATATTACAGGATAAATCAGGAGAAGCATTAGATCAGTTGATTGATAAAATAACAACTAATCACACTTATTTTTATCGAGAAAAGCAGCATTACGAGTTTTTAATCAGCGATGTACTTCCTTACCTGGTTCAGAAGCAGAAAGCAAAAAAAGATTTGCGAATCTGGAGTGCTGGCTGTTCTTCCGGAGAAGAGCCCTACTCCATAGCAATGGTGCTTGCTGATTTCCTGGGAAATTATAAAGCCTTCTGGGATACCAAAATACTTGCTACTGATATATCTACCAATGTTCTAAAAAAGGCCAAAGAAGGTATTTATACAAATGAAAATATTAAGAACAATCCTCAGATGTGGAACAGGATATATTTCAAGCCTTTTGACGACAATCATAGTGTAATTGTTGATTCGATCAAAAGAGAAGTCATTTTTCGGCGGCTTAACCTGTTAAGCAGTTTTAATTTTAAGAAAAGATTCCACATAATATTCTGTAGAAATGTGATGATTTATTTTGATGCACCAACGAGACATAAAGTGATCAGGAAATTTTACGAAATAACTGAGCCCGGAGGTTACCTGTTTGTCAGTCATTCAGAGAGCTTGGACCGAGGAGTGACCTCTTACAAATACATTAAGCCTTCAATCTATAGAAAAGAAATATAATTATGAGAAAAAGAAAAAAAATTAGGGTGTTAATAGCAGATGATTCCGCACTTTTTCGGGGGATTTTAGAAAAGAAACTGTCAGCTGAAAGTGACTTAGAAGTAATTGCCAAAGCATCAGATGCTTATGAAGCAAGGGATATGATAATTCAATATCGACCGGATGTAATGACCCTTGATGTAGAGATGCCCAAAATGAATGGTATCGAGTTTCTGAAAAAGCTTATGCCTCAATACCCGATGCCCATAGTGATGGTCAGTTCCCTCAATGATACTGTTTTCGATGCGCTGAATGCCGGTGCGGTAGACTTTGTCAATAAACCCACCGACAAAGCGGGAATCGACTCTTTTATTAAAGAGTTGATAGTTAAAATCAAGATAGCCTCTACCGTAAAGGTTGGTAATTATAAACGGGCAAGCAGTAATATGGTTCAGGTCAGAGCGGTAAACAGCAATACCAGTTTTAAGGTTATTGCCATTGGAGCCTCAACTGGAGGTACGACAGCTATTGCCAAGATTTTAAACGGTTTTACCAGAGAAGTTCCCGGAACAGTAATTGTTCAGCATATGCCCCCAATATTTACTAAAATGTTTGCTGAACGGATGAATAATGAATGTCTGGTTGAGGTCAAGGAGGCTGAAGAAGGGGATAAAATTATCGCTGGCAGGGTACTGATTGCCCCGGGGGGATACCATATCAGGGTTGTCAAAAAAGGAAAAAACTATATAATAAAAACAGAAAAACTAACTGACGACAATAAAGTTAATGGACACTGCCCTTCAGTAGATGTACTTTTTGATTCAATTGCCATTGCGTTTAAGGAGCAGGCTATTGGGGTCATTCTTACCGGAATGGGTAAAGATGGCGCAAAAGGATTGAAAAATATGAAGCTGAACGGCGCAGTGACTATTGGGCAGAATAGATCTACCAGTGTTGTCTATGGCATGCCGAAGGCGGCTCACGAGCTGGATGCAGTTGATTATCAGCTGCCACTTGATAAAATAGTAGATAAAATAATGATGGTTTTAGAAAAAGATTAAACATGGATTGCTAAAAAATGTTAGTAGTTTTTTATTATTTTTTATATAATTGTATTGTAAAATTTAATTAAGGCGATATCTTTATTGTCTTCTGTGAACTGGAGTTGTGAGATTGAAAAAAAACATAATTGTAGGTATATCAGATTACCAGGTTGCCAGGAGTCCTCATATTTTAATCACCTATGCTTTAGGTTCTTGTGTTGGAACAGCTGTATTCGATAAAGAGAACAGGATAGGCGGCTTATCCCATATCCTTTTACATGACAGCACCTTGTTTCAGAATACTGAAGTGAAAAAATATGCTGACACTGCAATTCCAGCTATGGTCAGTAAATTATTAGCTTATGGAGCAAAAAAGGAAAATCTGGTGGCGTATATCGCAGGTGGAGCTCAGACATTGATCAAGCCTGCCGCTCTTTATTATGAAATTGGCAACTCAAATATCCAAGCAGTCAGACAGGCGTTGCAAAAACTGAGCATACCAATTTTGGCTGAAGAGGTTGGGGGGTTCGCTGGAAGAACAATGAGCTTAGATTTGGAAAGCCTTCAGATCAATATAAAAACTGTTAAGTGTTAAAGATAAGCTTTTATTGGCACTACCAAAGCAAGATATTATCACTATTATAAAGGAGAAAGTCAAATGGCTAAAAGAATCTTAATTGTAGATGATGCAGCTTTTATGAGAATGATGTTGAGAAATATGCTGGAAAAGGAAGGGTTTGAAATTGCCGGAGAAGCCGCTAATGGCAAGAAAGCAATAGAAGTGTATCAAGAAACCAATCCCGATTTAGTATTGATGGACATTACAATGCCGGAGATGGATGGCATTGAATCTCTAAGGTGGATCAAAAAAATAAACCCAAAAGCTAAGATCATTATGTGTAGTGCTATGGGACAGCAGGGAATGGTTATGGATGCTATAAAGTCAGGGGCCAGTGATTTCATAGTCAAGCCATTTGATAATGCACGGGTAATAGAATCATTAAACAAAGCGTTAGGTTTATAATCGGCTATAGCAGTCAGCAGTTCAAGTCTAGTAAAATAAGAGCACTACAAGGAAGTGGTATGTTATGAGTGAAGGTACACTTACTCAAGAACAAATTGATGCGTTACTAAATGGTGGAGTACAAGAGAGTGAAGAAGAGAATATTTTGCTGACAGATGATGAAAAAGACGTTATTGGTGAAGCTGGCAATATTTTTATTTCGACTTCAGCAACTTCATTGTCAAAAATTCTCAATAAACGAGTTCAGATTACAACACCTGTTGTCTCAGTCTCTAATCTCAAAAAAATACATGAGCGCATGGAGATTCCCTATGTTGTACTGAGAGTTGAATTCGAACGGGGAATAGCTGGAACCAATCTGTTATTAATTAAGACAGAGGATGCTTCAGTAATTGCCGATATCATGATGGGTGGAGACGGGGCAACCAGAAAACAGGAGCTGAACGAATTAGAGCTCAGTGCTGTTTCTGAAGCTATGAATCAAATGATAGGTTCGGCAGCCACCTCAATTGCTTCCATGATGAAAAGAATTGTTGATATCAGCTCTCCGGAAGTGGAAATATGGTCAGATGATTCTGATCTGAGTTCAAGTCAGATCGCAACTGAGGCAGAATTTGTGAAGATTGGTTTTATCATGTCCATTGAAGGTCTGCTCGAGACCAGCATTATGCAATTATATTCATATGAAACTGTTCGGGAAATTGTCAATGTTTTGACGAATGGTTTAATAAATGGCCAGTCCGAAGCAGCTCCCAGTTCAGAGCAGCCCCCAGAGGCTGAAAGTGATATAGCCATTTCCGCAGACGAAACTGTTGAGCGAAAGCTACCCGAAAATATGGAGCTGCTGCTCGATGTTCTGCTGGACTTAAATGTAGTTTTTGGCCGCACTAAAAAATCAATCAAAGATATCCTTAAATTTGGTACAGGTACGGTGGTGGAGCTGGATGGTTTTGTCGATGAGCCGCTAGAGATTTATGTCAATAATAAACTGATTGCCTATGGGGAGGTAGTTGTAGTTGATGAAAAATATGGTATCAGAGTTACTGATATCATCAGTGCAAAAAGCAGATTTGAAAATATAATGTAGATTTTTATAATGTTTTTATCAACAATTTACCCCCGACTGTCAAGTAAATAAATATACAAGAGCTTTAATAAAAAATACCCATAAAAGAACAGTAATAGTGTTTTTTTGTGGGTTTTTTTGTTTTCAGGAAGGAAAAAAATATATTAAATATTAAGATAAATAAAAATTTTATTATTTTTTCACGAGAAATATAAAGTCACTCTATGATAATAATATCTTATATTACATAAAATATCCATTTTTTAGGTGGCTTATTTGTAAATAAAAACTCGTCTTAAGGAGGTCAATTTTAAATAATATTTAATAAAATATTGCTATTTATATTAATCAAGGAACTTAAAAATTTTCTTTTTAAACTTAAATTTATATTAAAATATAATGTAACTCTGTTGTAAGATGTCGAAAATTGAATTATAATTAACTAAAATAGTATAGTTTATGCCTAAATATGGGTAGGCTGTTAAATTGACTTTAAGGAGAATGAATATGATTAATGGATTTTATTCAAGGTTAGATTTCTTTAGAAAAGGTCTAGAAGGTCTTTCCAAACGCCATGAAGTTATTGCCAATAATATAGCAAATGTTGACACACCGGGGTATAAAGCAAAAGATGTAAATTTTGAACAGGTGCTGACCAGGCATCTAAAAAATAATAAAGTGGACAACCCCGATGTCAAACAGATAAAAGACAGATTTAACCTGTTTTCTATCTATGAGAAAGCAGGCTTGTTAGATAATACTGAGGGAAACAACATCGATGCCGACAAAGAAATGATTGCCTTATCTGAAAATAAAATGGAATATGATCTTATGGTTGAGGCGCTCAGATCGCAGTTGGAATTGTACAAGATTGTCATAGATTCTACAAAGGGGTGATTTAGTTGAGTTTTATTAGATCTTTGGATATCAGTGCGAGCGGCTTATATGCCCAGAAGAAAAGAATTGAAGTGGTAGCTCAAAACATAGCAAATGCCGAGACGGTAATTACTGACACCGGTGATCCGTATCGAGCTAAATCTGTAGTTTTGGAGGAGTCCCGAGAGCAGCGAACATTCAGCAGCACTCTCGATAATTTTAGTCGGCCAAGAGAAGGCAATGGAGTTAATATTTCTGAAATAGCTGAGGATACTACACCATTCAAATTATCATATGACCCCAGTCATCCGATGGCTAACGAAGATGGTTATGTAAAAATCTCCAATGTCAACTCAACTGAAGAGATGCTTAAACTCTTAGCTGCATCACGAGCTTACGAAGCTAATGCAACTATTGTAGAAGCAACCAAGACTATGTTTGCCAAGTCGTTAGAAATACTTAAATAAATTTAAGGGGATGAGATAAATGATTACTGTACCTGTTAAGGCGGTGTCTTCAAACCAGGCCGGAGTGTTAAAGGCGGGGAATGCTCAATCCAATAATTTAAACTTTGGAGATATACTTAAAGAATCACTCAATAAAATCGACAGTGATATCAATGGTGCCAGTACAACCTTTAATACGCTCATTGCCGGTAATGCCGATGACTATCATCAGTTTTTAATTGACACAGAAAAAACTGCAATGACCCTGCAGCTCACGCTGCAAATCAGAAATAAAGCTATCGATGCCTATAACGAAATAATGAGAATGCAATTATAATCTATTTTGATATTCGAACGGAGTATTAAAAATGCCCACTAAAATTAATGATACTGTTTCAAAAATTAAAGACTACTGGTCTGGCCTAGAATTTAAAGCAAAACGAAGAATACTTTTTTGGGGAATGCTGTGTTTGATCGCCGTAGCTGTTGCAACTGTAGTGTTGAACAGGACGGAATATGCCGTGCTCTACAGCGAGCTTGACCTTGTCGAGGCTGGCGAGGTCAGCAACCTTTTAAAAGAGTTGGGCATAAAATCAACTAATAGTGGAAATGGAACTATATTGGTTGAAAAGTCTAGAGAAGAAGATATTCGAATGCAGTTGGCCGTACAGGGGTATCCCAAATCTGGTCTGAACTATGACCTTTATCTGAACAATATTAACTTTTCGACTTCAACTCACGATAAAAATGTCATGCTTTTATACCAGTTGCAAGATAGATTAAGCAACACTATCAAACTGCTGCAGGGTATCTCTGATGCTGTTGTTACAATCAGTATGGATATGACTGACAATTTTCAGCTTGGCAACGACATTACTCCAGTCAGCGCTAATGTTTTATTAGAGCTGGAAACAAACTTTTCTCCCAGTGTAGAGCAAATCAGAGCTATTCAAAGACTAATGATTACCAGCATTTCGGGGCTGAAAGATGAGAACGTAGTCATTATTGACTCTGAAGCCAATGATCTTTTGCCGATGAACAACAGTGATCCGGCCACCCGAATCACTAATTCTCAGCTTGAACTGAAGAAAAACGTAGAAACTAACCTCAGAGACAAAATACTCTACATGTTTGAGCCGGTGTTCGGTGAAAAAAACATTAAAGTAGCCGTAAACGCCACCTTTAATTTTGATAAAACGACGACAGAGGTAACAGAATACAGCCCGGTTGTCAATGGCGAGGGAATCCCATTCCTGATCGATGAACTCAGTGAGCAATTCTCTGATTCCACTACTAATATGACAGCTGGCAGCGACAGTCTGAATGAAAGAGTGCAACGAGTTGTCAATTATCGGATAAATGAGTTAAGACGGACAATCGAGGAGGCCCAGGGTGTCATCCAGGATATTTCCATATCAATCCTGATTAATGATACCGAGTTGGATGAAGACGGTCTGTTTAATGTTTCCCAAATTGTAGGTGCGGCTGTCGATGTTGATACCGCGAATATCAATGTCAGCAATATGGACTTTAGTGCCAATGCAGCCAAAGAGCAGCAGATTAAAGATGCTCTCGAGGCCGCTAAAGCTAATCGGGAAGAGCCCCTTCCTATTTCTGAGCAGACTATCATTGGGCTGGTTGCGATGTTTTTCTCATTTATTTTTGCCTTGCTGTTATTGCGAACGATGAGAAAAGCCCTGGCCAAGCCTAAAGTAGTAGTTGAAGGGCCGGCTGTTAGTGAGCTGGAAGAATTGCTGGACGAGGCCAAGGCAGCTATCTCAGAAGAAGAACTGAGACGCAACGAGAGTATGGAAAAGATTCAGGAAGAACGGCAGATGATTGAAGAGATAACCCAAATCGTCAGAGTAAATCCCAGAAACGCAGCTGAACTTATAGCTTATTGGTTGGAAAGAGGAGAAACTAATGAGTATGATGATTCGGAGGTCGTGGAGTGATGAATAGAAGGATGACAGTAGAGGAAAAAGCGGCCGTCCTGCTGCTGACAATGGATAAATCCACCTCGGCAGAGGTGTTAAAGAATATGAGTGAAGAGCATATTCAAAGAATAGCTTTTCGGATGGCTGAGAACAAAACTGTTTCACAGGCCATGCGAAATTCTGTGCTTAAGGAGTTTTACCAGTTGTGTCTGGAGGAGGGCTTTTCGGTTGGCGGCGGCGGACTGGAATACGCCAAAGAGATTTTAACTGAGGCCTTGGGATCGCAGCGCTGTGTGGAGATTATCAGCAAAATGTCCAGCTTCATTAAATCCAAGCCCTTTGATTTCTTGAAAAAAGTTGATGCTAATGAAATAATCGATTTCCTCAGATCCGAACGAAATCAAACAGTGGCGCTTATATTATCCTTTTTAGACCCGGCTCAGGGCTCGGTTATCCTCAATTCTTTTGACGAGGAAAGGCAGACAGACATTATCATCAGAGTGGCTAAAATGAGCAAAATATCTCCAGAAATCGTCAATCAGGTGGAGAGAGAAGTTAAAAACAAAATCAGTAACTTTTTTGGAGAAACCAACTCTACCGACATTGTGGGCATCAATATAGCGGCCGAAATTTTATCCTCTATTGACCGGGGAACCAAAGTCAGTATCTTCGATAAAATGGAGGAAACCAATAGTGAACTGGCAGAGGAATTGAAAAAGAGGATGTTCCTGTTTGAGGACATCATCAGGCTTGATCGAAGGCATGCTCAGGTTGTACTCTCCAGAGTGCAGAACAGTGATCTGGCCATGGCTCTGAAGTCAACAAGTGAGCGGATGAAAACCTTTGTCTTTAACAATATCTCTGAACGGGCCCAGGAGATTATTCGCCAGGAGATGGATATGCTGGGCAGAATCAGGCTTAGTGAGGTTCTTGAGGCGCAGCAGAAAATTGTGGCTATTGTCCATGAAATGGAGCAGAACCAAGAGATTATTATCACCAAAGACGCCAGTGATAAACTGGTCGGCTAGCCTGACCAACAAATCTAGATAGGAGATTTAGCAGAGTACGAACTGTGCTAAATTAATCTATAAAACTCAGGCAAAGGAGGTGAATATATGGTAAATATGTTGGAATTAATGGCAGTGCGAACCGAACAGCCCAATTCGGCTGGTAAATCTGAGCAAAACTCCAATGAGCTGGGGTATAGTTTAGAGTTTAGCGCCGAACTGGAGAGAGAGCTGAGTGGAATATTGCCCGCACAGCTGCCGGAAAGCGAACAAAGCCAGTCCCTGGAGCTAACCGAAATTGATCCTGAAGAACCTCATGCTGGTGAGAGCAGCGATGATCAACTGACCTGGTTGTTTAATCAAATGCCAGTCCCGGAGGTGGTTCAGCCTGAAGATAACAGCTTGGTAAGTCCTACTAATGATCTATCGGCTACCAGTAATGTGGGTAAGGCGGAACAGCCCCCATATCAGCAAGAACCTGTTCCAGTCCGGACTGAAGTAAGAGTTGAGGGAGAAACGGAGCCGGTGGTTCATAACGACGAACAGCCTGCTTTAGACAGCAGTAATCTTGGGGATGTCGGTAAGATGCAAAGGTTTAGTCTGGCTGATCTGATCGCTCAAAAGATGCAGCCCCGGCCACAGGTTCAACCTGTAACAGATGTCGAAAAAACCCTGGACCCAGAGTCGGTTGGATTGCTGGCACCGGGCCAAGAGAAAGCTATCCAGAGTACTTTGACTGAATTGATGGCTAAACACCATTTAAGAGGGGTTAGTAAAGCTGATCTTACTCCATCGAGAGCAGACAGCTCTGGGGAAAAGCGGGTAGAAGAGCCTGGCCTGCCGATCAAAAGCAATGAGGGGCCGGCTATACCCAAGATCCAGTTTGAGAAACAGTTAGCGGCAGTTGAGGCCAGAGACCTGAAAGCAGACCTTAGCTATCACCAGGTCAAAGACCAGAGCGACTCGATTATCGATCAAATGACCAAGAGTATCGCTCATGGCCGGGTAGCTGACGGGCAATATCTTAAGGTTCAGTTGAAGCCGGAGTATCTGGGGGAAATGTCAATTAAAATCGAGAAGACCTCTCAGGGATGTACGGTCAGTATCAATGTTGAAAGTGAGGCAGTCAAATCGGTATTGTCTGAAAAGGCAGATCAAATTTTGGCTGGTTTCTCGAATAGGCTCTCCGTCGATCAGGTGATCATTACCAATGAACCGGAGGGAGGCAGCTATCACGGCAGCCTGGCTCAACAAGCAGGTCAGCATGATCTGTCCGGGCATAATCCTTCCAGCGGTTTTCAGCAGCAGAGGCCCAGTGGCTTCACTGGGTTAACAGTGGCTCCGGCGAAGGTTGAAGAGACCGCGCTGAGTTACATGCTGGGGGAGAATAAGGTCAATGTATATGTTTAAGAGGAGGTGTAATGTTGAGTGTAAATGGTATAACCGGTACAGGCTCTTCCAGCCTGACTAAAAGCAGTAGTTTTAGCAATGAAATTGACAAGGATTTTTTTCTGAAAATGCTGGTAGCGCAGTTGAAATACCAGGATCCGTTGTCTCCGGTTGACAATAATGAATACATGAATCAAACCGTGCAGTTCTCAACTTTAGAAGCCATTCAAGCCCTGAATGACAAGCTGACTTTTAGCCTCAATCAGAATAAGGCCTACTCATTTCTGGGCAAATATGTGGGAACCTATGCTTATAACAAGACCACAGAGGAAACAGAGTATGTTAAAGGGGTGGTAGACAGTATTTCTATTGCCGGCAATGAGATCTACCTCAATATCGGCGACAACTACATAGCTGCACCGGAGAGCGTGTTGATGGTTAAGAACGAACCCCCAAATGCCGATGAACAATAAAATTAACAACAGAATCAATGAGATTCGTTTTAAGCAGGCCGTAAAAACGGCCAAGGCCAAAACTGCCGGAACTCAGTTCCAGGATATCTTAGCTGATAAAATTAACAGCGGCGATAGAGAAATAACTTTCTCTAAACATGCTCTGGCCCGCCTGGCAGAGCGGGAGATTCAGCTGTCAGCCCAGGATATCAGCAAGTTGGATCAGGCTATCGATATGGCCAGGCAAAAGGGGATACGAAATTCCTTAATTGTCACTGATCAGGTAGTCTACATTGCCAATGTAGAGTCTAAAACCATAATTACGGCAATGTCCAGTATGAAGGGAAAAGTCTTTACCAATGTAGACGGTGTTGTCAATATATAGCTGGACTATTTAGAGGCTATCAAAGCCCTGAACGACAGATGGGCTTTTATTAAAACAAAATACAGGAGGATATCATGTTAAGATCAATGTATGCTGGTGTTTCCGGCTTAAGGTCGCACCAGATCAAATTAGATGTAATTGGCAACAATATCGCCAATGTTAATACAGTAGCATTTAAAACCTCGAATATAACCTTTCAAGAGGTATTGAGTCAAACCTTATCTAAGGCTCAGCCGCCGACTGCCGGTGGTTTGGGTGGCAGAAACCCGGCTCAGGTCGGTTTAGGGGTTTCAGTTGG
Source organism: Bacillota bacterium (assembly GCA_028280325.1). Lineage (GTDB taxonomy): Bacteria > Bacillota > UBA994 > PWPR01 > PWPR01. The sequence goes on from JANQLZ010000112.1 coordinate 14,516, forward strand.
TGGTATTACCACCAAACACACGCCAGGCAACATTCAGCCCACCGGTAATCCCGACGACCTGGCTATTGACGGTAATGGATATTTTGTGGTCAGCGATGGTTTGCTAACCTCTTATACCCGAGCCGGCGACTTTTCCAAGGATAATGCCGGTAACCTGGTCACGGCTAACGGCTATCGAGTAATGGGCTGGAATATCAATGCCGGTGGGACTGTTGACACCAGCAGCCCGTTGGAGCCGATCGACCTGTCGAGCCTGTCGATGGCAGCTAATCCGACCACTAGAATTGATTTCGAAGGCAATATCGACAGAGACGATCCCAACCCCTTTGGTTACGATATTACGGTGGTTGATTCTCTGGGAGGATCTCATACTTTAACCTTTACTTTTACCAGAACCGCAAATCCCCGCGAGTATAGCTATACGGTCAGCTCTCCTGATCCCGCGATAACAATTACCAACGGCGGAGGGACAGTAAACTTTACTAATACGGGTGAGCTAAATACCCATACCCCGGCGGCGCCAACCATGACTATCGGTGGCCTGGACGGCGCGGCTGATATTGTTACCAGTGTTAATTTTGATGCCAATAAGTTCACCTATAATTCTAATAAAAACAATGTTGGCCACTATCAGGATGGTTATGAGGCTGGTTCAATACTATCGGTCTCAGTCAACTCCTCCGGGGAAGTTATTGGCAGTTTTTCAAATGGACAGGATCAAAAAGTAGCGGCTCTGGCCATTGCCACCTTCATCAATCCGCAGGGTCTGGAAAAGGCCGGCAAAAATATGTACACCTCGTCCTGGAACTCTGGCGAGCCTCAGATCAATCTGGCCGGGGTAGGAGAGAGAGGGGAAATAGCCGGCAGCTCTTTAGAGATGTCTAATGTGGACCTGGCTAAAGAGTTTACGGAAATGATTGTAGCCCAACGGGGGTTTCAGGCTAATTCAAAGATAATTACTACCTCAGATGAGATGCTCCAGGAATTAGTTAATTTAAAGAGGTAATCTAACTGAAACTAACAACATTATAATATAAAAGTTGCATAGAATTAATACATAATACAATACAATACAATCTATAATGCAGGCCTGGTATGGCCGCAATACTCAGGCATATGCCGGGCCTCATTTCTATGTAGTGATTTTAGGAGGGTTTTCGCCAGGCTGAAAACAGCGCAGGTAATGTTTTTTAGCCTTGTGAAAGCTTTAACAGAGAGATTTGCTGTTTGCCCAGTCCCTGAATTAAGAATAATTTTATACTTTCTGGTTAATAAGCTGATACAATTAATTAAAACCTAAAAAGATAGTAGGTGATGAATTGTGATAAAACTTACCAGGTTGAACGACGAGGTATTCTATCTCAACAGCGATATCATTGAGCAAATTGAGGAGGTTCCTCACACTGTTATTAAAACTGTAAATGATCATACCTATGTTGTAACCGAGACAGCTGCTGAGGTTATTGAGGCTATCGTCAATTTTCGCAAGCAGTATTCTCAATTGCCTGTAATAACGAAAAAAGGGAAATAATTTATGGATATTACATCAGTAGTAGGATTAGTCCTAAGTTTTATACTTTTTATATTGGCAATATTGGCTCAGGGTAGATTGATATCATTTTGGAACCCAGCGTCAATCTTTATTGTCATCGGTGGTACTATCTGCTCGACGATGGTCAGCTATCCATTGGACAAACTTAGATATTCCTGGCGGGTTATCAAGAAGGCGTTTATTATTGAAACCTTTGAAATAGACAAGACAATTGAAGTGCTGAGTAATCTGTCGCTGATAGCTAAGAAAAACGGTTTGCTGGCTTTGGAGAAACATACCAAGGATATTGACAATGTTTTTCTGAAGAAATCAATCCTTTTGGTCGTTGACGGTACTGATCCGAAGATGATTGAAAAGATGCTGAACCTCGATCTGGAAAACATGGTTAAGCGGCATATCGAAAGCGAAGGCATCCTGAGAACTATGGGTAAATTTGCGCCAGCAATGGGTATGATCGGCACGCTGATTGGCTTGATAATCATGCTGAAAAATTTGAACGAGCCTTCAACGCTGGGGCCGGCAATGTCAGTTGCTCTGGTCACTACCTTTTACGGCTCATTCCTGGCCAATGTTCTGTTCTTGCCGCTGGCTGGAAAACTGAGATACAAAAGTGATAAGGAAGTAGTTTTTAAAATGATGATAATCGAAGGAATATTAGCTGTACAGGCTGGCGAATCACCGCTGATGATTAAAGAAAAGCTGAAAACGTTTGTTGAATCGGGCGCCAGAGATATGGTTAAGGTGAATCAAAATGAAATATAGATCCCAGTCTGAAGAAGATGCTCCGGACAGCTGGATTGTAACTTACAGCGATATGGTGACTTTATTGCTGGCCTTTTTCGTTTTGCTGTTTGCCTTTTCCACCATAGATGCTACCAAGTGGAAAAAGGTAGTGGAATCCTTTACCGGAGAGATTTACATTATTGAGTCTGATAACTCCAGCTCAATTATAGAAGGCGACCTGGGAATAATCGACAGAAGCGATCCTCCGGTTATTGAGGATACTTCTGAAATAGATAATGCCACCAAAGTGATAATTCAACAGCAATTTAACGAACTATACGATGCTTTAATGGAGTATAATCAGAATACCGGCATGAAACTGCAGGTGATGATGGATGGCCCGGAAATTCGTATTCGTCTTTCCAATAACTTGCTCTTTGCCTCGGCCAAGGCCGATATTAATGTTAATTCATATTCGACCTTGCGTGAGATTATGGCTATTATCATGAAATATGACCACATCTTAGATAAAGTTATTTTAGAAGGTAATACCGATAACCTGCCCATACATAATGCCGAATTCCGAGATAATTTTGAGCTTTCCTTGGAAAGAGCCCTGAATGTACTGTATTTTTTCAAGTACGAGGGCAACTTCAAACCCCAAAAACTGATCGCTCTGGGATATGGAGAATTTAACCCGATTGCCGACAATGACACTGTGGCAGGACGAGCTCAAAATCGGAGAACAGATATCGTTTTAGTTAAAAAGACTTAGTTGAAATCATAAGTGGAGTTGAGGTTATGAATACTTAAAAGGAAGGCAACAGAGCAGATGAATCGTAAAAAACTTATTATAATAATTTCAGCCATTCTTTTATTAGCTGCCATTGTTGCAGGCCTAATATACTTTGAGGTGGTAAATGTCAGGGAGCTGTTGGCCAGCATAAATCCAGAGTGGGGTAAAGAAGAAGTCAAAGAGTATCAGGTTCCGATACCCGGAAACATCATAACCAATGTTAAAAACAGCAGGAAGGTTGTGCGCTGTGAAATAGTTCTGATTCTGTCTGACGAGGAAGAGGCCAAGAGACTGGAAGCAGAGACCTTCAAAGTTAAAGACGTTATGCTGGAAATTCTAAGGAGCACAGAGGAGCTTGAATATAGATCTGATGAAATACAGCAGAACTTAAGTGCGAGACTGGTAAGCAAGATGAAAGAAATGCATGACATTCAAAGTATCACTAAAGTATATTACAAGCAACTGATAACTCAATAGATTGAGGGCTGACAACTAATCTGAAATGGTTAGTAACAGTTGTATTATTGTTTGGCAATTATAGCACAGTGGTCTGGCAGCTGTTGGACGACTGGAGCAGGCTGGTTAACAGCACAAAATAAGATTAACATTGGCTCAATCAATTGATTGAACACAGCCAATAGGGTATTTTAGGAGAATTCAAATGCATATCTCGTTTACACAGGATAGTCAACCCGGTGTCGATGGCAAATTCCGAAGGAATGGCAACCGGGCCAAGAAAAAAGTGTATAAGGCATCATTCGAGGAGTTTGGAGAGAGTAAAGCAGCAGCCAGGGAGCTGAGCATCAGCTTTTTGGCAGACCTGGAAATGAAGATTAAAGTTGAACTCGGCCGGACAGTAAAAACTGCCCGGGAGGTTTTAACCCTGGAGGTAGGGAGTATCATCGAACTTGACCGAGCAGCCGGAGAGAATGTAGATATTTTTCTCAATGAGGAGTTTTTTGCTAAAGGTGAGGTTGTTGTTCTAGATGAAACCTACGGAGTTAGAATAACTTCTGTCCCTAAAGAATAAAAGAAGCTGACGTTTAGGGGGAGATCTAATGGATTCTATCACAACACTGGTAATTCAAATAGTATTATTCATTGCAGTTCTGTTTGTAGCTGGCTATTTCTTAAAGCGCCTGGCGACTGCTGGCAAATTTACTCATAACAAAAGCAAATATATGGAGTCGATAGACAGGTATTTTTTATCCAGTGACAAATGGATTGAAATCATTAAGATTGGTCAACGATTCTTAATTCTGGGGGTTACCCCCGGTGGTATCAGTGAAATAAAAGAAATTGATCAGGAGGATTTGCATGAAATTCAAACAGAGATCAATGGCAATTTCTTTGCATCAATACTTGAAAAATACACAAAAAAATAAGGCGGATTTTCGAAAGAAGATTGCACTCGTTTGTTGTTTTTGCCTGATAGCTTTAATTATAGTTTTCAATGTTTTGATGGTATCAGCTGAGCCGGAGCAGCCAGTTATTTTTGATTACCTCAATGAAGGCGATAATACTACCGATATAGTCAAGCTGATCATTGTTCTGACCACCCTGACCCTGCTTCCTTCAATAATAATGACCATGACTGTATTTCCGAGGATTTTAATAGTTATTTCATTTACCAGAAATGCGATGGGCACCCAGCAGACCCCGCCTAATCAGGTTTTAATCGGGATAGCTTTAATACTCAGTCTGTTAATAATGTCTCCCATAATTTCTATTATAAAAGCCGAGGCCTATGACCCTTACATGGCCGGAGAGATAAATACTGATCAGGCCTTGACAGCAGCGATGAGCCCGATGAGAGATTTTATGTTTGAGCAGGCTAAGACGGAACCGGAAACTGTCAAGTTCTTTTTGGGCTTGTACGGCAGTGCCGAGATACCAAATACTATTGAGGAAATGCCAACGCTGGTATTGATGATGTCGTTTATTACCAGTGAGTTGAAAAAGGCATTTATCATGGGGTTCATCATATACATACCTTTTATTGTTGTGGACATGATCGTAGCCAGTGTCTTGATGGCTATGGGCATGATGATGATTCCGCCGACTACTATATCGCTGCCGTTTAAAATTCTGCTTTTTATAATCGTCGATGGCTGGAGTTTACTGTTTCAGACATTAGTAACCAGCTTTGGCTAAGGATAGGGGGATAGCTGATGGAAGTTCATGAGGTTGTATTGGTTCTAAAAAATGCGGTAATTATAGTTTTAAAACTGGCGGCTCCAATGCTGGTTGGCGCCCTTATTACCGGGTTTACAGTTGCGTTGTTTCAGGCCACTACCCAGATAAATGAGCCAACCCTGGTTTTTGTGCCTAAAATTGTAGTGGTTTTGGGATCAATAATCATTTTTGGCCCCTGGATAGTGGAAACGATGAAGGAGTATACCGTGGAGCTTTACACGAATATTGTCAGAATCCTGCTCTGATTTGACAGGGTAGCAAAATCTTAAAATGGAGGAAAGTACGATTAAATTTAAAGATAGCTCAATTGCCATCTTAGTAATTGGCATTGTATTGATGTTTGTCGTCCCTGTCAGCACCAAAGTGCTTGACACACTGCTCATTATAAATATCGCCACATCTTTGATAATTTTATTGACAACCATGTATGTCAAATCGCCATTAGATTTATCATCATTTCCTACCATAATATTAATTGCTACTCTGTTCCGACTGGTTTTGAATCTGACTTCGACCCGTTTAATCTTAAGCAGTCAGGGTAATGCCGGAAATGTCATAAAAACCTTTGGCAACTTTGTTATCAAGGGAAATCCGGTGGTAGGTCTGATCATATTTTTAATCATTGTTATTATTCAGTTTATTGTTATCACTAAAGGATCAGAGAGGGTGTCAGAGGTTTCAGCCCGCTTTACTCTGGATTCAATGCCGGGTAAGCAGATGGCCATTGATGCCGATTTGAATGCCGGTCTAATCAATGAGGCTCAGGCTAAAGAACGCCGGGAACAGATTCAAAGAGAGGCTGACTTTTACGGTTCAATGGATGGTGCCAGCAAGTTTGTCAAAGGGGATGCCATCGCCGGGATTCTGATTACCTTTGTCAACCTGGTTGGGGGCATGATCGTTGGTTTGCTGATCTCAAAGCAGCCTTTTAATGAGGTGGTCAATGTCTACACTTTGGCCAGCGTGGGTGATGGCCTGGTTTCTCAGATTCCAGCATTGTTGATATCGACAGCTTCAGGGATTATCCTGACCAGAAAGGCCTCGTCCGATACCTTAAACACTGAACTGATCAGACAGTTGTTTTCTCAGTCCATCGTCCTCTTTATCGGGGGGGCGACCCTGATTTTAATGGTTTTTATTCCCGGACTGCCCAAACTGCCGTTAACTGCCGTTGGTTCCATATTACTGTTTTTAGGCTATCAGCTCTATACAGAGCGCAGTGAGCCAATACCGGTAGCAGCTAATGCTGCTCCGCTGCCAACAGTAGAAGAATACGATATTACTGAATACATATTTACCGACCCGATTGTAGTTGAGTTTGGTTACAGCCTCGTTTCGCTGATTGATAAACAACAGGGGGGCAAGCTGTTAGACCGTTTGGTAATGATCAGGAGGCAAATGGTTTTGGAATGGGGCCTGATTTTACCGAAAATCAGGGTTAAAGATAACCACTCCTTAATGCCTAATCAGTACTGCATTAATGTCAAAGGCTTTCGGGTTGCCAGCGGGGAGATATTGCCGGATTATTTCCTGGCGATGAACTCTGATGAGTTTGCCGGGGAATTGGATGGAATTGAAACCACCGATCCAACCTACGGTATTCCGGCAGTATGGATCAGATCAGAAGAGCTGGACAAAGCGGAGATGCAGGGCTATACCGTAGTGGATGCCGTATCGGTTATTGCCACCCATATCTCTAAAATAATCGTTGATCACAGTAATCAACTTTTAGGACTGGAGGAAGTCAAAGAGCTGGTTAAGGCCTTGGAAAAACGCTATCCAGCCCTGGTAGAATCGATTATCCCAGATATCATCACCCTGAGAACATTGCAGAAAGTACTCTGTAATCTGTTGGAGGAAGGCGTAAAAATAAAAAACCTGCCTAAAATACTGGAAATACTCGGAGACTATGGTAGAACCGTAGCCGATGCAGAGGAGCTGACAGAATTCGTCAGACAGGGCATGAAAAAAGAAATTTGCGATAAGTTTATTTATGACGGCCGAATTGACCTGATAGTTATCAATCCGGATCTGGAAAAAAGGATAACAGATACCTTGGTTACGAGAGACTCCGACGAAAATATTTTGAAGCATGAAGAAATAAAACAATTTATTCAAAAGGCCAATGAGACACATAATTCGGCCATCGATCAAGGTTACAATCCTGTGGTCGTGACAACTCCAGCTTTGAGAACCTACTTAAAAGGTTTATTCAGGCAGAACAGATGTGATATTGATGTCTTGTCGGTATTGGAGATTGATGAAATGTGCGATATTAAAATTGTTGGTAATATAAATATCTAACATAAAATGGGGTATGCTTAATGAAATACAATAATTTGTGGAAAGAGTACAACAAAACAAAGAGTATTGAGAGCCGTAACAAACTTGTCTTGGCTTATTTGCCGATTGTGCGCAAGATTGTTAATTCCCAGTTATTTGGTTCGGAGAGTATGCACATCAGGGAAGAATACTACAGCAATGGCGTTTTTGGCTTGATAGATGCTGTTCATAAATTTGACTGCCTCAAAAACGTTAAGTTTGAGACCTACGCTTCGATTCGGATTCGAGGATCGATTAAAGACTATATGCGCATGCAGGACTGGCTGCCTCGAGGGGTCAGGGAGAAGCAGAAAATCATTGAAACCGCCCGCGAGGCTCTGGCTACCAAACTGCTGCGAAATCCGACTGAAAAGGAATTGGCTGAGGTGACCGGGCTGTCGACTAAGCAGATCAGTAAGATACTGGGGAAGATTGCCTACTCTGAAATTGCTTCCTTTGAGGAACTGGTCAGCAAGGGCTTAAATCCGGTCAGCAATCAGCAGGATGACGATCTGGAAGGCATTATTGAGAAGAAGGAAATGAATGAAATTCTGGCCAGAGAGATAGAGAAGCTGACCGAAAAAGAGCAGATCGTTATTTCACTGTATTATAAGGAAGAATTAAAGTTGAAAGATATTGGCAAGGTGCTCAAAATTTCAGAGTCCAGGGTATCGCAGATCATGAAAAAAGCTATCCAGAAACTGCGGCATAGTATTGCTCAATATATTTAATTTAAGTTTAATCATAAACAACCGATATAATTAAGGAGAAACAAAACAAATGGATAAAAGTATTTTTAATGTAGGCAGTAGTATGGTGTTTTTGCAGGAGAAAGTGAATATCATTTCCAACAACCTGTCCAATAGTGCTACTATGGGTTATAAGAAAGACACCATATTGGCGCAGGCATTCGATGAGATTTTACTAAAGAGATTTAAGAATTCCGCATCGGTGTTAGGCAATGACAGTATTACCAAGACGAGCTTCATGGAAGAATATACTCCGGGGGTTTATGCCAGTGAAGTAATTACATCTTTTGAGAAAGGCACGCTGGAGGAAACTGGACGCAAATCTGATGTGGCTATGGCTGGAAATGGCTATATGGTGGTCTCTACTAATAAAGAAGACGTTTACATCAGCTCAGCTTCCACCAAACGAGACAGTGAAGGATATCTGGTGGTTCCATCATTAGGAAGAATCCAGGGGGTTAACGGGTCAATCAGTCTGGACTCAGACGACTTTGTTATTGATCAACAGGGCATAATCTATGTCGAAGGGGAAGAGGTTGACCAGCTCCGGGCAGTTGAGTTTATCGATAATAAAGAGGTTATTAAAGTTGGTGATGTATCCTTTGTTACCGAGAGAGACAATTTAAGAGATCATGATGAAGCAGTATTCAAGCAGAACTTCTTAGAAGGATCTAATGTTAACATGACCAATGAAATGGTTGACTTAATAGAAGTTTCGCGCCGTTATCAAACCACTCAGCAGACTATTCAGATGCTGGATCAGATTTACGGCATTGCTGTTAATAAGCTTGGAAGGGTTTAAGAATTATGATACAGGGATTTTATTCAGCAAGGTCGGCTTTAATTAGGAAGCAAAAAGGATTAAACGTAATCGCCAATAACATTGCCAATATTAATACAATAGGGTTTAAAAAAAGCTATGCCAGCTTTGCTGACGCCCTATATTATGAGAAGAATAAGAATTACCCCAATGATATTAATGTTACGTATCAAATGGGCAGTGGAACATATTTTACTACTATAACCAGAGATTTTACGCCGGGAGCTATTGTAGAGACCGGGGGGAAGTTGGATCTGGCACTGGATCAGGAAGGTTTTTTTGCCATTCAGGGTGTTGACAATGAGGAGCTGTATACCCGAGGCGGTAAATTTACTTTTTCGGTTACTGATGACGATGATGTTAAAACCATTGTCAATGAACTGGGTTACTCACTGCTGGATGAGGATGGAGACCTGATTGAAATACCTGCAGATGTCCATGATGTTACCATCGACCTGCAGGGTGATGTTCACTATCTTGGACAGGATTCGCCGCAGAAAATAGGAGTTGTTAATTTTATGGATCCTACCAATCTGGAGGTTCAAAGTTATGGAATTTATCGCCAGACCGAAAGCTCGGGTGCGGCTAACCCTGCTGAGGATACCAATGTGCGGCAGGGGTTTTTAGAAATGTCTAACGTAGATAATGCTTATGAGGTTGTGGAGTTAATCAAAGCTCAACGGGTATTTAGCCTGAATTCAAAGGTTGTCCAGACGGTTGATGAGCTGGCCTCAATGTCGAACAGATTAAGGAAATAATTATAGGAGGCTATGGTATTGAAAGTTACGCCCTATAAAAACATAATCCAAAAATACAATGAAGCGAAGATTAATGCTCAGCGGGGATTAGAAAAGAATGCTGATCCGGCTGGCAAAGTAATGGCCTGTGACGATAAGAGTATGAACAGAGAAGCAGATATCAAAATATCTGAGGATTACCAAATCCATGAAAAATCAATGAAAGAATTAATTGCAATGGATCAAAATGAGGCCAGGCTTAAGGAATTGTCAGAAAAAATTGCCAGTGGAAACTACAAGATTGCATCTCATGAAATCGCTAAAAGCATTATTGATAAGTGCCAATAAATGAAGTGGGAGCAATTGAATAATGATAGATAATATTATAGATATCTTGGAAAAACAGGCTAAGATATACCAACATTTAATAAAGCTATCAGAACAAATGCAGCAGGCCATTACTGAGAATAACCTGAAGAATATTGAGTCTCTGATTCAGGTAGAGTCCGCCCTGACCATGAAATTCTCTGTTTTGGAAAAGAACAGAGAGCATTTAGTTCGCAAACTGGAACAGCAGATTAACTATACTGGGGAAAACTTAAATATTGTCGAGATCAAAAAGCATGCCACAGAACAGCAGTGCTTAGCTTTTGACTCTTTAGAGAGCCGCATGTCGGGAATAATACTCGAATTAGAGCGGCTTAATACCACGAATCGAATGCTGATTAAAAACAGATTGGATATTATTAATTTCTCGTTAAACTACTTGGGAGCAGGTGAAAACAATAAAATTTACGAGAATTTGAGGAAAAACAAGCTTACTCCTACCAGTAAGCTCATTGACGAATCGATATAAGGAGGAATAAAAATGGGAAGTTTTTATTCATTACACATAGCCAGATCCGGGCTTTTTGCCAGTCAGCGCAATATCGATATTACCGGTCACAATATTGCCAATGCGGATACTGAAGGTTTTTCACGGCAAAGATTGCAGCAGTCCTCTGTACCCGGTATTAATTTCGGGAAGTTCTCGGTGGGTGCCGGGGTAAGTATGGACGGGCTGACTCAGATACGTGATAAATACCTGGATGCTCAGTATCGCAATGAAAACTCGGCCAGTAATGAGTTGGATGCCAAGTTTTTGGCTCTGGAGTACATTGAAGGGGTTTTCGCAGAACCCACTGATTTTGGCCTTAACAATGCTTTATCCAAGGTTTTTAATGCGTTGGATAATTTAGGCAGTAATGCCCACGAACTGAGTTTGCGGGAGATAGTTGTGCAAAATGCAGTGACGCTCTGCGATACTTTCAGAACAATTTCCAGGAATATGTTGGATTATCAGACGGAAGTAGATAATAATATTACCCTTTATGTTGATGAAGTCAATATGTACGCCGAGCAGATAGCTCAGCTCAATGAGACAATTTTTGCTTATGAGTCCAAAGGCAATCAGGCCAACGACCTGCGCGACCAGCGTAATTTGTTGATAGATAAGCTGTCGGCCATAATACCTGTGCAAACCCATGAATCCGAGCAGGGCAAATTCTCGGTTAAGGTCAACGGCATTTTTCTGGTAGATGATGTCACCGTAAATAAAATGGAAGTACGGCCTGGCGCTAATATCAATCCCTTTACCGGCAATAATGTGCGGGAGATTTTCTGGGAAGGCTCCACAACTAATGTCAATCTTACTTCCGGAAAGATAAAAGGTCTGCTGGATATCCGCGATGGGGCGACTAAAGAGAATCAGGGAATACCTTATTATATGACTGAGTTGGACAGCCTGGCTCAGGAGATTATAACTGGTTTTAACACTGTTAATAATGCCGGGTTTACCATACCTTATGACGGTAATCCTTCGGTGAACGGAGTAGATTTTTTTGACTCCGACCCAGCTAACTTCTCGGCTTTAAATATTAGAGTTTCCGATGAATTGCTGGAAAGCGGTTACAATATTGCCGCCTCTTCTGAGTTGATTACCGGTCAGATCAATTGGGGCAATAAAGACAATATCGTAGAATTCTCTAATATGCGTAACAGCTCTAACATTGAAGAACATTTGCAGAGCATTATTTCTGATGTAGCTATTAATACCAATTACTACGGTAACCGCAGTAAAAGCCAACGGGTTTTAACCAGTCATATTGAGACTCAAAAACTTTCTGTCAGTGAGGTTTCACTTGACGAGGAAATGACTAATCTGATTCAGTTTCGGCATTCTTATGACGCTGCAGCCAAACTGATAACTGTTATTGATGAGATGTTGGTTACTTTAATAAATATTAAGTAGAACGGAGGGCTAGCAAATGAGAATTACTACAAAAACACTTTCGCGAAGATTTATGTCTAACCTCAACACGATATACGACAACGTCAGTAAGTATCACACCCAGGTTCATTCAGGCCAGGCCTTTCAAAAGCCTTCTGAAGACCCGATCAATGCTACCAGAAGCATGGATGTCAGTAGCAAAATTAAAAGAGCCGAGCAGCACGGCACCAATATTCAGGAAGCCTATTCCATTTTTAGAGAAGCTGAGGTCTCACTGCGAGCAGTATCAGACTCGCTGACCTCGATTAAAAACGATCTGTTAAAGGCCTTAAACGGCAGCTATAACAATGAGGATAAGGCTATAGTTGCTGAAAAAGTCGAGAATATGCGCGACAATATTATTAGTCAGCTAAATAAAGAGTACGCTGGCAAATACATTTTTGGTGGTTTTAACACTTTTGATAAACCCTTTAAGACAGTGGCCGGAGTAACCAGCTATAATGGCCTGGACCTGGAGACGATCACCCCGGCAGAATACGATGCTTTTTTGGCTCAGGAAATGACTATTCAGACCGGTAAGGCCACTGAAGTCGATACTGCGATTCCGGGGATTGCTATCACCGGACACGGACCTGACAACCTGATCAGCGTCTTAAACAGAATTTGTACCAATCTGAGAGACCCGGCTGCCTCCCGAACAGAATTAGAAGGCTTGGTTGATACAGTAGATAACTATTTCAGAGGTATGCAGAATCATATCTCCACCATCGGTACCAAGGCCGGCAATCTGGAGACCCTGCGGGAGCAGAACGAAGGCGTGGTCGATAATCTGGAAGAGCTGCTGTCCAATGTGGCAGGGGTCGATTATGAGCAGGCGGTTGTCAACTTTAAAACCGCTGAAATGGTTTACAATTCAGCTCTGGCCATCGGGGCCAAGATTATTCAGCCTACTTTGATAGATTTTATTAGGTAAATAAATTATGGTTATCAATTTTAAGCAAAGCAGTGAAGTAGGGTTGGCCGAGGACATTGTCTATACTTTTGCAGATGGTATCTATGGTTTTGCTGACTATAAGCAGTTTGTTTTTATTAACCAAACCCAGGATATCGCCAATCCCTTTCGGTTGATGGTGGCCCTTGACGCTCCGGAAGTAAGCTTTGTAGTGGTACCGCCAACCTTTGTTCACGAGAATTATGAGATCAAGATCGACGATGCTGAATTATTGGAGCTGGGCATAGCTGATGAGCAGGATATTATGGTATTTAGTATAGTTTCACTGGCTGATAATGGCAGCGAACTGTATGTAAACCTGAAAAGTCCGCTAGTTTTGTCGATGTCCACCAGATTTGGCCGGCAGATTATCCTTGATGAGAGCTCTTATCAAATCCGTCATGTCTTAAAAACTGACAGGTAGCCGGGGAAAAGGGTGTTAGAGATGCTTGTCTTGACCAGAAAACTAAACCAGTCACTACTGATAGGGGATAATATTGAACTAACTGTCTTAGAGGTGCAGAGCGGCAGCGTCCGCCTGGGTATTAAAGCTCCCCGAAATGTCAGGATACTTCGCCAAGAGATCGTGCAGCAAGTGACCGAGGTCAATTTGCAGGCCAGCCTGCATGCGAAAAATGTCGACTTGTCAGAGCTTGCCAAGAAGTTTTCTAAGTAACTGTTCTAAAGTAAACAGACATATGTTCCGATAAATTAGGTAGAAAACTGAACTGACATTTTAGTTTTAGTTAAAAGGAGTTAGTAATATGATTAATTCAGTAAATCCTGTGGACTCAATAGTTATTCAACTAAATAACAGTAAGTCAGCTAATCACCCTAGTGCAGACAAGTTCATTACTGAGCAGAGCAACACAGTACGAATCAACTTGGATATCAATGAGGACACCATTATCAGAGCTGTGGAGCATGTTAATCAAGGCTTTATGCTGGAGAACAAGCGTATGGAATACGATTTTCAGGATGAAACCAATACCGTCATTATCAGGATTATTGATACCGAAACCGATGAGATTATCAAGCAGATCCCCAGCCAAAAGCTGCTGGATTATGCTGCAGGCTTAATGGAATACATTGGGTTGAGCCTGGATACCAAAGTTTAGGAGAAAGACAATGGGTAATTCAATTAATTTCTACTCCAGATACAATGGAATCAGTGGGTTAGCCAGTGGTATGGATACTGAGTCGCTGGTTAAAAAGCTTTTGAGTACAGACCAGGCTAAGGTAGACAGCTATAATGCCGACAGGCAGAAGAGTATCTGGCGGCAGGAATCCTACCATGCCATAATGGATCAGATTAAGGAATTCAAAGAAAAGTATTTCGATGTTTTAAGTACGGAAAGTTATCTGTTTGCTAAGAATGATACCAGAAAGGTTACTGTGACCAATGCCAGCAATAATGCTAGCAATTATGTGGAAATCTCTGCAGACTCTCATGCAGCAGAGGGCGAGCACGTTATCAACAGGATTCTCAATTTAGCCACCTCGTCAACTGTTTCCAGCAGCTCCAGGGTGGTTGATGGACTGACCGGTACGGCAGAGCTCACTTTTCCGTTGACTGTGGCAGAAAACACCTCATTCGGGATTGCCCTGGACGGAGCCTATGTGGAGGTAGGTGTCAGCGGAACCTATAATACGGCAGCCGACCTGGTTGACGGCCTGAATGCTTATTTCGATAATGTATATGGAACTAGCAGAGTTACCGCTTCGATAGTTGACAATAAGCTGCAATTTGATGCCCCAAACAGCATTGTTCAGGTGTTTGACGGTATTCAGGAAAACAATTTCTTAGATACAGTAGGTATGACCAACGGTCAACGCAATGTGCTGAGTCTGGACAGCAGCCTTTACGATGTGCTGGGAGAGGTCTCTAATGAAGTTAAATTTGCCATTAACGGCGTCGGTTTTGAGTTCACCAGAGATACTACGGTGCGAGAGGTGATGAGTACTATCAACAGCTCTAAAGCCAATGTCAGCCTGACTTACAGCTCGCTGGAAGATAAGTTCACCTTGAAGTCCAAGGATACCGGAGAGGTCTCGGCTATTGTCATTCAGAATATCAGTGGCAACTTTTTTGGCGCTAACAGCTATGTTAAGATCACCGACTCCTATGTTAAAAACGGCATGGATGCCGTGTTTCATCTCAATGATGATTCATTGACCAACCCGATCCGCAGGAGCGACAATAACTTTACCATCGATGGGGTCAGGTATTCATTAAAGGAAACAACAATTGACCCGATTAGTTTTGAGATTGAACAGGATACCGAGGGCATGGTTGAAACCATTAAAGATTTTGTCAAGGAGTTTAATGAGTTAATTGCCGATATCGAGGGGAAAACCAAGGAAAAGATCTATTCCGACTACGAGCCGTTAACTACAGCTCAAAAGAGTGAGATGACCGAGCGGCAGATTGAGCTATGGGAAGAAAAGGCCAAAAGCGGTCTGTTAAGATACGATTCTAATATCTCCAAAATAGTTTCTGATTTAAAAAGCGCTTTTTGGGGTGAGATTGAAGGGGTCAGTTCTACCCTTTACCAAATTGGCATAACTACGACCAGTGATTACAATAATTTTGAACTGGAGATCGATGAACAGAAGCTGGAGGAGGCTATCGAGAAAGATCCCCAGGCAGTTTGGGATTTGTTTATTAAGGAAGGTGACATTGATTACAGCCGCAAGCTTACCTCTGAGGAATACTCAGCACGATTTAAAGAGATCGGTTTTGCTCAGCGAATTTCTGATATATTAGAGAACAATATCTCAACTATTCGAGATGAATACGATATGAAAGGTATTCTGGTCGAAAAAGCCGGTGTTGACGGTGATGCCACAGAAATTAATAATACTTTTTCTCAGGAGATATTAAAGCTCGATCGAAGAATAAACGATGCCATTGAAAGAATGACCGTGAAGGAACAGTATTATTGGAAAAAATTCACGGCCATGGAGACAGCTCTGCAGCAAATGAATTCGCAAAGCGAGTGGCTTTACGCTCAGTTCTACAGTCAATAATCAAGTAAAGGAAGTTTTACTATGCACATGAACAGAAAATCAGTGACAAACATATACAAGCAGCAAAGCGTAATGACAGCTACTCCTGGCGAACTGACTTTAATACTTTATAATGAGTGCATAAAAGACATTAATATAGCTGTGGAATGCATTAAGAAAAAGAACATGGAAAAGGCTCATAATTACATTAAGAACTCCCAGGATATTGTTAGAGAGCTGAATTCAACCCTGGATATGCGCCAGCCCATTGCCGCCGATATGCGCCAGCTATACGAGTTTATTCAGTATAAGCTGTTGCAGGGCAATATCAAAAAAGATATTGAGCAGCTGAATGAGGCCAAAGAGTTAGTTGAAGAATTCCGGACAGCCTGGTATCAGGTTATTAAAAAGGTTGAGCGAGAGAGCAGCAAAAATGTTGTCTGAGATTGCCGTTGCGCTGCAAAAATACAAAGAATTAACTGTGTTGCAACGGCAGGCCATTATTGAAGAGGATACCGAGAAGATTAGTAGCTTAATAGCTGAAAAAGACCAGCTGATCAATATGATTAAAAAACACATTACCCCTGATCTTAAGCAGGAGGTCGTTGAGGTGCTGCGAGAAGAGGTGCTCGCCATAGTAGATATAGAACAGGCCAATATCAAAAACCTCAAACAGGCTCAGCGTCAGATCAGGAAAAATAT
>JANQLZ010000116.1 GCA_028280325.1 Bacillota bacterium
TGCAGGAATGTTTCTAGCTCTTTTTGATACCATCATCACAAAACCTCCTATGGGTATGTATTTACATCAATCATTGTATGCTTATTTTTGACTAGCGTCAATGCTTGTCAGCAAAGCTCCTGCTGGCTTTTTGAAATAATAGGAGGCCCCTTTCTTTAAGCTCTGTCTGCTTTTGAGCATTGTTGCCAAGGCTTAGAGTGTCTGTATTATATACTATTAACTCATCTGTATATTGGGTATTTACCGCTTTAAAATACATATTTATTACGGTCCGTGCCACCATATTTGCATTCGAGCCTAAAGAGGCGCCACCGGTGGCAATGAATACGCCTAAACGCTTTTTTTCTCTGTCAATGGCAGGGCTGTTAAGAATGTATTTACTGGCCCAAACAGCCTGGGTTCTGTCGATAACCGCTTTGAGCTGAGCTGATACGGATAGAAAATAGATTGGCGATGCTGCTATTAAAATATCTGCTTTATCATAGTCCCGATATAGTGGTGTAATATCATCTTTTAAAATGCATTCTCCGGTCTGATGACAGCTGCGACAGTCAATACATCCTGAGTATTTCAGCGACCTTAAGTTATAGGTTTTTATTCTTGCTTGGTGAACTTTAAACTCGGACAGATACTTGTCTACTGCGATAGCTGTGTTACCGTCTTGGCGAGCACTGGCGTTGATGACGATTATGTTCATGTCAGCCTCCTTAGGTTGGTTTAATGGTCAGGTATGTTCCTAGGCCTAATAGAATAATACCAATAATCTTCCACATTGTTAATGGGCATTTCTCAAGGCCCAGCCAACCCATGGAGTCTATGATAACAGCTGTGGTGACCTGGCCGGCAATTATAGCTGTAGTGGCAGATACTACTCCGCTTTTGCCAATTGCATTGGCTACTAAATATATTATTGCTACTGAGAGTATTCCACCTAAGTAAGTAAATTTGGGGGCCTCAAAAACATGCCTTAACTCTGTCCAGCCAGACCTTATCACCAATATAGCTGTAATAGTCAGCAGGCCAATGACATGAACAGTCAAGGTCGCGCCCAGTAAACCGGCAGTTTTGCTCAGAGTAGTATTCATAGATCCCTGAACAGCCATCAGCCCTCCCGCAATGGCTGCGATTATTACGGCATATATTAATTCTTTCATAAAAATAGCTCCTTCTCAATATAGTAAAAAATCGTTTCTTATGTTAGTATTGTGTGCAGTTACCTTGATTATAAGTAGAGGAGGGGCTTTCATGAAAAATAAAGAGAGAATCGCTGCTGTTTTAGAGAAGTTAGAAAAGAAATATGGTTCCCCTGAGACAGCGTTGAATTATGCTAATCCACTGCAGCTACTAATCGCCACCATTCTTTCAGCTCAATGTACCGATATCCGGGTTAATAAAGTGACAAAGGTTTTGTTTAAGAAGTACCAAAATGTCAATGATTATGCCAATGCCAATGAAAAAGAGCTGGCTGAAATTATCCGACCATGTGGCTTGTACAAGAATAAAACACAATTCATTATGGCGACCTGCCAAAAAATTATTGCAGATTATGCCGGACAGGTTCCCAGAACCAGAGCAGAGCTGCAAACCCTGCCCGGGGTAGGCCGAAAAACAGCCAATGTTGTCTTAGCCAATGCCTTTAATGAACCGGCAATTGCTGTTGACACTCATGTTTTCAGGGTATCACGCAGATTGGGACTGGCTGAAAGCGAACAGGTTTTAAAAGTTGAACAGGAACTCATGGCAGTAATTCCCCAAAAAAAGTGGTCAGACGCGCATCATTGGCTGATTTACCATGGCCGGCAGGTGTGTAAAGCCCGAAAACCACTTTGCTCTGACTGCATGTTAACTAAAGAATGCTTATGGCTGGCACAACGGGATTTAATCTGAGCCCTTTTTTTGTTTGTCAGTCATGAACTTATCGAAGTAACAGCTGGTTATACAACAAGAATTTCTGCATAGCATTGGGGTGAACCATATGACAGAGAAAGAACAGGTAGCACTGAGCAAGAAGCAATTGCAGCGGAATATTTTCAGTATGATCTGGCCGGCAACCATAGAAGCAGTTTTGCAAATGATGGTAGGTATTGTGGCAACAGCGATGGTCGGAAGGCTGGGGGCAGTTGCCATCGGGGCTGTCGGATTAGGCAGCAGAATTGCCGGTATAGTTTGGGTAGTTTTTTCTGCGATTGGCACTGGGGCAACTGTCTTTGTAGCACGGGCGATTGGAGCTAAAGATCACAGTACAGCTCGAAAGATTGCTTTTCAGGCTTTGTTACTGGGTGTTTTGCTGGTATTGGCCTTAACAATTGCAGTGTATTTCTTTGCCAGACCGATACTACAATGGTTTGGCTCCGATGGAGAGCTGCTGAAAGTGTCCTGGTCATATTTGCGGTTAGTGGTCTGGAGTATGCCATTTATGGCCATTATGCAGATAGTTGGAGCCTCATTAAGAGGTGCAGGTAATACTCGAACCCCGATGATTATTGCTTTTATCATGAATATCATCAACATTGCGGTTAGCTACTGTGTAATATTTGGCAATCTCGGATTTCCCAGACTGGGGGTGACCGGGGCTGCAGTCGGTGCTATAGTAGCCCAGGCTACCGGGGCGGCCATTGCCTTATGGGTTTTGTACAGACCTGATAAAACACTTTCGCTGTACTATTTAGAGAAGTATCAGGTCTCGCTTGCTGATATTAAACGCATCTTAAATATCGGGGTGCCGGTTGCAGCGCAGTCGCTGTTTTGGCAGTTTGCCACAATTATTATTACCAGATGGATAGTGGGCTTTGGTACCGTGCCTTTAGCAGCTCACCAACTGGGATTAACAGCTGAATCATTATCTTTTATGCCTGGGGTGGGATTCAGTGTTGCAGCTACGGCCTTTGTGGGCCAGAGCTTAGGAAAAAAAGATACTGCTCTGGCAGAGCGCTATGTCAAAGAGATAAAAAAATGGTGTCTGATTCTGGTAACATTCACGGCATCTTGCCTGTTTTTTATTCCCAGAGTTTTGTTAAGCCTGTTTACAAGCGATATAGCTGTGATAGAACTGGGCAAGTACTACCTGATGATGATGGCTTTAATTCAATTTCCCCAGCAGTTGTCTGATGTTATGATAGGTGCTTTAAGAGGAGCTGGTATGACCAGGCGACCCATGATTTATGCCGGCATAGGTTTATGGCTAATCCGTCTGCCCGGCTCATATTTTTTGGGTGTTGTTCTGGGCTATGGCGTTATCGGGGTGTGGTCAGCTATGATCATTGATATTATTACCAGGTTCTGCTTAAACCTGCGGCTGTTTAAAAAAGGCACCTGGAAAAACTCTGACCTGATATAAATCTCGCTTTATTTATCGACGGCTGCTGACCGGGAATGACACTTCAACTGATGATCAGGAAATTCTCAGTAAAATAATAAAGGCTGCTTAACGCAGCCTTTGTAATTTGCTTTACTGTTGTGTTTTACCAGATTTTTTACTTCCTGATTTCTTACTGCCAGATGATGTACTTTGATCATTGCCAGAGTTGAAGGTATCTCCTTTACTCTGATTACTGGCAAACTGGTTCGGTGAAGTTGTAGAATTAGTATACTGATCATTATACGAGTTGTAAGTATTGCCCTGGCTTTGATTGCTTGCATAAGAACTTGGGGTTGTAGTACCTGTATATTGATCATTATAGGAATTATAGGTTGTTCCCTGACTCTGGCTGCTACCATAGTTGCCGTAGCTGCCATAATTGCCTGTTTGACCTCCTGATCCCATAGTGCCACCACCGGTAGAACCCATAGTAGATCCTCCTGTAGAGCCCATCATTCCACCGCCAGCCATCTGTTGTTGAGCCATGGCTATCATCCGACGAACCATATTTCCACCAACGGCACCGCAATCACGTGATGATACATTGCCCCAATAATCTTCACCGGAAGTTTTACTTACAGGTAATCCCAACTCTCCGGCTATTTCGTACTTAAAATTATCCATTGCCTGGTGGGCATGGGGTACAACATGCTGTTGTTTATTCCAGCTTCCTTTTGCCATTAACAACTACCTCCTTATATGTTTACTTTTATTTTGATAAGTTTTAGATTTTATATCCTGCAAAAAATACGGTTAGTAGTGAAATGTCAGGGTTTAGTGTTATTTTTTGTTAACGGCTTATCAGGTGGCTGAGTGATGATCTGATAATTGTTAGACAATAATTATTGTTTGCAGTTTAATAAAAAAATATTGTAATTTAAGCTTGAGCTAATCAGCAGCTGCAGATTAAAATTGATATTCAAAATAAAATTGATATAATAGGATACAACACATTCAACCCTGAACAGGATAACAACGCAGAGGAGGATATTATGGAGATTGGCAAGCTGCCCCCGGCTTTGTTAGAGGAACTCATCCTGAATAAACTGACCACCAGAAGAAAGGAAGTACTGGTACGTTCTGCTACCGGTCAAGACAGCAGTATTTTGGCCACTGACCACAGGCCAGTTGTGCTTTCGACTGATCCTATTACTGGAGAGGTGGATCGGATTGGCTGGTTTGCAGTTCATGTAGCTTGTAATGATGTAGCAGCTAATGGTGCTGAGCCATTGGGAGTTCTGCTGACCTTATTATTACCTCCGGGTTGCGATAATCAGACTATTGCTGAAATTATGAATGATGCCGGTAAAGCAGCTGCAGAGCTCAATGTAGATATATTGGGAGGCCATACGGAATTGACCGACGCTGTCAACCGTCCGGTAGTATCGACTACAGCTGTTGGAGTTCTGCGTACTGATCAGTTAATTGTGTCATCAGCTGTCAGAGCCGGATTAGATATTGTCTTAACCAAGGGAGCTGGCATTGAAGGAACAGCGATTTTAGCAGGTTCGAAACTTCCAGAATTGGCCAGGATTGATCAGGAGCTGATGCAGCAGGCCAGAGATTTGTTCAGCCAGTTAAGCGTGGTGCCGGAAAGTGAGATTGCCGTAAGGCTGGGCGCTGTTGCCATGCATGATGTGACTGAAGGCGGAGTATTAGGGGCTTTGTATGAGGTAGTCCAGGCCGGTAAGTGCGGATTTATGATTGATCTCAGTAAAATCCCAATATTACCTGCAACCCAAGAGATCTGCAGTGTTTTAAAAATTGATGCCCTGCGTCTAATTTCCAGCGGCTCGATGCTTATTTTTATCGAAAAAGCTGAAGATCTGGTGGATGAGTTGCAACGACGAGGGATTAAAGCTGCCTGTATTGGCAAAACTACGGTCAGCCAAAAATATCTTTTAAAACACCATCATAATGTGACAGAAGTTGATCCTCCAGAAAGCGATGAACTCTGGCGGGTTTTGAGTAGATAGTTAAGGTGCCCATCCGGGCACCTGCAATCACCTATCGTTCGTTCAGTGTTCTTTCTGCGCGCTCAAGTGCTAATTTAACCAAATTACCACAATTTCTAGATGAAACTGAGCCCCAACCTTCTCTACTGACAGTATCGGCAACACCTAACTCTTTAGCAAGCTCATATTTAAGCTTGTCAGACATCACTCGAGAACGGCGACGACTCATTTAAATCAACTCCTGTTCTTAAGAAAAAGTGATTGCAGATATATTTTATGCTTTTTTGTAAAAAGTTAATCTCAAATTTTTATCCAATTAATACAAATTTTAAAGGATGGGTTATATGAAAGACTATTTAGTTAGAGGAATTGCTTTTCAGGGCTTGGTTAGAGCTGTGGCAGTCGATTTAACTAATACCGTTTATGAAGCTCAAAAAAGGCATGACAGTATGCCTACTGCTACAGCTGCTTTGGGCAGATTAATGGTGGCAGCCGCAGCGATGGGCAGTACTCTGAAAGACAAACAAAAAATCACTTTGTTGATTCGCAGTAATGGCCCGTTGGAAACGATCATTGCTGAATGCAATTGCCAGGGTGAAATACGCGGCTACGTCAAAAACCCTCATCTTATTATTCCACCACTGACCGATACTAAGCTGAATGTAGCCGCTGGTGTTGGTCAGGGAATGCTCTATGTCACCAAAGATTTGGGTTTTGGTGAGCCATACAGGGGTTCAGTAGAACTGATTTCTGGAGAAATTGCGCTGGATATTGCCCAGTATTATGTCGTTTCAGAGCAGATCCCGACTCTTTTTGCTGCCGGTGTACTGATTGGCAACGAAGGCCGGGTAAAACATGCTGGCGGTTATCTGGTACAATTGCTGCCTGGCGCAACAGATGAGATAATTGATATTTTAGAAAAAAAGATTGAGAAAGCGCTATCAGTAACCGCCTTGTTAAGCTCTGGTTACACCCCGGAAAAAATACTGGCCTATATCTTAGGTAATAGCAATTTTCAGCTAATTGGGGACAAAACTCAGTTAAGGTTTCAATGCACATGCAATAAGCAGTACTTGGGGCAGGTATTGCAAACCTTGGGGTCAAGTGAGCTCAAAACACTTGTCGATCAAGAGACAACAGAGGTTTGCTGTCAGTTCTGTAATGAAACCTACAGCTTCAGCCAAGATGATATTATGGAAATTTTAAAAGAAATACTAAAAAATGAGGAAACTTCTAATGAGAAAGATTGATGTACATATCGTAGCTGATAAAATCAAACAGCTGCTGTTGACCTCCAATACAGATTTGCCTCAGGATTTGCTGATACTGCTCAAAGCAGCTGAACAGAGAGAGGAAAGCCGGTTAGCCAAATTCATGCTGGAGCAGATTGTATCAAACGCAGCGATCGCCAAAGAAAATCAATGGCCGATGTGTCAGGATACCGGTATGGCAGTGATTTTTGTAGATATCGGTCAGGAGGTGCATCTTATCAATGGAGACATCAATCAGGCTATTAATGCCAAAGTAGCTGAAGCTTATCGGGAGGGGCATTTTAGAAATTCTGTAGCTTCACCTCTTGAGAGAGTAAATACGGCCAATAATACCCCGGCGATCATTCACTATCAGATTATTGAAGGCGATCAGGTACATCTTAAGGTTGCTCCTAAAGGTTTTGGAAGTGAAAATATGAGCAGGCTTTATATGCTCAACCCCACAGCGGGAGCAGAGGGGGTAGTTAATGCCATTGTCGAGACCGTAAAACTGGCTGGGGGAAAGCCTTGTCCACCGCTGGTAGTCGGTGTGGGAGTAGGTGGAACAGTGGAAAAAGCAGCGCTATTGGCTAAACGATCCCTGTTCCGTCCAGTCGGCAGTCCGTCAGACGATGATAAACTTGCCAAACTGGAAAAAACAGCGTTAGCCCGGATTAACGATCTGGGGATTGGTGCTCAGGGAGTTGGCGGCATAACTACTGCCCTGGCAGTACATATCGAGAGCTTTCCCACCCATATTGCCGGCTTACCGGTAGTGATCAATATTCAATGCCATGCTGCCCGTCATGCTGAGGACGTAATATAAAAGGAGAAGACTGATGAAAGTAAGCTTACCCTTAACCAAGGATACTGTCCGAGAATTGAAATCAGGACAGATAGTATATTTGACAGGTCCGGTGTTGACGGCCAGAGATGCCGCCCATCAAAGACTGGTGGCCAGCATTGCCTCAGGAGAGGAATTGCCAATTGATTTGACTGATCAAACTATTTATTATGTAGGGCCATGTCCAGCTCCTGATGATCATGTGATTGGGGCTGCCGGACCGACTACAGCAGCTCGAATGGATAAATTGACCATTCCGCTGTTAGAGAAAGGGCTGCTGGGCATGATTGGCAAAGGGCCCCGTTCGACAGAGATTGCTGAAGCTGTCAGGAAATACCGATGCGTGTATTTTATTGCCTGCGGGGGAGCAGGTGCCTTATTAGCTCGAAATATATCGCAAGTTGAGACCCTGGCTTACGCTGATTTAGATTCAGAAGCTATTAAAAGGATAGAAATAAATAATTTTCCAGTTATTGTGGCTATAGATTCTTATGGCGATAGTTTGTTTGCTTAAAAACAATCTGTTTTTATGTCGATAAAACTCATATTATAATAATGCAAACATGTGTTTGTTTGTAAAAATGTGTCATCTTATTTGGCGCATTTTTTTTGTCATAATAGTGTTTTTGCTATTTTAAGGCATTGATTAATTTAATTTATAGTGGTAAAGTGGTGGAAAGTGGTGGGTAGTGGTGAATTTGTGGTGACAGGGGTGAAGAACCTATGCTAATGGGAGAATATCAACATAATATCGATACCAAAGGTCGGATAATTGTTCCAGCACGGTTTAGGGAACAACTGGGCGATAAATTCGTCATTGCCATGTGGTTAGACAAATGTTTAATGATGGTCTCTCCCGAGGAGTGGCATAAGATCTGTACCAATATGCAAGCCCTGTCATCCACTAAAAAAGAGAGCAGGGCATTTACCAGAATGTTGTTTTCCAGCGCAGTCGAGTGCGAATGCGACAAACAGGGTCGAATCCTGATTCCAGCCAAACTAAGAAATTATGGACAGCTTCAAAAAAGTGTCAGCTTTATTGGGGTATCGAATAGAGTAGAAATTTGGGCTTCTGAACTGTGGAATAATTACAGTGAACAGGCCGAAGAAGATTTTGTGGATAGCGCCGAGCAATTAGGGGATATTGTCTTTTAGGTGATTAAAAATGACTGAACATATCAGTGTATTACTGACTGAAGCAGTTGAGCTGCTCAATATCTGTTCAACTGGAACTTATGTTGACGCCACATTGGGTCGAGGCGGCCATAGTAATCTGATTTTAACAAAGCTTTCTTCTTCGGGACGGTTAATTTGTTTTGATCAGGATGCCGATGCTATTTCATCAGCAGCGCAAAAATGGCAGGCGGATTCCCGGGTTACTTTAGTACACAGTAATTTTAGATATTTAAGAACTGAACTGAATAAGTTAAATCTATCTGAGGTAAACGGATTTATTTTTGATTTGGGCGTTTCATCTCCCCAGTTAGACCAGGCTCAACGCGGCTTCAGCTATCAGCACAGCGGCATTCTAGACATGAGAATGGATCAGAGGCAGGAGTTGACCGCTTATACAGTTGTCAACACTTTTACTGAAAGTAAATTAAGGGACTGTATCTATAAATATGGTGAGGAAAGAAAAGCAGCCAAGATTGCCAGGCTGATCTGCCAGGCTCGGGTGGAGCAGCCGATACAGACAACAGCAGCATTAGCAGAAATAGTGAAGAGAGCTTTTTCTCGGCAGGAGAGACAGAGATCACATCCTGCCCGGCGAACGTTTCAGGCTTTAAGAATCCTGGTCAACGATGAACTGGGGTCTTTAGAAGAAGGACTTCCGCAAGCTATCGAAATGCTGAAAAAAGCGGGTAGGATTTGCGTTATTACTTTCCATTCCCTGGAAGACAGAATAGTAAAACAAATCTTTAAAAAGTATAGTGGCCAATGTACCTGTCCGCCCGGTATGCCAGTCTGCAGCTGTGGTCGGAATTCTGTAATAAAAACTGGTCCAGCTGTAGTGCCCGATGAACAGGAAGTCGTCAGAAATTTAAGAGCCAGAAGTGCACGTTTGCGCTGGGCAGTAAAATTATAAAGTTCTATGATAACAGAGAGGTGAATAAATTGGTAGTAGTTAAGAACCCAGCATTAAAAGGTTATGCAGTTGAAGCGCCAGCAAAGGCAAGAGCAAAGAGCAAGGTTTCGATAAAGAGCAGAGTAGTGATTTTAGCAGGTATAGCTGCGCTTGTTCTATTAATTTTTCTAATTCAGACTACTCAAATTTATTTAACTAAAAACCATATTTTTCAGTTGGAAAGACAGTTGAATACGGTGCAGGAGTCTTATAACAGCATTAATCTGGAGGTTTCTCAATTAAAGAGACCTGATCGTATTATTCCGATCGCTAAACAGAAATGTGGTCTGATAGTACCTGAAGAGGATCAGTTTGTAGCAGTATATTATAATTAATACTGGAGGTTTATAATGGCCAATGCCGGAATGACAAATAGTAAGCACCGCAAAAGAATACTGTTTATGATGGCAATTTTCATTCTGCTGGCACTTTTAATGATTGGTCGTTTAGCTTATTGGCAGCTGTATAAAAGCAGTTGGCTGGAGAATAAAGCTTCAAGTCAGTGGACCTTAAGTGTATCTGTTCAACCTCGACGAGGCAATATAATCGATGCCAAAGGGCGGACCTTAGCCATTAATAAAAATGCAGATACCATCGCGGCCATCCCGCGGCAAATATCCAATCCGGAACAGGTCGCTGAAGTATTGGCACCAATACTGGAAATGAATATTGAAACTCTCTACTCCCGGCTTTCTGCCAATAAATCTCAGGTATATTTACGGCGATTGGTTAGCCCGGAAATATCCGCAGAAATCCAAGAGCAAAACTTGCAGGGTATTATCATTGTCAAAGAAAGTAAGAGATTTTATCCTAACGGAAGCTTGGCCTCTCATGTGCTGGGCTTTTCTGGCATTGATGAAGGTTGGGCTGGCTTAGAGCTGCAGTATGACAGCTACTTACAGGGAAAAAATGGCATAATGCGTTTTGGGGCAGATGAAGAGGGTAAAAAGACCAGTAGTGTAGAGTATATCCGGCCTGAAGACGGCCATACCCTGGAATTAACGCTTGACATAGCCATACAGAGCATTATTGAGCTTAACCTGGAAAAAGCCCTGGTTAAGAACCAGGCCGAATCGGTCCTGGGTATTGCAATGGATGTTAAAACCGGCGGTATTTTAGGGATAGCCGCCAAGCCAGACTTTGACCCCAATACTTACAATGATTATGATGAAGAACTTTGGAGAAACCCGTTGGTCTCGGATGTATTTGAGCCCGGCTCGACATTTAAAATCATAACTATGACGGCAGCACTGGAAGAGGGACTGGTCAGCAAGCATGATCGATTTTATGACCCCGGTTATATTAATGTAGCCGGAAGCAGAATCCACTGTTGGAAACACGGGGGCCATGGCTCTCAGAGCTACGAAGAAATTATTCAGAACTCCTGTAATCCGGGTTTTGTGATGCTGGGTCAGAGGATTGGAGCGACTAAGCTCCACAAATACATTACTGATTTTGGATTTACGGAAAAAACCCTGATTGACCTGCCTGGAGAAGGCAAAGGTATCATGTTTAATCTCAATGATATGGGGCCGGTGGAACTGGCGACCACAGCATTTGGCCAGGGGCCGGCAGTGACGCCATTGCAGCAGATCAGGGCGATTTCAGCCTTAGCAAATGACGGCTTAATGACGACCCCGCATCTAGTCAAAAGCATAACTGACAAAGATGATCAGCTGGTATACACTTTTGAAGACTCTAATAAAAAGCAGGTAGTCAGTTCGGAGACAGCGCAGCATATTTGCCGGTTGTTAGAAAGCGTAGTAACCGATGGCACAGGCGGCAACGCCTATGTTGAGGGGTATCGAATCGGTGGTAAAACCGGTACGGCGCAAATACCCAAGCCTGGCGGTGGTTATTACAGCAATAAATTCATGGCCTCGTTTATTGGTTTGGCTCCTGCCGACGATCCTCAGATTGCGCTGTATGTAGCTATCAGGGATCCCAAAAGCACTGATGGCCATACCGGTGGTCGAGTAGCTGCTCCGCTGTTTGGTGAAATGATGAAAGATATTTTGCGTTACCTGGATGTACCTACTCAGATTACTGCTGACAAGCCGAGCGGGGCAAATATTGTAGCTGTTCCCGATGTGTTGGGATTAACTGCTGAAAAGGCAGCCGCCCAATTATGGGCCCACGGCTTTGTATCCGAGCGCGACGGTATTGCCAATGGGGTTGTAGTATCCCAAACCCCGGCCCCGGGAATAGAGTTGGAACTGGGGCAAAAGGTGATTATTAAAACGGAGTCGGCCAGCAATCAGCCGGTCAGCCTTGATGTTGTGGTTCCGGATATTGTGGGGTTAACCATGAGAGATGCCGGCAATAAGCTGGGTATGTCAGGTTTGCGAATTGAAATTGAAGGCTCCGGTATTGCCGTTAAGCAGGACCCTCCGGCTGGAGAAGTTGTCCGGCGTTTCAGTGTAGTAAATGTGACTTTTGAGAAAAAATAAGGTTGTTGAATAACTCAGTTATTGAATGACATAAAGGAGGATGAAATGGTCAGGTTATCTGAGCTGGTAGAGACTCTGCCACAATACGAATTATATAATTTTATCCCCGACCTATACATTGATAAGATAGCAGTAGATTCCAGAAAGGCTGAAGCCAACGACTTATTTGCCTGTATTATCGGGGAGAAGCACAATGGCCACGATTTTGTTGAGGACGCTATGCGCAATGGAGCCATAGCGATTGTCTGCGAGCATTATTTGAGCTACAATATTCCGCAAATCGTCGTGCCCTGCACCAAAACAGCAGTATCTCAATTAGCCGCTGCCTATTATAGTTTTCCCAGCAGCAAGCTTAAGGTAATTGGAATAACAGGTACAAACGGCAAGACCACCACGACTTATATTGTCAGACATATCTTTAATGAAACCAATAATAAATGCGGATTAATCGGCACCGTGGAGATAGATGACGGTTTGACCATAGAAACGGCAAACCTGACTACACCGCAGCCTCTGGAGTTACAGTCGCATCTCAGTAAAATGGAAAAGAACGGCTGCAGATATGTTGTAATGGAAGTCTCCTCCCACGCTTTAGCTTTGCATCGGGTGGACAATGTTGTCTTTCAGGTAGCCGGATTCACTAACCTGACTCAGGATCACCTTGATTACCATGGTACTATGGAGAACTATAAACAGGCTAAAGGCCAGCTGTTCCAAAAGGCAGAGCTGGGAGTAGTAATTAACAGCGATGATCAACAGGGCAAATATATGGCCTCGCATGCCGATGTACCAGTCTTGTATTACAGCTGTAATCAGATGTTGGCAGATGGTATCTATATTACAGGTATGAAAATGGGCAGTAAAGGCACGGAATTCACCTTGCATTATCGTAACATTGATTACCAGGTTAAAAGCAAGCTGATCGGTAAATTTAACGTTTACAATATGCTTTTGGCTTTTGGTATAGCCGTAACATTGGGGCTGGCTCCCACTGATATAGTTAAGGCCATAGCCACCTTCGAGCCGGTACCTGGCCGGTTTGCATCTCTGAGTAGCAGTGACTTCACAGTGATAGTAGATTTTGCCCACTCCCCTGATGCTTTGGCCAATGTGCTGAAAACTGCTCGATCTATTTCTAAAAACAGGTTGATAGTAGTCTTTGGCTGCGGAGGAGACCGTGACAGGGAAAAGCGTCCCCTGATGGGAAGGATAGCGCTGGAGTATGCAGATTTTGCCATAATAACTTCAGACAATCCCCGAACCGAGGACCCGTTGGCAATTATTGATGATATCTGTGCCGGGATCAATCATCGCCGGTCTGCTTTTGAGGTGGAAGTTGACCGCAAAACAGCAATTGAAAGATCAATAACCTTGGCCCAGCCAGGTGATGTAATCTTAATCGCCGGAAAAGGGCATGAAACTTATCAGATTATTGGTGAGGAGGTTTTGCCCTTCGATGATAAACTAATAGCGGAACAGAAGCTTAGTGAGGTGAATAGTAAGTGCAACAATGGAGCATTACGGAAATAGCAGATATTGTTAGTGGAAAAATTTTAGGAGTATCCGATATAATAGTAGAGGGTCTTGCCGTCGATTCGCGGAAAGTAAAGTTCGGCGATTTATTTGTTCCTTTGGTTGGGGAGAATGTTGATGGCCATCAGTTTATTGCAGATGCCTTCAGGAATGGGGCTGTGGCCGCTTTAGCTGCCAGGAAAGCAGTCAATTTGCCACAAGGAACTCTAATTATTGTTGACGATCCTCTGACTGCCTTACAGAGTTTGGGAATTACAGCCCTGCAAAGAGTAAACCCTCAGGTCATAGCGGTTACCGGCAGTACCGGTAAGACCAGCACTAAAGAGATGATAGCTTCGATCTTGGCTCAGAAATACGAGACCTTTAAAACTAAAGGGAATTTGAACAGCGAGTCCGGCCTGCCAATGGCCCTGTATTCTTTAAGTGATGATGATCAAATTGCTGTTTTGGAAATGGGCATGCGAGGCCGAGGACAGATCGCTGAATTAGTGAACATTGCTCCTCCAGATATAGCTGTTATAACCAATATCGGCCAGGTGCATTTAGAGCTGTTGGGTACCCAGGAAAACCTGGCACTGGCTAAAGGTGAGATATTAGAGGGCCTCAAGGATGGCGGCTTGGCGGTTTTAAATGGCGATGATAAGTGGTGTCGTTGGCTAAGTGAAAATTATTCGGGAGAAACTCTGTTCTTTGGGCAGACGCCAGGCTGTGATTTTCAGGCAGTGGATCTGACTGTTAATGAAACTGGCTATTACAGCTATACCGTTAAAACAGGAGCAGACCAGGTCCGGGTCAATCTGCCCGTTGCCGGTAAACACCAGGTTTATAACTCGCTGGTCGGCATAACTTTAGGGCGCTATCTGGGGATGTCCTGGGCAGAAATTTTAAACGGCATTGCCTCATATCAAACGATAAAAGGCCGGCAGTATCTGCGAGAATGCCGGGGCGCAAAAATAATTGACGACACCTATAATTCCAACCCTGATTCGATCAGAACCATGCTGGAACTACTCAAATTCCACCCCTGTCAGGGACGCAGGATTGCTGTTCTGGGGGATATGAGAGAGCTGGGCAGCCAGGAAAAAGACCTGCACCTGCTGGTCGGAAGAGAAATAAAAAAATATAATGTTGATATTTTAATATGCAATGGGCGGTTAGCTGCATATATTGGACAAGGGGCATCTGAAATGCCAGGGCAACAGATTACAGTATTTTATGCCATGAGCAATAGTGATGTTCTCAGTATTATGGTGAATCAGGTTGAGGAACATGATGTTGTCTTGATCAAGGGTTCACGGGGATTAGGGATGGAGCAAATAGTACATGACTTCTGCAAAGGAAATTAGATTATGTTAAGGCGATTATTACTTCTGGGAGGTTCTTCCCTGGCGATAGCTTTGGTTATCGGCCCTTTAACGATTAAGGCTTTAAAAAGATTAAAAGCAGGGGCAACAATTCAAGAGGAACTTTCTTCCGAGCATCAGCAAAAAGCAGGCACTCCGTTAATGGGTGGTATTATCTTTATTATTCCCGTTACTTTACTCAGCATATTAACTTGGATTTTGGACTTATGCGATTGGAGAGTAGTATTTGCCTTTTTAGTTTATTTCCTTGGCTATGCCTCGATCGGTTTTATGGATGATTATTTAAAGGTAGTAAAAAAGCAGTCTCTGGGACTGCGGGCTCGTCATAAACTGCTGGGACAGAGCGTGATATTTTTAATCTATCTGTTGATATTTTACGGCCAGCAGTTGGATACCAGCCTGTCAATTCCATTTACTCGCTGGGGTATAACCTTAGGGTATGCCTATATACCATTCCTGCTGTTTATTTCAGTTGGCTTTTCCAATGCAGTCAATCTGACTGACGGGATGGATGGACTGTTGTCGGGCTGTATGATTGCCAGCTGCTGGAGTTACTTATTTGTCAGCATAATTGCCGGTAACACAGGCTTAGCTCTGATAATCGCTATTGTCCTTGGGTCGTTAGTAGGTTATTTAGTTTATAATTACTACCCGGCCAGGGTTTTCATGGGAGATACCGGCTCATTAGGATTAGGGGGAGCTTTAACTGCGATAGCTATCCTGACCAAAACAGAACTGGTCTTGGTTATTATTGGTGCTGTATATGTAATTGAAACAATTTCTGTTATTTTGCAGGTTTCCTATTTTAAGCTGACCTCAGGCCAAAGAATATTTAAAATGGCACCGCTGCATCATCATTTTAGCCTATCTGGCTGGACAGAACCACAGGTTGTTTGGTCGTTTTGGATGGTCAGCGCCTTGTTCGGATTAATTGGATTATTGAGCTATATATATACGATTTAAGGAGGCTGTTTTATGCGATCAACAAACCAGGCTCCAGATAAGACGATTATGTTTATAACATTAGCACTGGTAGTATTCGGTGTTATCATGGTGTATAGTTCCAGTTCTTTTTTCGCTGATATTAATTTTGGAGACCAGTTTCATTTTTTCAAACGCCAGTTGGCCTGGGCAGTGCTGGGATTTATCGGGATGCAGATGACGACAAGAATCAAGTATTGGAAATATAAAGATTTAATACCATTAATCGCAATGATCTGTTTCTCAACTTTAATACTCGTCCTGATACCGGGTATCGGAGTAAAGATTAATGATGCCCGTAGATGGATAAGCCTCGGTATTACCAGATTTCAGCCCAGTGAATTGAGTAAAATATGTATTGTAATAATCTTAGCCTGGCTGCTTGAGCGCAAAGGAAAAAAGATCAGCAGCTTTAAACAGGGCGTATTACCAGCCCTGATGATTATCGGCCTGGCCAGTGTTCTAATTCTGGTGCAACCTGATTTGGGGACGTCCGTTATTGTCGCGTTTACTGGATTTGGTATGCTCTTTGTTGCCGGTCTGACAGTGCCTCATATGATGGGTTTGATAGTCAGTGGTGCCGGGATAATAGTTGCAGCTATCGCATTTAAGCCGTATCGGATGAGAAGATTTTTAACTTTTCTTGACCCTTGGGCGGACCCTTCAAATGCTGGCTATCAAATAATTCAGGCTCTGTATGCTTTAGGGCCGGGGGGGTTAATTGGCTTAGGCCTGGGAAACAGTCGCCAGAAACTGCTGTATCTACCGGAAAGGCATACGGACTTTATTTTGAGCATTATCGGGGAGGAGCTGGGGTTTATAGCTACAGCTCTGGTGGTCTTAGCCTTTATTGTATTGGCTATAAGGGGCTTTAGAATAGCTATGCGGGCGCCAGATACATTCGGCATGCTGCTGGCGGCAGGAATAACTTTAATGATTACCATTCAGGCCTCCATAAATATCCTGGTAGTCACTGCTACTATACCAGTAACCGGTATGACCTTGCCATTTATCAGCTCAGGAGGGTCATCGCTATTTATTTCAATGACATCAATAGGTATTTTACTTAACATTTCACGCTATATCAGAGTCTGATTCACACCTCTATTTTACTGTGCATAAAATATAGAGCACATGATAAGCGGGGGTGTCGCCATGGAGCGTTTCTTTGTTGCCGGGGGTTACCCGTTGAGGGGGGCACTACATATTGACGGCGCAAAAAATGCAATACTGCCTATTTTAGGGGCAAGTTTGTTAGTTAACGGACCAGTAATACTACACAAAGTACCTGATTTATCTGATGTTCATACCATGTGTAATATTTTACAGTCTCTTGGTGTGGAGATTATTGCAGATAAAAATAGCTTTATACTTGATACTAGCAGTTTATACAGTCATGCAGTACCAGACAACTTGATGAGTGAAATGAGATCGTCAATTTTTCTAATGGGTGCTTTACTTGGCTGTTGTGGTGCAGCCAGGGTTTCTTACCCGGGCGGGTGTAATATTGGATCTCGTCCTATTGATTTGCATTTAATGGGATTGAGAGCATTAGGAGCAGAAATTGAAGAGAAGCATGGGTATATTGAGGCCAGGGCAGCCAGATTAGTTGGGACAGAGATATTTTTGGATTTTCCCAGCGTAGGTGCCACTGAGAATATTATGCTGGCTGCAGTAAAAGCTCAAGGGGAGACAGTTATACATAATGCGGCTAAAGAACCTGAAATTGTTGATTTGCAAGTGTTTTTAAATGCAGCTGGGGCCAATATCAAAGGTGCAGGTACCGATACGCTGGTCATTGAGGGAGTACGTACTCTCCACCAGGTCGAACATAATGTACTGCCAGATCGAATTGTTACCGGCACTTATCTGCTGGCAACGGCGATTACATCTGGTGAAATAGATCTGGTCAACACCAATCCTGCCCACCTGGTCTCCCTGATTTTTAAGGGAAGGCAGATGGGGCTTGATATCAGGTATGGTAATGATTTTATTACCGTCAGAGCTCCCCAAAAACTCAGGCAGGTTAGCCAGATCAGGACCTCACCTTATCCGGGATTTCCAACGGATTTGCAGTCGCCAATGATGGTTGCGATGACACAGGCTGAAGGAACAGGTATGATAATCGAAGGTATTTTTGACGGTAGATTCAACCATGTCAAAGAGTTGAGTAAAATGGGAGCTCAGATCAAAATTAACAGGAGAACAGCTGTTGTAGCCGGAAAAACACCATTAACGAGTTCAGTTGTAAAAGCTACAGATTTAAGGGCTGGAGCAGCCTTAATACTGGCAGGTCTGGCAGCTGATGGCACAACTGTCGTAGAAGATATCCATCATATTGACCGCGGCTATGCCTCAATAGAGAAAAAACTTAGGGAACTTGGAGCGCATATTGAGAGAAAGTAAGGAGAGCAAAAGATGAAAGCCTTTTTCAGGGAAAGATTAAGAATTACAGTATTTATAGCTATAATTTTTTTGCTGACAATATTTGCTCTGCAGATAGTTTTTAAACCACTTTTTTTTGTGGTTCATGGGGTATCTGTAAGTGGACAAGCTTACTTATCAGAAAGCGAAGTCTTTAAAAGCTCCGGTATAGTCAGGGGTGAATCTCTGATAACCCTGTCGTGTAAACAGGCAGTTAGACTGCTGGAGGCAAATCCCTGGATTAAAAAAGCTGAGGTATTAAAAGAATGGCCAACATCTGTAACAATAACCATTGAAGAGAGAGTTCCCTGCTTAGCAATTCCATATCATAATAATTTCATTTTGGTCAGTGATGATGGGGTTGCTCTGGATGTCAGGAATGATTTTTCAAGTATTAATCTGCCCATTCTCAATGGCTATGTGCTTGATGAGGTGGAGACCAACAGCAGCATAATGAGTGAGGAGCAGTGGCAAAAGGTAAAAAAAGTTTATGAAAATATCCCCGATAACTTTATGCTTCAACTCTCAGAAATATATTGGTATCGGGATCAGATGTCGTTAATTACTGTAGGAGGATTGGAGATCAGTTTAGGTAATATCAACGAATTTGATCATGTCAGATTAAAGATGCTGCCTGAAATTTTGAAAAACATTCCAGATGAGAAAAGTGGTTTTTTAGATTTAAGCGGGATATATGCTGTATTTCGGAAATTATAACTAAATTATCAGTAATCAGAGTGTTTCCAGGCAGGAATCTGTGTTATTATAGTTGAAATTATAGTCATTAATACGGTATAGATATTGCTTTCAGGAGGGACTTGGATGAGCAGAAGGGAAATAATAGCCGGTCTAGATATTGGGACTTCTGAGGTTAAGGTAGTCATCGGTGAAATAGATCCAGATAATGAGAGAGTAAATATAATCGGGTATGCCCAGGTGGCCAGCTCAGGGGTAGATAAAAGCGATATTATTGATATTGACGATGTCGCCACATCTATCAGAGAAGCGGCGGAATATGCTGAGAGAATGGCAGGAGTTCAGGTTGAAGGATTTTACGTAGGACTGCCTGTGCAGCATGTTTCAATCATACATAATAGTGGCGCCGTTGCCGTCAGCGGGAAAGAGAGAATTGTTTTAGAAGAAGATGTCGAGAGGGTTTTGCATGCTGCCCAGGTAGTGGCTATTCCTCCTGAGAAAAAAATAATTGATATCATTCCCTGTCAGTTTAAGATTGATAATAAAACTGGCATTCAGCGTCCGGTAGGTATGGCCGGAGTGAGGCTGGAAGTAGAGGCGATGTTGATAGCTTTAGATCGCAGTGTTGAGCAAAATATCTCCAGATGCCTGGAAGAAGCCGGCTATGAATTGTTTCAGTTTATTCTGAATCCTTTGGCATGTGCCAATGAGGTTTTGAAGGAAGCTGAAAAAGAAGTAGGGGTTATTCTATTAGACATTGGAGCGGGAACAACGGAATTAAGCTATTTCAATCATGGAACACTGTTAGAAACTGTCAGTATACCCATTGGAGGCAATCATATTACAGCTGATCTGGCGACCGTATTAAAAATTCCCCAGCGTCAAGCTGAAGAGTTAAAGTTTAGATTTGTGGACCTGGCTAATGAAGAAGATGATGAAGTAGTTGATATGGAGCTGGAGGTTGGCGACTATGGCTTTGATTACAATGAGCCGATTAACCGTAAGCTTATCAAAGATATTATCAGCTTCCGGTTGGCCGAGGTATTTGATATGGCCATTGATGAGATAGTCCGCATTGGTTTTAAAGAGCCGCCACCAGCAGGCATTAAGGTATTAGGTGGAGTTAGTTCAATGCCTGGTTTTGCGGAGTTTGCCAGTGAGTGTCTGTATGCAAACGTTCGTTATGCTTATGATAACACTGATGATCAGTCTTTTATTATTGCCAAAGGCATTATTAATTACGTCTATCATCACAATTTTAACTATGTTGAATATGACTCAAGAGATAGACAGGGTAAAAGAGCAATCGGTGGTATCTGGCGTTGGTTTAAAGACTTATTTGAAATGGAATAGCAGTTGAGGAGGCGTAGAATTTGTTAGAAATGGACTTCAATTCGAGTATTGCTTGTATCAAAGTAATAGGTGTTGGTGGGGGCGGCGGTAATGCAGTAAACCGCATGATAGAATCTGGCGTGCGTAATGTTGAGTTTATTGCTGTAAATACTGATGCTCAAGCATTATTGAATAACAGGGCTCCTCTTAAACTGCAAATAGGAGAAAAATTAACCAGGGGCCTGGGCGCTGGAGCAAGGCCAAGTATTGGTGAAGAGGCTGCTAAAGAGAGTATAGAATCCATTAAAAAAGAGCTGATGGGCGCTGATATGGTTTTTATTACTGCAGGTATGGGCGGTGGTACCGGAACTGGTGCTGCTCCAGTTATTGCGGCAGCTGCCAAAGAAATAGGCGCTCTGACTGTGGCAGTCGTCACCAAGCCCTTTACTTTTGAGGGACGTCAGCGAATGAATATCGCTGAAAACGGTATTTCCAAACTCAAAGAAGCGGTAGACACGATTATTACGATCCCTAATAATCGGCTGTTGCAGTATGTTGGCCAAAAGGCATCATTTATTGATGCGTTCAGAGTTGCTGATGATGTACTGCACAAAGGTGTACAAGGTATATCTGATTTAATCGCAGTACCGGGATTGATAAATTTGGACTTTGCAGATGTTAAAACAATCATGCAGGGTAAAGGCACAGCAATGATGGGGATAGGTCAGTGCAATGGTGACGGGAGAGCCGGCGACGCAGCTAAAATGGCCATTTCAAGCCCTATCTTAGAAATATCTATTGAAGGGGCTACTGATGTTCTGGTCAGTATTACCGGCAGTGCGGATTTGACCCTGTTTGAAATTAATGATGCTATGGAAATTATTTATACATCGGTTGACCCCAATGCCAATGTTATCTTTGGAGCGACTATAGATGATAGTTTAGGTGATGAGGTCAGGATAACGGCAATCGCCACCGGTTTTGATGATGCGACAAAGTCAAACAAGCGTGGCCCTGGTTCTAATCCTCGTAAGAAAAACCCCTGGTCGATAAAGCCGTTTCCTTTATCTGAAGAAAAAGAAAATGAGGTAGCAGCCTATTCAAAAAAAAGGGGACATGACAGTAATCTAAGTGTGCCTGCCTATAACCGCCGAGATATGCGAAGTATGCGGCGCAATCCTTTTCAGCGTGATGAACAGGAATCCTCTGGAAAAAGGGACAGCAGCCTGGAAGAAGACTCCTGATTAAGAGATGTAAGCTGCTGGGGTATAATGCCCTGACAAAAACAATTATTTAATGATAATATTAAACAATGGATATCCTTTAACATATTCAGCCTAATACGTGAGCTGCTGCTCAGTTATTAGGTTTTTTGCTTTCTGAGAAAGGGATATTCATTTTTTTATTTTAAACAAAAATCATGTCATGTTAAGACAAATATTGCATCAAAAAAATAATATACTTAAATAAAAAAAGGTGGGGGGTTCATTGTGGTTATATGTTGATGTATTTGTTATCCAGAATATGATGGTAAATTGCTTTGCTATCTATTTGGCTTTGCAGGTAACAGGTGCCAAAAGGATTATATGGCGCATTGTCTTAGCTGGCCTGTTGGGAGCAGTATATGCTTTAGTAGTTATTATCACTGACAATGTTATTGCCAAAAGTGTTGTTACAAAAGTGATAGTAGCCCTGGCTATGATTAAAGCAGTCACCCCCAATAACAATATGGTTTTATATGCCCAAACCGTAATCAGCTTTTTTATAATTGCTGCCGTCATATCCGGCCTGCTATCATTTGTCAGTCCTCAAATAACTAGAACCTATGTACTAAAAGATTACTTTATAGTAACTGATCGTTCAGAATGGACTCTGTTTTTTTTATTACCTTTTTTACTGTTAATAAAATGGATTAGCAAGAATTATTTAGTATTTAAGGAATGGGTCTCTGCGACCTCGATTACTGTATCTGCCAGTATTGGCAGCAAGAAACTTCAGGTTAAGACCGTTTTAGATACTGGAAATAATCTGGCTAATACATTTAATAAGGCCCCGGTAATTGTTATCAACAGAGAGGTGCTGTTGGAACAGGGATTTGGTGAGCTTTACGGCACAGCATGCCAGATACAGGACTATGGGATGTTATCAGCTGAGCAGGAGAGGCTATGGGAAAAGTACGGAAACATCATACCATATCAGACAGTGGGTTCCGAAGTGAGTATTTTACCAGCCATCAAGCCTGACAGTATTGAATACTCCTACCAGAATAGACTGTATCGTGGAAGTCCGGCAGTTATCGCTTTAGCACCAAATAAATTCTTTAATCGTCCTGAGATCGAGGGGCTATTGCATCCAGTTGTATATAAGTCAATAATAATTGAAGCAAGAGAGGGATTACAAAATGGATCTACTGAAGTGGTTAAGAGAATGTTATAGAAATTTTAGGCTTTATATTATCAAGGCCATTGCCAAAATCAATCCTCAGTTTATTGGATATATCAGTGGAGCTGAGACCTTGCCTCCGCCGTTATCAGCGGAAGAAGAGAGTGCCTTGTTAAAAAAACTGGAGTTGGGCGATACCTCTGTTCAGCGCACTCTGATCGAGCGAAATCTAAGACTGGTTGTTTACATTGCTCGGAAGTTTGACAATACTGGGATACCAATAGACGATCTTGTTTCAATTGGTTCAATTGGCTTGATCAAAGCTGTTAATACCTTTGACGTGACTAAAAGAATTAAGCTGGCAACTTATGCCTCAAGATGTATTGAAAATGAGATATTAATGCTGTTACGCCGTAATAACAAGCGCAGATATGAGATCTCACTTGACGAGCCTCTAAACGTAGACTGGGATGGAAATGAACTGTTGCTGTCAGATGTACTGGTGGGTACAGAAGGAGATTTAGTTTATAAAAACCTGGAAAACGAAGTGGATTTAAAATTACTGGAGAAAGCTTTAACTTCTTTGAAACTGCGCGAAAGGATTATAATTGAACTTCGATATGGCATAAACAGGGTCAATTGTGCAACCCAAAAAGAGGTTGCCGACCAATTGGGAATCTCCCAGTCCTATGTTTCCCGTTTAGAAAAAAGAATTATTAAACGGTTAAAACAGGAAATGGAGAAAATAGGATAATAGCGCATGTTGGGTAGTCTGTGTCTTTATAAACGCCAAATAGTTACCTAAATAAAAATAATTAATCAATAATGATCCGGGCAATGAGGCTTGGCTAAAATTATTATTAAAAACCTTGTGTATATATAACATTTACTGTAATGGAATATAATGTATATTGGAATCAACTATTTGGTTGATTCCAAATTTTTTAA
This sequence comes from Bacillota bacterium, assembly GCA_028280325.1. Lineage (GTDB taxonomy): Bacteria > Bacillota > UBA994 > PWPR01 > PWPR01. The sequence goes on from JANQLZ010000116.1 coordinate 23,643, forward strand.
AAGCAGCCTGGCAGGTTGCTTTTTTTTTGGTATATCTCTAAATATTGACGGCAATACTTATAACAATTGTTGAGAGAGTGAGGATTGCTATGCATCTGAATAAAGTTGAGATTACTAGTGTTAATACATCTGAACTGCCAGTATTGAGTAATAAAGAAATGAAAAAACTCTTTATAGAATTGCAAAGTGGAAAAGAAGAGAACCGAGAAAAGCTAGTAACTTGCAACTTGAGACTTGTATTAAGTGTTATCCAGAGATTTGGCAATAGAGGAGAGAACCCGGATGATTTGTTTCAAGTTGGGTGTATTGGTTTAATCAAAGCCATAGATAATTTTGATTTATCGCAAAATGTACGGTTTTCTACCTATGCCGTTCCGATGATCATCGGTGAAATTAGAAGATACCTAAGAGATAACAATGTGATACGAGTAAGCAGGTCACTGCGTGACATAGCTTACAAGGCTTTACAGATCAGAGATAAACTTGTTACTCAAAACAGAAGAGAACCTACTATTGAAGAGATTTCAGAGGTGCTGGAGGTCAAACCCGAACAGATAACTTTAGCGCTGGATGCTATTCAGGAACCGGTATCTCTCTTTGATCCCATTTATCAGGATGGCGGTGATCCGATTTTTATCATGGATCAAATCAGTGATGAAAAATCAAAAGACATAACCTGGATTGAAGGCATTGCCATCAGAGAAGCTTTACAAAAGTTAAATGAACGGGAGAAAAAAATACTTAAGATGCGTTTCTTTGCTGGTAAAACACAAATGGAGGTTGCAGAAGAAATCGGCATTTCTCAGGCTCAGGTTTCCCGACTGGAGAAAAATGCCTTAAACAGAATGAAAAAATTTATAAGTGTGTGAGGAGTTTATGAAGCTAAAAATTATTGCCTGTTGTTTACTGATAATCTTTTCAGGGGTGTTAGCTGGTGCATCTGAAAAGCTTAAGATTAATGACCAGATCATTAGATTACATATTGTGGCAGCTAACATGTCGCCAGAGGCAGGACAGGCTAAACTGGCAGTTCGCCAGGAAGTGGCTGATTGGCTTGGCCAACAGCAGATTAGCAAACTTGGTACTGCAGATGCTGTCAGTTTTTTGGCTAATCGACTGGGCAAAATAAAACATCTGTCGCAAAAAGCATTAAGTAGCTCGGGTGTTTCGCAGCCAATAGCGATTGCCCTGGGCCCAGCAAATCTACCAGCAAAAATGTATCAGGAAATAGGTTTTTCTCTACCGGCCGGCAAGTATCTGACTTTAAACATTATTATTGGTGAAGGTAAAGGGCAAAACTGGTGGTGTATAGCTTATCCCGATCAGTGTTTGACAAAAAATACAGTTAGCCAGGTTAATGATCAGGATAAGATAGAATTAAAGCTCAAATTTGTGGAATGGTTGAAGCAAAACAGAAAAAAATATAGCAATAATTATCAGGATACTTTAATGTTTTAGCTCTTACTGTAATATATTTAAACCGGAGGATTCCGGTTTTTTTATTTTAGGGAATGGAAGTGTGATTATGAAACTGTCATCTTTAAGGTCACAGGTGGTCATTGATATCCACAGTGGAGAACGTCTGGGAAATGTAATAGACTTAGATGTCGATTTTAAAACGGGCTTTATTACTGGTTTGGTTGTAGGTTCGGAAAACAGCTTTATGTCTTTTTTTGGAAAGGAACAGGATAAAATTGTGCCTTGGCACAGCATAGCAAAAATCGGAAAGGATGCTGTACTGATAAATCGCGGTAATGATCATAATGATAATGCAGAATGATGGACAACCAAAAATAAAAACTTTATAATATTCAATAACAGCCAAGGAAAAGAGGGGCTTTGATGCGTTGTCCATTTTGTCAATTTATAGAGACAAAGGTAATAGATAGCAGAACGACCGATGATCGGCAATCTGTTCGCCGCAGGCGGGAGTGTCTGGAATGTGGAAAGAGATTTACTACATATGAGAGAGTCTATGAACTTCCAGTGATCATAATAAAAAACGATGGACGTCGTGAATCCTTTAACCGTAATAAAATTATTCACGGTTTAATTAAGGCCTGCGAGAAACGTCCAGTTTCTATTGCCACAATTGAAGAAATAGCAAGCAAGGTTGAACTTAAAATAAGGAATTCAATGATGGAAGAAATATCATCTAACCTGGTCGGCGAGGCAGTAATGGACGAGCTTTATGAGGTAGATGAAGTTGCTTATGTCCGGTTTGCCAGTGTTTATCGGGAGTTTGCCGATTTGGAGCGGTTTAAAGAAGAGTTAGATCAATTATTGAGGCGTAAGCAAGCGGATTCCAATCAATAATACCAAAATTTTGGTAAATGGCAGGCTAACATACCTGTAGCGCATGTCATGTATAAAATTCCTTTAGGGGCAATCATAATAAAAGAATAACGAGGAAGATGAATGAGGAGAAAATCAAGGGTGACATCTTATCGCCCTAGACGCAACAAAAGAAAAAGGCGCAAGTCAAAATTAATATTTTTGCTGATTCTTTTAAGTATTATGCTGCTGGGCACAGTGTCCTTTATAGTTTGGCGGCAGTTTTTTTACCAACCGGTAATCAATGTCCAGGCTTCCATTTGGGGGGACAGGCAGGAGTTTGAAGCGGCGGTCATTTATAATGCCGAACTGATACCAGCGCCTGAAGGCGGACTGCTTCACCAAAGCATCAGCCACGGAGAGCCTGTTAAATCTGGACAAGTTATAGCTACGGTAATTGATGAACTGCAGTCCACTGAACTGCAGCAGCAAATCGATGATATAAAGTCTGAATTAGGAAAATACACTATCCAAAATGACGGCGAAGGGAACGAGGTTATTACCGGTGAGACGGAGGCTATTCGTAATCAGTTGCGCACCCTGATTTACAATTACAGCCTCTACCGCAGCTTCAGAGATGAAAAGGGTATGAGCAAATCCTTTGCTGATTTAGATTCACTGGTAAAGGATTATTACATAACGCAGGAAGCAAGTAATCAAGATCAGCAACGATACCTGGATCTGAAAGAACAGTTAGCAGTAGCTGAAGCTGATTATGAACATTGCCTGCAAGAGATTACTGCCAGTTTCAACGGGATGGTCAGTTATCAGCTTGACAATCTGGATCAAACCTTGAATCCAGAAGGCTTTCCATTGGAGGACTACAACTGGTTTGATGAAAGGCTGCAGATCAGCAGCTTTGATGAGGATAGTTCTGTGACAGTGGGACAAAACATTGTCAAACTGATTCGGAAAGATAAGTGGTGGCTGATTGTTAATGTACCACAGAAAAAAAGTGATATATTTCTGAAGGCAACAGAATTTGAGATTAAAATTGCTGAAGAAACATATCAGGCTGCCTACCTGTACCATAATCAGGAAAAAAGAGACTTGTACTTTTATTTTGAAATAGAGGAAGTTCCAGAGCTGTTCGAAAGGTTTACTACAGTAGAACTAGCGACTGAAGAAATCGAATGTATGGAACTGCCGATATCAGCTATTGAATATGAAAGTGAAAAAGCTTATGTTTACCTGAAAAATGGTCGAACGGCAGAGAAAACTGAGGTGAGAGTTTTAAGGGAGTTAATTGATACAGTCTTAATTGAGCAGTTGGCAGACACTGCTGAAATTATTGCCGATGTTTCACAGGTGAGGAGGTAAAATAGTGCAGGAAAGAATACGGCAGGTCAGAGAAAATATTCGTCAATCTGCAATTAAAAGTGGAAGAAAGCCGAGCGACATATCTTTAGTAGCCGTATCAAAAACCAGATCTGTAACCGAGATAGAAGCAGCCTATGCTCATGGAATAAAGAATTTTGGTGAGAACAGAGTCCAGGAACTCCGCAATAAACTCGAGCAGTTGCCCGATTTTAATTGGCATATGGTAGGCAGTCTGCAAACGAACAAGGTAAAATATATTGTCGATAAGATAAAACTGCTACATAGCCTGGATCGGCTTTCCTTAGCTGAGGAAATCGACAAAAGGGCCCGGCAAAAGGGGATAGTTGTGCCGGTTCTGGTCCAGGTTAACGTAGCAAAAGAGGCCTCCAAGTCAGGACTGGCTTGTGAAGAAGCTTATGACTTTTGTGTGGCTGTCAGTGATTACACCAATCTTAGGGTTGAGGGTTTGATGACAATGGCACCTTATTGCCGTAATCCGGAGCAGGTGAGAGTTGTTTTCAGAGAGTTGGCTCAGTTGAGAGCACGTTTACAACACAAGGTACCCCGAAATATAGGTTTATCTGAACTGTCAATGGGCATGAGCGGCGATTATCAGGTTGCTATCGAAGAAGGAGCCACGATAATCAGAGTGGGTACAGCTATTTTTGGGTAAAATACTTAAGGAGTGACAGGATAATGATTATCACAACACTAAATTTTATTTTAGATGCATATTCATTTCTATTATTGGTTAGAATACTGTTTTCTTTTGTCAATCAGGGGAATCAGGGTAGAAGGCCTCATCAGATTATAGTCTTTGTCTACAGGATAACTGATGTAATTTTAAAACCGGTGCAAAAAGTAATTAAACCGGTCTTGGTTGGCAACATGTATTTGGATTTTGCCCCGCTGATTGTACTGTTTCTTATAAATATGCTGCAACGATATCTTATCAGGTTAGTATAAATATGATTTATATCGTTGCTTTCCTGATTTGGGCAGCTGACAGAGCTACTAAAATAATGATCAGCAATAACTACGCACTGCATGAAACCAGGCCAATCCTGGGCAGATTGATGTCTTTTACTCATGTCCGCAACTTTGGCGCGGCATTTAGTATTTTACAAGGTAAAAGGCTGTTTATAATAGCTTCAACAGTGGTATTAATCGGAATCATAATTTATATATATTATAAAATAATTCCCCGAACTACTTTTTCAACTGTAATTGTTGGAATGATCCTGGGCGGGGCACTCGGCAATTTTTACGATCGAATACGGTTTGCGTACGTCATTGACTTTATTGATTTTCATTTTTTCCCAGTATTTAATATAGCAGACAGTGTAGTGGTGATCGGCTCTTTTTTACTGGCCTGGCAACTATGGCAGATTCCCGAGGCAGGTAAATAAATGACTGAAACAGTATTGGAGTTAACAGTAGACAGTGCAGCAGCTAAACAACGCCTGGATACCTACATTACCAAAAACTCAGAGCTCAGCCGTTCTCGAGTTCAGCAGTTGATAGAGGAGGGCCGGGTTCGGATTGACCGGCAGCTGGCTGGTAAAGCCGGCGCAAAAGTGAAAGCATCGCAAAAAATAACAGTGGAGATTCCCGAACTGGTTGAGTTGAAATTAGCAGCAGAAGATATTGAGCTGGATATTGCTTATGAAGATAAGGATCTGGTTGTAGTCAACAAACCTGCAAATATGGTTGTTCACCCGGCGCCAGGCCATTTTTCCGGCACCCTGGTCAATGCCCTGCTCTACCATTGCCAGGATTTATCTGGCATTAACGGGGTTTTAAGGCCTGGTATTGTACACCGTTTAGACAAAGATACCAGCGGACTGATTATTGTAGCCAAGAATGATTTTGCTCATGCCTCGTTAAGTGCTCAGTTGAAACAGCGGCTGGTTTCACGACATTATTGGGCTATAGTTCAGGGGCACTTGACTCCTCAAAAAGGAATTATTAACACCCTAATCGGCAGAAGCCGTACTAATCGCTTAAAAATGAGTGTTTTACAGCAGAGAGGCAAACCGGCAGTTACAGCTTATCAGACTTTAGCTGAGTTCAAAGCTTACTCACTGGTTGAGCTCAAGCTCGGCACTGGCAGAACCCATCAAATCAGGGTGCATCTAAAACATATTGGGCATCCTGTGGTTGGCGATCCATTATACGGATCGGCCAATAAAAATTTATGCGATTCAGGGCAATGGCTTCATGCTGCAAAATTAAGTTTTATTCATCCCCGGCTGCAAAAAGAAATAAAACTGACCTGCCTGCCGCCAGCAGCTAGAATGGCATTGCTGGTCGATCTGTCAGCAGCGGCTGGTATTGACATCGATATTGGCAGTTTGATAGAATTTTGATGATCATCCTTTAATATGTCCAGTGAGGCATAAAGGGTAGTGCAATGACATATCAGAATGGGCTACCCTTAGGGGTAGCTGTTTTATTTAGCAATTCGAATTGCAGTAGATTCACCGGCATTTTAAATGCCAACCTAAGTAGTATTTGAATGTAACAGTAATAGGAGGGATATGGCATGAATATCAAGACTCAATTAATGGATGAACGAGCCATGCAGCGGGCCCTGGTGCGCATCTCACATGAGATTATTGAGCGCAATAAGGGGGTCTGCGATGTTGTGATCGTCGGTATTTGCCGCCGGGGGGTCACTTTGGCAGAACGCATTGCCGCCCATATCAAACGGATTGAGGGTGTTAAGGTTCCAGTCGGCATTCTGGATATAACCCTTTATCGTGATGATCTGAGCAGTATTGAAGACCAGGCTCAGGTAAACAGTACCCTGATTGATTTTTCAGTATTAAATAAAACTGTGATTCTGGTAGACGATGTACTGTACACCGGCAGAACGGTAAGATCGGCGCTGGATGCTTTAATCGACCTGGGACGTCCTAAATCGATCCAGTTGGCTGTTTTAGTAGACCGCGGGCACCGCGAACTGCCGATCAGGGCTGATTATGTGGGTAAGAATGTACCTACGTCACGCCAGGAAATTATAGCTGTACAAGTCAGTGAATTCGACAACTGTGAGCAGGTAGTTATTCTGCAATAGAGATAGGGGATTGAATAATGAGAGATAAAATTAGCCTGAAGCGGCTGTTGCCGTTGGGTTTGCAGCATGTTTTTGCCATGTTTGGCGCCACTGTATTTGTACCGTTAGCGACTGGTCTTAACCCTTCTGTAGCCTTATTTACCTCTGCTGTGGGGACATTATTATTTCATATTATCACTGGAGGAAAAGTGCCGGCGTATTTAGGCTCTTCGTTTGCTTTTATTGCGCCCATAATAGCTGCCTCTACAGAATATGGAGCTGCTGCCGCTTTAGGTGGCTGTGTAGTTGCCGGCTTGCTCTATGTGGCAATTGGTTATCTGATCAAGCAAATTGGTACTGATATCATTCATAGATTTGTACCTCCTGTAGTTATCGGGCCGATGATTATGGTTATTGGCCTCAAACTAGCCGAAGTGGCCAGAGAGTTTTCAGAGCAGCACTATTTAACAGCATTTTTTACTTTAGCAGTAGTGATCGTAGTCAGCATGTATGCCAAAGGATTTTTTAAGGTAATTCCAGTGCTGTGTGGAATTGCAGCAGGGTATATATTTGCCCTGATCATGCAAGAAACCGGTATTGGCCCCCAAATGATAGATTTCAGTGAGGTTGTCAAGGCCCAATGGGCTCCAGCTTTACCGGTGTTTACTTTGCCGAAGTTCAATCTCAACGCAATCCTGATAGTTGCTCCGGTTGCGTTAGTGACCATGATCGAGCATTTGGGAGATATGATGGCTATCAGCCGAACCGTGGGCCATGATTACATTGAAGACCCCGGTATTCATCGGACCTTATGGGGCGATGGCCTGGCAACAGCGTTAGCCGGGGTGTTAGGCGGGCCGCCGAACACCACTTATGGTGAAAATGTCGGTATTCTGGCTTTAACAAAGGTGTATAATCCGATCGTAGTCGAGGCAGCTGCCGGTATCGTGCTGATACTAAGCCTGCTTCCCAAGTTCGGAGAATTTATCCGCACTATCCCCATGGCAGTAATGGGCGGCGTTCTGATCCTGGTTTTAGGAATGATAGCCAGTGTCGGTCTGCGAACCCTGATCGAAAAACAGGTGAATCTAATGAAAACCCGCAACCTGATCATTGTTTCAGTGGTCCTGGTCTTAGGCCTGAGTGGCATCAAACTGCTGGGGCTGGACGGTATGGGCCTGGCTGCTATTGTCGGCATACTCTTAAATCAGGTGCTGCCTGATGAGGATGATGACGATCGTAGGGAGGTGGAACTGGACCCCGAACTACCTATTTAGTTATTGCTTCTTTCCACGGAGGCTCACATAATCGGGCTAACTCGGCGTCATACGTAAAAATCTGCTAAAAGATATACTACTCGTATTATCTTTGTAGCGGATTTTTTCTATTCCTTGATTTAGCACCAATTCTGTGAGCCACGTTATGCCCAGCGTTTCGTCGTTTAGGAGCTTCTTTCCACGGAGGCTTTCATAATCATACCCATATCTGCGTCATACGAAGAAATTTTCTCAAAGATATACTGGTTGTATTATCCTTGCAGAAAATTTCTTCTATTCCTTGATCTGAGCATAATTCTGAAAGCCACGGTATTGCCTTATGTTTCGTCGTTTATTCACTCTTTCTACTCTGAATAATTCGTGTTACGAGAGTAACACTTCATGCCGGAGGCGCTTCATATTGCGAAGCATGCTTCATGTTGTGATAACAACACTTCATTGAGCGAGGTCGTGATTGGGCTTATTTAAACTATATAGGAGTCAGCAACCAGAAAAGCAATCGCCCAACTATTGCAAAAACCCTACTGGAACCCGCTTGCCGAACGGCAAGCCCAAACCGTTTACGCAGTAAATCCATCCCACTATTTGGAAGCAAGCCAGTAATCCAAGTAAAACAATAGTTCAGCAATAGTTAAAGCAATCGTTCCAGCAATCGTTCAGCTATTGCATTACGAAGTAAGCCCATCTCGGTCTGCTGATTCCGGAAGCAGGCTGGCATCTGGTGTTACGTAAATGGTTTTCTGATGAGTGTACAGGACTTGTCCGGGATGGGCACCGCGTTGCTTAAATACCCTTTTTACGGTTGTATAATCTACTGGAACATTGGCAGACTTGCTGGCTTTACTGAAATAGGCAGCCAGGTTAGCAGCCTGCAGCAGGGTTGTATCTGGCAGCTTGGCACCTTTGTTTCTGATAACTACATGGGCTCCGGGAATATCTTTGGCATGCAGCCAGCAGTCCTCTTTATCAGCCTTTTTTAAGGTTAAATGATCATTTTGACGATTATTCCTGCCGACTTCAATAATAAAATTATCTGCTGAGATGTAGCGACGCGGCCAGCTTTCCTGGTTTTGTTTTGGGTTTTTCCTGCCTTTTAACGACTTGGGCGGCTGGTAATAGCCCTCCTCAATTAATTCTTCCTTAATCTGATCTACATCAGATACCTGTAATGAGGTGTCCACCAGAGCTAAAAGGCTCTCCAGATAGGTGATCTCCTTACTGTTTTTATCAATGCGCTTTTCCAGATTTTCCTGAGCCCGAAGTGCTTTTTCATACTTTTTATATAGGGTAGTCAGGTTTTTACTGGGAGACAGCTGGGGGTCTAGTTTGATCGTAATCCTGGGCATTTCAGGGTGATAATAATCTACGACAGTGACCTGATCGACATTGGGTTTAATTTGATATAGATTGGCTTTTATCAGGTCCGCATTGCGTTTATACCGGTCTGCTTTTTGGGCAGCCGACAACTCTTTTTGCTGTTTGCTTAGGGTCCGCTTATTTTTAGTCAGTACTTTATTAATAATCTTGGTTAACCCCTGTTTAGCATTGCGCAGATTTTTGGCCATATTTTTGTTCATAAAGTAGTGATCTAAGGCCTCGTTTATACTGGCAAACTGTTTGTATTTTGCAGACAAATGGGTATAGGGAAGAACCCCACACCATTGCTTGCCTGATTCACTGGTGGTAATACTGGGCTGGTAATCGCAATTTGCTACCATTTCAGTGACATATCGAATAATATTGGGATAAGTATGTTTTCTAAAAACTAATTCTCTGGCCATTAACGGGCTGATGCCGGTAAACGTTTTGACCAGTGTTGTTTCCAGATCATTGTCTGGCAGATCAATGATCTCGTGCTCAAAAATCGAGGATTTAGTTGTGGGAGGCAGCTGATAGCTAAACCCGGGTAAAATTTGTCGTACGCTGCTTACTCCATACGGCACTCTTTTTACCGCATCGATTATTTTATGATTTGCAGCATGAGCCAGGATGATATTGCTGTGCTTGCCCATTAGTTCAGCGATTAAAACCTTTTCAATCGGATTGCCCAGTTCATCACGGCTACTGATATAGATTTTGACTACTCGCTCTAAATCAGGCTGTTCAATTTTAATAATTCTCCCATTGTCCAGATGCTTTCTTAAAAGCATACAGAATAAAGGTGCCTGCAATGGATTGGGCGAAGTGTGTGAGGTCAGGTGAAGCCGATAGTTCTCTGCATTACAGTTAATCAGCAAGCGGTAATTTTTTTTATTATATATTTGTAAAATAATCTCATCTTTTTGGGGCTGGTAAGATTTTTGCAGTTTACCCCCGATTATAGTTTGCTGCAGTTCAGAAACCACAGATTTTAAGCTTAAGCCATCGATAGCCAAAATAATCTCTCCTCAATAAAAAGTTTAGCAAATAAATTTAAGTCAATAATATTATAAAGTATTTCGGGTTTACTTAACACCACATAAATATTTAGCTGGCAAAGTACTTCGAAGTAATGATATAATACTGGACAAACATATATTGAAAACAGGGAGTTATGATATGTTACAGAGCATGACAGGATATGGCAGTAGCACAGTTGACATTGGAAACAGAAGCTTTTCAATTGAATTAAAGGGTGTGAATCATCGTTATTTAGACATTAAGATACGTCTGCCAAGGGAGTACTTCCAATTAGAGGAAGGAATACGGAAAGAGATCTCCAAATATATTTCAAGAGGACGAGTCGATGTGTACATCCACTATGAAAAAGGACTGGAGGAAGATAAAGAGCTAATTATCGATAAGAAACTGGCTAAAGTATATTTTGAACGCTTGTCAGAACTGGCCAGAGAGTTTAATATTGAGAAGAATCCTTCCGTTGAATTCATCGCCAGCAGGCCAGATGTAACTATTCTTCAGGAATCAGAGCAGGATTTGGAGTTTATCAATGCTAAACTGTTGCCTGCGGTTCAAAAAGCCTGTACCATGTTTTCGAGTATGCGTTCGACTGAAGCAAAAGTACTGACTGAGGCCATGATTTCTCAATTAGCTGAGCTGGAGGTTTATCGTAAATCGGTTGCCAAACGTTCTCCGGAAGTGGTGAAAGAGTATCAGATTAAACTACATGACAGAATTAAACAGTTGATAGACAAAAATGTTGAGTTTAATCAAGATAAATTGTGTAATGAGGTAGCCTATTTTGCTGACCGGGCCAGTATAGATGAAGAAGTAGTAAGACTGAAAAGCCATATCAAACAGTTTAAAGATATTTTGCATAAGGGAGGAGCTGCCGGGCGTAAGCTAGACTTTCTGGTGCAGGAAATGAATAGAGAGGTTAACACTATTGGCTCCAAATCATCAGACATTGTGATCAGCAATTCGGTAGTTGAAATGAAGTCTATTATAGAAAAAATACGGGAGCAAGTTCAAAATATTGAATGATTAGGAGGCCATAATGTCAGAAGGTATTTTGTTGGTTCTTTGTGGACCTTCTGGTGTGGGTAAAGGAGCTATAAAATGTACTTTGCTGAAGAGATTTAGTAACCTGGTACACTCAGTTTCAGCAACCACCAGAAAGGCGCGGGTAGGTGAAGTGGAAGGTAAGGACTATTATTTCATTTCTGAGAAGGAATTTAATCACTTTATTGATAATGAGGAGCTCTTGGAGTGGGCGATGGTTCATGATTACTATTACGGTACTCCCAAAAAGCCTGTCTGCCAGGCCTTAGAACAGGGTAAAGACGTTTTACTGGAAATTGATGTTCAAGGGGCTTTGCAGATAAAAGAGAATTTTGAAAAAGCGGTCCTAATCTTTTTGCTGCCGCCGAGTGTTGAGGAGCTGGAACGTCGTCTGCGTCTGAGAGGTACCGAAAATGAAGATCAAATACAAAGACGGTTAAAAACAGCAAAGTGGGAGCTGACTATGGTCAATAAATTTGATTATGTTATAATTAATACAGTTCTAGAGTCTGCCTGTGAAGATGTTGCAGCTATTTTAAGGGCAGAAAAATTACAAAGCCAGGATAATAAAGGAGTGGGTACTTTTGCTCATTAAACCGTCGATAGATCACTTATTAGAAAAAGTTGATAGCAAATATACTTTAGTTATTGCTGCAGCTCAACGAGGAAGGCAAATCAGGGCTCAGGAAAACAGCAGAAAAAATGAAGAGAAATTTGCCAATGTCAATAGTAATGAGCTAAAAGAGGTTTCAGTTGCTTTAAAAGAAATTGAACTCGATAAAATAGAGTGCCATTATAAGACCAGCCAGGAGCAGCTGGAAGATATCTTAAATGAAAAGGTCAATGAAGAGATGGCCATGTTTGGTCAAACAGATATCGACGAAGAAGAACCTCAAGGTGAAGTACCTGAAATTAATGCTGTAAAAGAGCAGCCGGCTTAATCATTTTGCTGGACACTACACTTTAATTAATAAGGACATTATTAATTAAAAGGCATGGCTCAGCCATGCCTTTGATGTGCTTCCGGTGAAATCAATAAACAGGGTTTTTAGAGCTTGGCTAAACCAGAAGAGGGAGGGATGAAAATGGCTATTGCTGAAGTCGTGGTTAATATCGTTCATAGCGACGTTGACCGCCTCTTTGATTACAAGATTCCTTCCAGTTTATCGTCTGTGACAGTTGGCGTTGAAGTACTGATTCCGTTTGGTCACCGACTGTTAACCGGTTTTGTCGTTGGCCTAAAAGAAACCAGTGAGCTGCAAGAAAACAGACTCAGGGATATTAAAGCTGTTTTACATGATGGTCTGATTCTGTTGAACCGGGATTTGATTTCATTGGCTAAAAGAATGGCCCAATATTACCTGGTTCCGTTAGCTATGGCCCTTGACTGTGTTGTTCCTGGAGGTTTAAGAGGTTTAGGCCGAAAAGTCAGCATCAGCAGGCAGCAAATTATCAGCCTTAGTCCAGAATTTGCCAAAGGGTATGGTAATCTCTCAATTCGGGGCAGAAAGCAGATTGAGATTGTCAAATTGTTAGAGCAGCACGGGACTTTGGAAATTAAGAAATTGCGGAACGCTGCCAATCTAAAAACAGATTCTCCGCTCAAAGCTTTAATAAATAAAAATATTGTCATAAAACAGTATCAGGAAGTATTTAGAAGTCCGCTGTCAGATAAAACGATTACCAGTCAGGCAGTCGGCAAGTTGAAGCTTAATCTGTATCAGGCAGCAGCAGTTGACACTATTTGTCAGAGCCTGATAAACAACAGGTACCAATCATTCCTGTTACATGGGGTGACCGGAAGCGGTAAGACAGAGGTTTATATCAGGTGCATCGAAAAAGGGATCGCCCAGGGCAAACAGGCAATTATGCTGGTACCTGAAATAACCTTAACTCCCCAAACTATTGATCGTCTGACCCAAAATTTTGGCTCCAGCATTGCTGTTCTGCACAGCTCGCTGTCCCAAGGTGAGAGGTTTGATGAATGGCGGAGAATAGCCAGTGGTCGGGTAAAGGTTGTAGTAGGAGCCCGCAGTGCAATTTTTGCACCTCTGGCTGAAATAGGTGTTATAATAATCGATGAGGAACACGAAGCCAATTATAAGCAGCAGGACCATTTAAGGTATGATACACGTCAAATAGCTGAGTGGCGAGCCCAAATGCATCAGGCGGTAGTTGTCTCAGGCAGCGCCACCCCGGCAGTAACCAGTTATTACCGCGCACTGACAGGTCGGACAAAATTGCTGGTGCTGCCAGATAGAATTACAGCTAATTCATTACCGGAAGTTAATATTGTGGATATGAGACAGGAGCTAAAATCGGGAAACACGGCGATTTTTAGCAGAGCACTGCAACGGGAGCTAGGCAGCAGGGTACAGGAAAAAGGTGAAAAGGCAATAATCCTGTTAAATAGAAGAGGACATGCCCGGTATCTGCAATGTGCGGCCTGCGGCGATGTTCCCCAGTGCCCAAATTGCAATGTTTCACTTACCTATCACTCTTTTGATCGGGCCTTGAAATGCCATTACTGTGGTGTCAGGCTTCCGGCCGGCAAGACCTGCTTGGTCTGCCAAAGTCCGAATCTGAAGCTGATGGGCAGTGGAACGCAGCAAGTTGAGTTATTCTTAAAAAAACTGCTGCCCAATGTCGATATAATCAGAATGGATTCGGATACAACCCAGCATAAGAACGCTCACTACCACCTGTTAGAAAGGTTTTGCAGGGCTAAAACAGCAATCTTACTGGGCACCCAAATGATAGCTAAGGGCTTGGATATTCCAGAGATAACTCTGGTAGGTGTAGTCGACGCTGATACAGGATTAAATCTACCTGATTACCGAGCTGATGAGAGAACATTCCAGCTCTTAACTCAGGTAGCCGGTCGGTCAGGACGGGGGAAAATTCCCGGCCAGGTAATTATTCAGACCTACTCCCCGCAGCATTACAGCATTGTCAATGCCTGCAGGCATGATTATCTGGGTTTCTACCAAAGCGAGATCAAGTATCGGCAGCAGTATCTGTATCCGCCTTTTAAACTATTAATCAGGGTTGTTTGTGCCCATGAAGAGGAGCGAATTGCGCGCAGAGGCGTATTATTTATTAGCAGGCAATTGCAGCAGGCCGGGGGAGAATATACGGTGTTGAACCCCTCTCCTGCACCACTTAACAGAATAAACAATCTGTTCAGATGGCATATAATGATAAAGTATTCAGCAGAATATGCCGTACACGACACCCTACTGCAGATTGTTTCAGATTTGCGTAAAAGAAGTACAAAGATTGAGAGGCCTTTGAAAGTGATTATTGATATTGATCCTGAAAATATAATATAAGGAGATGATAAACGATGGCTTTTCGTGAAGTTAGGACCAGAAAAGATTCTGTTCTGCTGAAAAAGGCACTTCCAGTTAAAAGGTTTGGGGCTTGGTTAATCAGACTGTTAGATGATATGGAAGAAACCATGTCCTTAGCTGACGGAGTAGGTTTAGCGGCCCCGCAGGTGGGTATTAGCAAAAGAGTAATCGTAATTATGGAAGAAGAAAGGAATCTGCGGTTAATTAACCCGGAAATTATAAGTTTAGAAGGTGAATCAGTAGATATTGAGGGCTGTTTAAGCGTTCCTGAATTTTTAGGTAAAGTAAAGAGGGCTGAAAAGGTGGTAGTTAAAGCCTTGAATGAGTATGGTAAAGAGATAACTATTGAAGCAGAGGGGCGGTTAGCACGGGCGCTGCAACATGAAATTGACCATTTGGATGGCGTATTATTTATAGATAAGGCCATTGAAATATACAGCAACAATCCGCTTCCCAATATTGAGGCAGTAGAATTAATAGAAGGAAATCTAGAATGAGAATAATTTTTATGGGTACCCCTGAGTTTGCGGTGCCTTGCCTGGAAGCATTGCTTGATGAGCATGAGGTGGTGACTGTAGTTTCTCAGCCAGATAAGGCTCAGGGGCGAGGAAGAAAAATTACGGCTACACCCGTCAAAAAGTTTGCTCAGGAACACGATTTGGTAGTAATTCAACCAGAAAACATTAATTGCAGTGATGCCGTGGAGTTTCTCCACGGCCTTCAACCTGATGTGCTGGTAG
The DNA here is from genome assembly GCA_028280325.1 of Bacillota bacterium. Lineage (GTDB taxonomy): Bacteria > Bacillota > UBA994 > PWPR01 > PWPR01. The sequence goes on from JANQLZ010000116.1 coordinate 39,163, forward strand.
TAGTGGCCTACGGTCAGCTTTTAAAGAGAAAAGTATTAAACTTAGCCAAGTGGGGGGCCATCAACGTTCACGCTTCATTATTGCCAAAACTGAGGGGTGGTGCTCCGATTCATCGAGCCTTGATGAACGGTGATAAAGAATCCGGGATTACAATTATGAAGATTGAGCCTAAATTAGACAGTGGCCCTATCTTAATGCAAAAAGCGGTGCAAATTGATGTAGATGAAACCCTGGCCTCTTTGCATAACAGGCTGGCCAGCTTAGGGGCTGAAATGCTGTTAGAAACCCTGCAGCGGATCGATGAGATTATTCCGCAAGCTCAAAAGCATGCTGAGGCAACTTATGCATCTTTAATAACTAAACAGGACCGGATTATTGACTGGTCAAAATCTGCTGAGCAAACCTTTAATCAGATCAGAGGGTTGAATCCCTGGCCAACTGCTTTTACGTATTACCGTGGCAAGCAAATCCAAATTTGGGAATCAAAAAAAATTAATCAAAAAGAGTTAAAAAAAATGGCTTTTGGGCAAATAATAGATATAACACCTGATGGCCCGGTTGTCTTATGTGGAAACAATGCTGTTGTTTTAACCAGAGTACAGCCTGCCGGCAAGCGCAAGATGACTGGCAGTGAGTTTTGCCGCGGCTATCGGTGTACGACTGATGATATCTTCGGAGAAAGAGAGGAATAAAATACATGTTTTATAGCTCTTATTTTGTTTACATCTTACCAGCTTTAATATTAGCGATGTTTGCTCAATCCAGAATCAGATCTGCTTATGCTAAATACTCTCAGGTGCGAACCAGGTCGGGCTTAACCGGAGCTGAGGTAGCTCAAAAGATCATGCGTAATGCCGGAATCACTGATGTTGGGGTTGAGCTAAGTAAAGGACGACTGTCTGATCATTTCGACCCGCGTTCCAAGGTAGTGCGCTTGTCTTCTGAGGTGTATCATGGCAATTCAGTAGCTGCCTTTGGCATAGCCGCTCACGAGGTGGGGCATGTTCTGCAGCATCAGAGAGGTTATGCCCCGATTCAAATTCGGAATGGAATTTTGCCTGTGGTTCAGCTGGGTTCAGGAGCAGCCATGCCGTTGTTTATTGTTGGGCTGTTGTTTAATTCAGGATTAATGCTTAATATTGGCATTATCCTGTTCAGCGCGGTGGTCGTATTCCACTTTGTTACTCTCCCGGTGGAGTTTAATGCCAGTAACAGAGCAATAGCTGTTTTAGAAGGTGAAGGATATCTGCAGCCCCAGGAGATTCAGGGAGTAAAAAAGGTTTTGAGAGCAGCTGCATTCACTTATGTAGCTTCAGCGATTATGGCTGTAGCTCAGCTGTTAAGACTATTGGCGCTTTCTTCCAGGAGACGCTGATGAGCAAAAAAAATAATGTCAGAGATATTGCCTTAGATGTGCTGTTGCAGTGCGAGCAACGGCACATCTTTGTCAATTTGGCTTTAAAAAATGATCGAAATTTTAACAAATTGAAAGCAATAGATAAAGCTTTTGGATATCGGCTGATCTACGGGGTGCTGCAAAACAGGCTGCTGATAGATTATCAGATCTCCAGATATTTGAAAGATACCACCAAAAAGATCCATCCAGTTGTTAAAAATATTCTCAGGCTGGCTGGATATCAGCTTTTAATGATGGACAAAGTCCCAGCTCATGCTGTCTGCAATGAGTCAGTTAAGCAGTGTAAAAGCAGAGGGTTTAGCGGAATGGCCAGTTTTGTCAATGCCATTACCCGTAAACTGGCAACAGCTCAGACTGGCCTGCACCTACCGCCAGAGAGTAAAAATCAGCTGGACTTTCTGACAATAAAGTATTCCCATCCCCCATGGCTGGTTAAAAAATGGCTGGCTGATAGAGGGTCAATCGTTACCCAGAAAATTTTAAAGGCCAATAATAAAATTGTTCCGCCTGCTATCAGGATTAATCCTGCCAAAACTAATATTGATCAGATCACTGAGCAGCTGACCAGCAATGGTCTCACTGTTACCAAAGGAAAACTGGAACCAAAACTCAGTCTCTATCTGGCAGGTGGTGGGGATATTACCGCAACTGAGCAGTTTCAACAGGGCCAGATCACCATTCAAGACGAAGGTGCTGTTCATGCAGTTACCAGGCTGCAGGTGGCTCCAGGTATGCGGGTGCTGGATATGTGCAGCGCTCCAGGGGGTAAGGCAGCCCTGATCAGTAATTTAATCAGAAATACAGGAGAGATTTTGGCTGTCGACATTCATCAGCATCGTCTAAATTTAATCCGGGAAGTCAGCCAAAGAATGGAGGCCACTAATATTCGGCCCCTGTTAGCAGATGCAACTGAACTGGACTTTAAAGAAGTAGGGCTATTCGACAGAATACTGTTGGACGCTCCCTGTACTGGTTTAGGTACCCTGAGGACTAAACCAGAGATAAGATGGTACCGCCAATACCCTGATATTGAGGCAGCAGCAGCGCTGCAAACCAGATTATTATCAACGGCTGCTACCTTGTTAAAACCTGATGGCCTGATGGTTTACTGCACCTGCTCTAATGAAAAAGAAGAAACATCGCACATTGTTAAAAAATGTGCTAAACTTAGCTTGGTAAGTGAAGAGCAACTGCTGCCGTTCCAGTATGGCACAGAAGGGTTTTATATAGCTGTATTGACCAGCAGCAGCTGTTAAAGTGGGGATAATGTGAGAAAAAGCTTATTAGAATACAATCGTCAAGAACTTAATACCCTGTTTCAAGAGCTTTCCCAGCCGCAGTTTCGGACCCGGCAGTTACGGGAATGGCTGGTTGATAAGTATTGCAGTGATTTTTCCAAAATGATTAATCTACCACGTCAGCTGAGAGAAATACTATCATCGCAGTACCAGGCTTATCCCTTAGAGATTTCCACTATCCAGCGTTCAAAAGACAAAAATACCATAAAATTTGCTGCTGGCACCCTTGATAATCAAATCATTGAAGTGGTATTGTTAAAGTACAGCTATGGCTATAGTGTCTGTCTGTCTACCCAGATCGGCTGTGCCATGGGTTGTGTATTTTGTGCCTCTGCCCGTGGCGGCCTGGTACGGAATTGTACTGCTAATGAAATGCTGGCTCAGGTCTTGTTGGCTGAGCAGCTTGTTGGGGGAAGGATAGGCCGGGTAGTCTTAATGGGTATGGGTGAACCCCTTCTTAACTATGACCAGGTGGTTGAGTTTCTCCGTTTGTGCCAGGATCAGGATTTCGGGTTAGGTTTGGGATTGCGCCACGTGACTATCTCAACCTGTGGTATAGTTCCCAAGATAAAGCAGCTGGCCCATGAGAGGATGCCGGTTACTTTAGCTTTGTCCCTGCATGCTCCAAATGATCATATTAGAAAAAAAATATTGCCCGTTGCTCAAAATTATTCTTTGGATGAAGTGTTAGATGCCTGTCGATACTTTTTTCAAAAAACCGATCGGCGGGTCTCCTGTGAATATATCTTAATTAAGGATGTCAATGACTCAAGATCATGTGCAAAACAGCTGGCAGAGCTGTTGAAAAATGAGCAAATGCATATTAACCTTATTCCCTATAACCCGGTTGACTTTCTGGATTGGCAGGCTCCTTCCCGCAAACAGATAGAGCTATTTGCTGATATACTGCGGAAGGCTAAACTGGCTGTAACTGTCAGGAGGCAATTGGGAAACGATATTGATGCAGCTTGTGGTCAGCTGCGTAGAAGAGAGCAATAGTGAGGTGGATGAAACATGGCTCTGCGGATACATAAAGTTACTGATGTTGGACTTGTCAGAGAGAATAATGAGGACAGTATTAAAACCTTTACTTTCTCTCACTGTGGAAGAGATATTTTTTGTTTAGCTGTGGCCGACGGGGTAGGCGGCCATCAGGCCGGTGATGTTGCCAGTAAGCTGGCAGTATTGAAACTTGAGGAATTACTAAAACAAGAGGCCTGCCCGGAAGAATTGGATAAACTGCTATACCGGATAATAAAAAAAATAAATAAATACGTTTATCGGCAATCACAGCTGCATCAAAATTACGACGGAATGGGTACGACATTGACAGTAGCTTTAATTGACAGCAAAGAGTTGATAATTGGGCATGTTGGTGACAGCCGAGCCTATCAATATAGTGATAATGTCTTGAAGTGCATTACCAGCGACCACTCTTTAGTAGGTGAATTGGTCAAAAATGGCCAGCTCAGCAGAGAGGAAGCGCGCAATCACCCGCGCCGCAACATTATTCTGCAGGCCATAGGACTGGAGGAAGACGTTGAGGTAGATATATATACCGAGAAATTTGGCGAGTTAGATATCCTGCTGTTGTGTACAGATGGCTTAAGTGATTTAGTTAGTGAGAGTGAGATTTTAAATATTTTTAATGGGGGTAGTGATCAAAGGGAGATATTATCAACACTTAAAGATATGGCAGTATCTCGGGGAGCACATGACAATTTTAGCATCATTACTGCACATCGAGTCGGGGAGTGAGTTTGAATGATCGGCAAACTGTTAAATAATAGATATCTGATTGAAGAAAGAATTGGCAGTGGGGGCATGGCCACAGTGTATAAAGCCATGGATCAACTACTGGACAGGGTAGTAGCCATCAAAGTCCTTAACCAGGATGATTTACATGATGAGGATTCAATCAGAAAATTTCGAAGAGAAGCCCGAGCAGCTGGTAGTTTATCACATTACAATATAGTAGGGGTTTATGATGTCGGTCAACAGGACGATATCCATTATATTGTAATGGAACTGGTTGTGGGCAAAACCCTGAAAGAATACATTAAGCAGCAGGGCAAATTGCTTACCAGCGATGCGCTGAATATTGCTATCCAAATTTGTGATGCTCTCAGACATGCGCATAATAACGGGGTAATTCATCGAGATATCAAACCTCAGAACATCATCCTGTCTAAAGACAAAAACATTAAGGTAGCAGATTTTGGGATAGCCCGGGCGGTCAGCTCCGATACTTTGACCAAGAGTAAGGATATATATGGATCAGTGCGCTACTTTTCACCGGAACAAGCCAGCGGAGATACAGTTGGTGTAAAATCAGATATGTACAGTTTGGGGATTGTCATTTACGAAATGCTGAGCGGCAGGCTGCCGTTTAACGGAGATACCCCTATTGCCTGGGCCATGAAGCATATTAATGACGATCCAATTGAACTTTCAGAAATCGATCCGAATATACCTAAATCCTTATCTGATATTGTGCAAAAGACTATTCAAAAAGACCCTGATGACAGGTTTGAAAACATAGATGAACTGAGAGATTCATTGCAAAAATTTAAGGAAGGATTGCCGGTTGAAATTGAAATGGTGAAGAAAAAACAAACTATCTCCAGACATACGAAGCGATCTGCAGCTAAGAAACCATCTAAGGTTAAAGCAAACTCCAAAAAGCGGATAATCACGATTGTTGCTGTTGCGGCAGTACTTTTGCTAGTAGGTGGCTATTTTGGTTTTACCTGGATCAGGGAGTATCTGGATGTTCCTGAAATCACTGTCCCTGATGTCACTGAGCTGCATTTGCAGGTGGCCAAAGCCAAATTCGAAGAGCTTGGTCTGAAGGTCGATGTCGTTGCTACCCGCAACCATCCGACAATAGCTGCAAATCATGTTATTAGTCAAAGCCCGGTTGGAGGTAATAAAGTTAAAAAAGGAAGAACTATCGAAGTGATCCTAAGCGAGGGGCTGGAATTTGGCCAAGTGCCGGATGTAATCGGCTTATCCAAAAATGAGGCTGAGGTTACCCTGTTCAATGCCGGGTACCTGCTGGGTGATATATTTGAGGAACATAGTGATACTGTAGCTGTCGGTGATGTCATAAATCAGAACCCCCGACCAGGAACAGAAGTGAAAACAAACACAGCAGTTGATTTAGTTATCAGCAAAGGAAAGAAGCAGACTAATGTAGAAATGCCTCAGTTGGTAGGCTTAACTTCACAAATAGCAATGCAGACCATTGTTGATAATCAACTGGCCGTTGGGGCGATAACTGAGGAACGCTCCACTGAGCCAGCTGGAGTTGTTATTTCCCAGGAGATTGAGAAGGGGACAACAGTGGATATTGGTACTGAAATAAATTTTGTGGTGAGCAATGGCAGAACACCATAAACCAGGAAAGGTTAGTGTTTGAATGGCCCAAGGTAGAATTATTAACTCAGTGGCAGGAACCTATACAGTAATAGTTGGTGATAGTACTTTTCAATGCAAACCACGGGGCAGGTTTCGTTTTGAAGGGATTTCGCCTGTTACTGGCGATCTGGTAGAGATTAAAATTGGACCTGATAGCACTGGAGTCATTGAACAGATTCTACCCAGGAGGAACATCCTGACCAGGCCAACGATTGCCAATATAGATCAAGTAATAGTTGTTCTCGCACCCCAGCCTAAGCCAAACTTTTATCTGGTCGACAAGGTCTTAATTTCTGCTGAACATCTGGAATTAAATTGTGTAGTAGTAGTCAATAAAACAGATTTGGGCGATCAGGTAAAAGACTTTCTGGACTATTATCGAAAGACGAATTACAACCTTTTCGCTATCTCTGTCCACAGAAAAGAAGGTCTGGAAGAATTAGAACAGGTTTGTCAAGGCCATATCAGTGTTCTGGCTGGTCAATCAGGGGTTGGTAAGTCATCTATAATAAATCACTTTTGCCCGGAACTAAACCTGACTACTCAGGAGGTCAGCCCTAAACGTGGTTTTGGCCGTCATACCACTCGCAATGTACGCCTGCTGCAGCTGCCTGGTGGCGGACTGCTGGCCGATACCCCTGGCTTTAGCAAATTCGATATTGCCAATATTGACAAGGAAAGGCTGGCGGCTCACTTCCCGGAGATGGTCGAGTTTCTGGGGCAGTGCCGTTACACAGCTTGTCTGCATAAATCTGAACCGGATTGTGCCGTAATTAAAGCCTTAAGCAATAGTCATATTCATCAGCAGCGGTACGAAAGTTATCTGGCAGTGCTCAATGATCTGATAGAAAGCGAAAAGAGGAAGTATTCATGATCCAAATAGCGCCATCACTGTTATCTGCAGATTTTTTAAATTTAAATCAAGATTTACAAAAAATAGAAAAAAGTGCTGATTGGCTGCATTTAGATATAATGGATGGGTGTTTTGTACCCAACATTAGCTACGGTGTGTCGATTGTAAAGGCTGTTCGAGAGGCCACTTCATTGCCATTAGATGCTCATTTAATGATTGTCAAGCCCGACAGGTATCTGGAACAGTTTGCCAGGGCCGGTGTTAATCTGATAACTGTTCATGTGGAAACCTGTGATCATCTGCATCGTACGCTAATGCGCATCAAAGAATTAGGCTGTAAAGCAGGTGTAGCCTTAAATCCGCACATCGATCCGGGTTTTTTAAAGTTTTTGATTAAAGACTTAGATCTGGTTTTAGCCATGAGTGTTAACCCAGGTTTTGGCGGACAGTCATTTATAGCCAGCACAGTCGAGAAAATTAAACAGATTAAACAGATAATAAATGAATCGGCTAGTGCTGCAAGGCCGGTAATTGCTGTCGATGGCGGAATTAATTTAGAAAACATAGCAGAAGTTGCAGCCGCAGGTGCAGAGCATTTTGTGGCTGGTTCTGCAGTGTTTAAGTCTGAAGATCCTGCAGGTGCTGTTGCTGAGCTCAGAAGGAAGGCTATGTTCAAGAAATACCATGACTATATTTAGCATGTTTAGCTGAGAAAATGAAATAATAAGAAAGAGGCTATTGCAATAGCCTCTTTTACAGGTAAGTGAAATGCTATTGTTGTAGTGGGAGTTGGTTAAGTTATTTTTTGGGTTTGTAAAATATTTTAACAATAGCGCTGAGAAATGAAGGTAGTTTAATGGCAACAATACGCATAGTCATTCTCCTTTAATACCTAATTAGAATAAGTCCGCAAACGATCAAAATTGCACCGACTAGAAACATCCAGGCCCAGATCGGGACATTGAAGAATATCAGACAACCACCTACAACAACCATAACGATTCCAAGGAACGTAGGAGGTTTGTAACGATTGAAATTCCATTTAAAATCAAAAAATTTATTCGTAATAACCACCTCCTAAATATGTACTGCTGTAGTATATGAAACGGCAACTTGTCAGGTGTTGAATAAATTTAAAGTTTATTATGGTAGCAATTTGTATTACAAATTGCATTATTGTGTGATTATAAGGTAGCAATTTGTATTACAAATTGCATTATTGTGTGATTATAAGGTAACAATTTGCTATGCAAATTGCATTATTGTGGAGTTGTAAGGTAACAATTTGCTATTCAATTGTCTATTTAAAATAAAAAAGAGCGGAAACGCCCTTTATTAACAGCTTATATTTAGATAGCACGAGTAATCTTGCCAGATTTAATGCATTTTGTGCATACATTGCGGCGCAACTTGCGACCATTTTCAACAACTCTGATGCTCTGAATATTGGCGTTCCAGACCCTTCTGGTATGACGGTTTGAATGGCTTACATTATTCCCTGTAGTTGGGCCTTTGCCACATATCTCACAACGTCTGGCCATTGTAAATGCACCTCCTTTAAAAGTAGCTGTTTAATCTTTAATGACGAACGCAAACCATTATACCTTAAAAACTATTGTTTTGCAATGATAAATAGTATAATATAAAACGTACCTAGATTTAGGGGGTAAGATTGTGTCAAAAATAATTGTTCAGAATGATTTGGGGAATATTGTAGTAAGCGATGAAGTTATTGCTCAATTGAGTGGCATCTCAGCAGTAGAAAGCTATGGAATAGTGGGGATGTGTTCTCGCAGCAAGTTAAAAGACAGCATTGTCGAACTTTTAGGTAAAGATAATATTTCCAGAGGAGTAGAAGTACATTCCGAAGGAGATGGAGTAAATATTGACCTTTTCGTAATTGTCGCGTATGGTATTAGAGTTTCTGAAGTTGCTCATAACATTATGCATAAAGTAAAATACATAGTTGAAAGCATTGTCGGCATTGAGGTTAACAGCGTAAATATCAATGTTGAAGGTGTTCGTGACAAGTAGCGGGGAGTGGAAGCAATGACTGATCTAAGAAGAATAGGATGCTCTGAATTTATGAACATGTGGGTAATTGCCTGCCAAAATTTAAAGCAGCATATAGAAGAAGTAAACAGCTTGAATGTGTTTCCAGTACCGGATGGTGATACTGGAACAAATATGTACCTGACATTGCAGTCAGCAGTGGGCCATATGAGTGAACAGGACCAGGATTTAGGTGTGGTGGCAGCTAAGATTGCCAAAGGATCTTTGATGGGAGCCCGAGGCAATTCCGGTGTTATTCTGTCTCAGATTTTTAGAGGTGTTGGTGAAGCACTGGCCCATAAAAAATATCTGGATACAGAGGGTCTGGCTCTGGCTTTAAATGCCGGTGTCGTTACTGCTTACAAGGCTGTAATGCGTCCGGTAGAAGGTACCATATTAACAGTGTGTAAAGATGCAGCCAAGCAGGCTGATATCTCATTTTCAGAGAATAAGAATCTGGCTGAGGCGTTGGAGGACATTCTGCTGGCCGCCTCAGAGTCATTAAAACGAACCCCTGATCTACTGCCGATTTTGAAAAAAGCAGGCGTAGTTGATGCGGGTGGCAAAGGGTTGTTATTAATTATGGAAGGCTGGTATAAGGCACTTACTGGTGCTGAAATAGACTTGAAAGATCAAGATAATGTGACAGAGACATTGCCATCATTATCTCAACCTGAATTCTATGAAAATGATGGGGATGAGTTTGGCTATTGTACTGAGTTTTTTATAAAAACAGGTGAATACAATGTTCCTGCTTTAATTGCCAGGTTTGAAAAGTACGGAGATTCGTTAGTAGTAGTGGGAGCCGGAGACATTGTTAAAGTCCATATCCACACCATGCATCCTGGCACGGTGTTAGAGATCGCCTTAAAATACGGGGAGTTAAGTAAAATTAAAATTGATAATATGCAGGAACAGCATTCCCACCTGATTGCCAAAGATGAGGAAGTCAGAAAAGCCAAAGCTCAGGCAAAAAAAGAAACAGCGGTTATTGCGGTGAGTGTCGGCGAAGGCTTGTCTGAGATTTTTAACAGTATGGGGGTGGACTCCATTATCCGGGGCGGTCAGACCATGAATCCCAGTACCGAGGATATGGTCAAGGCTATCAAGGCACTCAATGCCAATAACGTGATAATACTACCCAACAATTCTAATGTTATTTTAACTGCGATGCAGGTTAAGGATTTGGTATCAGCCACAGTACATGTGGTCCCGAGCAAGACGATTCCTCAGGGATTTGCAGCGCTGATGGCCTATGATCAGGAATCTAAAGATGTCGAGTTTACAGTAGAAAACATGAAGGTAAACATGCAGTATGTAGACAGTGGAGAAGTAACTTTTGCAACCAGAGATTATGACGCAGAATGTGGGGATATTGTTAAAGGCGATATTATTGGTATCAATGATGGTGAGATTGTCGCTGTTAACAATAGTCCGAGATCAGTGTTATTTGAGATGCTGGCAGGCATGATTAAAGATGATACAGAAGTAATATCTATTTTTACCGGTCAGGATATCACCCCGGCTGAAAAAGATGAGCTAAGCAGTGATTTGTGCTCTCAATACCCCGAGTTTGAGATAGAGGTTCACTTTGGAGGGCAGCCGCTGTACTATTATTTAGTAGCTGTTGAATAAGAAATAAAAGCCAATTGTTCATATAAATTAAAAAATTGGTCTATCGATTGAGATAGAGGCAACAGTCCTTTAACCTAGATACATTTGCCAGCATAAGCACTCCTGATTCAAGTCATAATAATGACACCAAATAAAAGGAGGTGCTTAGCATGGCTAAAGGCAGTTATAATTCCGGACAACACGTAGTACCTAGCGCTTATAAAGCTATGGAGCAATTCAAATACGAAATTGCTAACGAATTAGGTTTGCAAAGTGGAATACAAAACGGTTATTGGGGTAATTTATCTTCACGCGATTGCGGTACAGTAGGCGGACACATGGTACGTCGAATGATCGAAATGGCTGAACAGCAATTAGCTGGTGGTACAGGTACTACTAGTGGTACTACTACCAGAGGTGGCGGCACTTACTAAATTACAATACATGATCGGTACTAAGGTAGGAGAAATCCTACCTTTTATATTTTTTCTTTTTTTCAGTCAAAAAAAAGAACTGGCGTTTTTTGCGCCAGTCCAATTGGGAGAGGAGAAACCGGAGGAAGAGTAATGGGGAAAACTCTTGTCGTATAAATAATATGCTCATCTCAAAACAGTTTTATACTTCAAAAAGGTGTCACAAATAATGTACTATGTTACAATATTTCTAGCGTGCTTGAAATTGTGCTATAAACATGAAAAAAAATTCTTTTTTCATTAGCAAAAAGGCCTGATCTAGGCCCCAGTTTGAAAAAATACCCCGGTATGGATACAAACGAAGAGTAAAATTTATTAATGATATTTGACTAAGGTTGGTGGTGAAATGCGGATAGTTAGTGGCAAAGCCCGCGGTCACAGCCTGTATATGGTTAAAAGTACGGCAACTCGACCGACAGCAGACCGGATTAAGGAAGCACTGTTTAATATCCTGGGCCAGGATTTAACAGGTTATCAGGTGTTGGATCTGTTTGCGGGGATTGGCAGTATTGGCTTGGAAGCATTGAGCAGGGGGGCAGCAAGCGTGACGTTTGTTGACGTTCAACAGGCATGTACTGATATCATAAAACGCAATATTGCCCATACAAAATTAGATAATGGTCGGGTCAGTATTATTAACAGTGACTATCAGCAGGTATTAAAAAACACCTTAGAAAAATTTGATTTGATATATCTTGATCCCCCGTATGCCTCAAACTACGCAGCTGTTGCATTGGAGTTGATACGGGGTTATAATCTTCTCAAAGAAAATGGAATAGCAGTTGTTGAGCATGATAAAAATCTCATAACTGACAGCTGGCAGCCATATAGACAAAAAAAATATGGACAGATCTATCTATCTTTTTTTAGAATAGAAGAAGGAGAATGAACATGAGAATAGCAGTTTATCCGGGCAGTTTTGACCCATTGACTAAAGGTCATTTGGACGTAATAGTAAGGGCTGCTAAACAATTTGACAAGCTGATTGTCTCTGTTGTTCGCAACCCATCAAAAAGCCCTCTTTTTTCAGTATCAGAGCGCGTGGACATCATTGAACATGCTACCAAAGATATCCCCAACATCGAGGTAAGCCATTTTGAGGGTCTGTTAACATCCTATGTCGCCGGCAAAGGAGCACAAGCAATTGTCAAGGGCTTGCGAGCTATTACGGATTTTGAATATGAGTTTCAGATGGCTTTAATGAACAGACAGCTAAATCCTGATATAGAAACCATGTTTTTAATGACCCACAGCAAATATGCTTATTTAAGCTCAAGTATGGTCAAAGAAGTATTCAAACTCGGGGGAGATGTGTCAGAGCTGGTTATTCCCTATGTCTGCAAAAAGCTGTCTCAAAAAGTAAAGGTGGTTAACAACTGACAGAACCGCATTATTTCTTAAACAAGAACCTGACGGGTATTCTGAAGCATTGAATCATCATCCCTGCAGTAAACAGGAAAAAGCAAAGCAGTACAAATGCTTTTATTCCAAAAACCAGAGAACTGCTGACTGAAATGTTGGTGACCATATCAAAGCCCGCACTTGTTTCAATGGCAAAATCTCGCAGCAACAGTAACCAGGTAAATATTCCGGCTAAAAAGGCCTGCCAGATCCGGGCCAGGATGTAAGGCCTGATGTCTATATCGGTGTCGTGAGTGATAGCTGCAACCTGAGCATGAACGCTGAAGCCACTCCAGGCGATAATTGTACCAGCTATTATCAGCTGTTGGAACAAAGGTGCGGCAGCAATACTACATAGCTTGGTGCCCATTGAAATTTCAAAAATACCGCTGGCCGCTGCATTAGCTAAGTTTGGTGATAAACCAAAGGTTGTCATTAAAATCCCAATTGCCCTGGTTATTGGCGTGATCATACCTGATACAGTTGATATTTTAATGATAACTGAAAAAAAGATGATAAATCCACCGATCATCAGCAGTGAATTAACAGATTGTTTAATGGAATCACCTAAAAGCTCACCCAACGGGCGGCCGTCATTTTCCCGGGCAATAACTAATGATTTGACTGCCCGGGTTAAAAAGAAACTTCCTTTTTCCTGAGGGCGAGGAGATTTGGGAGCCTGGGGTTTATAAAAACGCATAGTTAAGCCAACTGCCAGGGCAGACAGATAGTGAGCTGCTGCAATTAAAACACCCAGCTTAACATCGTGAAAAAAGCCGACCGCAACCGCCCCGAACATGAATAATGGATCTGCCGTGTTTGCCATTGAGATCAAACGCTCTGCTTCTGTTTTATTGACAATATTTTTTCGACGCAGTTTAGCTGTTAGGATAGCCCCGATCGGGTAGCCTGAGGCGAGACCCATTGCCAAGACAAAAGATCCTTCTCCCGGTACATTAAACAGGGGCCGCATTAAGGGCTCCAAAAGGCTGCCCATAAAGTTAACAACACCTAAACCCATTAACATTTCTGAACCGATGAAAAATGGCAGTAAAGCTGGAAATACGACGTTCCACCAAATCTTTAAGCCATCTTGGGCCGCTTCAAAAGCAGATTCAGGGAATAATATCATTGAAATTGTCAGAGTAATACCTGCTAGCGCCAGGAGATAAGTTCTGAGTTTTGGTTGTGGCATACAATCTGTCCTTTCGCAACGGTCATGCTATATCTATACGTTGGAACAAGGCTGAATAATTACTTTTTTGGAACTAAAAATTATAATTAGGAGAAAATTATGTTTAAAAAAATTTCAGAAATGTTTGATCTGCGAACTAACAACAAATATCTGAATGTGCTGATTTCCGGCATAATCAGTATAATAATTGCCTGGTCAGTCAGTGTGCTGTTTTATGGTACTGCCAAAACTACCTTCACTTTCATTATGTTTTCAGTGCTGTGGGCTCCGCTGGTCGTGCTTGAACTGCGCGGAAAGAATAAAGAAAAAGATGTTGACAGTGATAATCAACATCGGGAGGAATAGTTTTCAGATTACTTAAATATTTAGGATATTGAGCATACTCTCCTTGTATACCTCATATGCTGTTCTACCCTGGGTGGTTATGGACAGCATTGTATGGGGTATTTTTTTTTGATAACTTTTACTGACCAATACCAGTTTTTTGGCTTCTAACTTGGCCAGGTGAGAGGAGAGATTGCCCTTGGTTAATCCTGTTTCATTGAGCAGAAAGTTAAAATCAGCCTTGGCAATCAGGTATAAGACAGTGAGAATCTTTAATCGCGCCGGCTCGTGAATTATTTTATCAACCTCAAACCCTTTGACTCCAAAATATACAGTTTTTCCTATTTCAGATCATTCCCTTTATTATTATTGATATTGTATTGATTCTAATGCCAAATTTGCTTAATCAATTTGCAATGAAAACAAGTTTGCAGAGCAAACCACTTACCATTTTAAATTATTTTGAGTAAATTTACAAGTATAATTGTTATCAGTTAAACAGGAACAAGCTATATCTTAATAAAGGATTAAATGTAAATAATAACCATGATGCAATATAATATGATTAATGCTATAAAACCAGTGACCAGCAACTGATTTTTTTAGAAGAAATGCGGCGTCATTCTGCAGAATGAAAAAACAGCAAAATCGAACTATAATAGTTCGAGATCACTGTTAGACATTTAGGTAAAATTTTAATTACAGTTTTTTAAGCTATAGCAGTTTTTCCATTATGGTTACATCAACCCATTTGCCATCTAAGATACCCTGCCTGATGTAGGTGCCAACTTTCCTGAAGCTATGTGCTTTGTAAAGACCCTGACCCAGTTTGTTAAAGTCAAAGGTGCTCAATACCAGCTTAGTAAAGCCCTGTTCTTTGGCAACCTCAATTAATCTGCCAAGCAGAATCTTACCTAAGCCTTTTCCACGCATATTTCTCTCAATATAGATAGAAACATCAGCTACCCCGCTGTAACAGCATCTTGAGTTAAACTCATTTAAGGATGCCCAGCCCACAACAGTGTTGTTTTCAGCGGTAATAACTAAAACCTTATGACGATCGCTTTTGCTTTTCAACCATTTTTTCATCTCTTCAGTGGTTCTCAGTTCGGTTTCCAGAGTGGCAATCCTGTCTTCAATGCCTTGGTTATAAATAGTTTTGATACCATGGATATCTTCTAGAGTAGCCAGACGGGTTGTGTATTTCATAATCAATCTCCTATTTGTAAGCTATAACAGAAGCGCTGGCAAAAGCAGCATCCAGTTGAGCAAAATCCTCTTCTTTCATGACAGTATTAGACATACTCCTGATATGCTCTTTAGTATAAATATTAATCGGCTTAATTTCAATGCCTTTAAAACCAATTTCTTTTAATATTTCTTTGTAGGTATCTGTTTTTATGGTGCCAGCAATACAGCCTAACCATAGCTCAACATCTTTTTTGATACTGTCATCAACATCTTTTAGAGCCACCATGTCTGCAATGGCAATGCGGCCGTTATCTTTAAGCACCCGATACGCCTCTGCCAGTGCAATACTTTTATCTTCTGTCAGGTTGATGACACAATTAGATATAATTACATCAATGGAGTTGTCTGCAAGCGGAATATCCTCAAGGCAGCCTTTAATAAATTCAATATTATTCAGGCCTGATGCCTCTTTGTTCTTATTAGCCAACTCCAACATTTGATCAGTCATATCCAGTCCATATACTTTACCTTGCTCTCCTACCAGCTGGGCTGCCTGTAAAACATCGATACCCCCGCCGCTGCCTAGATCTAAGACAACTTCACCGACTTGAAGATCAGCAAAGAGCAGCGGAGCAGCACAGCCTAATGAAGCGATAACGGCCTCTTTCGGCAGCCCTTTTACACTGTCTGTACTATACAGGTTAGATGATATATCTGCACAGGAGCAACAACCTGCTTTGTGCCCTTTAATTACCTTGCTGGCAATCTTACCATAATGTTTCCTGACGCTATTTTTTAGCTTGCTATCCATTAAATCACCTCTCACAGCATTTATTGATTTTGATTGCCTCAATCAGCAGATTAAGGCTTTCGAGTATTTGAGCTTGTTTTGCTCTTGGCAGGGACCTTAAAATATCTGAATAGTACTGATTCATACTGGTTTCAATAGTTTTAAATACATTGGTACCAGAAGCGGTTAGGTTTATGGTTACAAACCTTCTGTCACTGGAATTGATGTTTCTTTTGACAAAGCCCTGTTTTACCAGAGTATCTACTGCTCTGCTGGCAGAGCTCTTATTCAGACCTAAACGGGAGGCTAAGTCGTTTAAAGACAATTCACTGGCTCTACCGATTTCAACCAGGGTATGACACTGAGCAATTGTGATGCCACAACATGCTGCTTCATCTTTTTCTAATACCCCCAAACCTCTGACCAGAACCCTGATCAGCTCCCGAAGTGTATTGGCCTTAGTATTTTCAGTCATGAAATCACCTCGTTACTATTGTAATATACAACAGTTGCAAAATGCAACTATATTGAGAATATATTTTGAAAATTAATAAAAGACTGTTGAGAATATCCAGAACGGACAGCAATAGCAGTAAACAGGCTGTGTGTTTAGCTGCAGCTCGATTGTGTGTAGTAGGCTTTAATCCAGTAAGTATTTTATTTGCAAAGATAAAAACAGAGAAAGGGAAGTTGCTATTTAATAATGATAATCAATATTGAAATATAGTGATATATAGTATTATAATTAAAGTATCAATAAGAAAGAGTGTTATCATATGTGTACAATTGAGGCAGATTCATTTTATATCAATAAATTTTCGCAATTAATTAAATCGGATGAGGGCTCTTTTACCTATGCCGTCTTACCAGAGTATGGCAGGGGATATTTTACTATTTTTAATATAGTTCCAGGGTTTAAACTAGCTCATAATAAGTTTTGCATATGCAACAAGATCGTCAATCGTATTGATCAATACCGCTATTTCTCCAAGCCTATTCTAAAAATCAATTACTGTATAAAAGGCAAGATGCTGGCCTACAATACTTTTGGCAGAGTGTGCATTTCCGATAAAGGCAGCACTGCCTATTATACCGGTATTGAAAACATTGATACTGTCGAGCATTTTGATCAAAACTATGAAAGCATAACTATGTTTGGCTACATTGACCAGGTAGTTAATATTTTTTCTGAGGTTTTCGGGATCAAAAAACTTTTATTCCAAAACTTTTTTAATCAGATAAATCACAGTAATGATTTTATTGTAATTAAGAGTAATGCTCAGGTATTACGGTTGGTTAACGAGATTCTTGATGCTGTTAAAACAAAAAATATCGATAAAATTAAGCTTAAATCTATAGAACTGCTTTTACATGAGTTGAAAAATATTGAACAGAATAAAGCAAAAAAAGAATTCTACTATAGCAGATCAACATTAGATAAGATCATTAGAGTGGAAAAGTATGTTAGCAGCAATGTCGACAAAAAAATAACCATTAAAGAGCTATGTGTTGACTTTGATATCTCATTAGATACCTTGAAACGATGTTTTAAACAAATGTACTCCAACAGCATATATGCTTACATTAAGAATAAAAGAATGGAAAAAGGGAAGCAGCTGCTGGAGCAGAGTGATAAAAGTATTACCGAGATAGCTTTAATGTGTGGCTACAGCAACCATCATAGTTTTGGTAAAGCATTTAAACAACAGTACAAAATTCCTCCCAAAGATATGCGCAAAATATATTAAGGGCCTGCTTCGTTTATTGGGCAGGCCTAAAAAAATCCCCTTTTGGAACCCTTTTGCCCATTTTTAATGAGAAATAAATAATAATGTATGTTAGACTATCACAGTTAGGTTGAACTAACTTTATTTTGCTTTGGAGGCCATTGAGGTGTTTAGATATATTAGAAACAGGCTTTTAGGTTTAATCGTAGTTCTGCTTGGAGTAACAATTCTTACTTTTGTGTTCTCCAATATTTCAAGTGTTGATCCGGCAGAGGCTTATGCCCTGAGACATATCTTAAATCCAACTCCTAATCAAATAGCTGCCATCAGAACAGAAATGGGCATGGATTTGCCTCTGTATCGTCAGTATATTAACTGGATAGGTGGCTGCCTGCAAGGAGATTTGGGAACTTCATTGATAACTAAAAATCCAGTGAGTGCAGATATTGCACATAAGATGCCAGCAACTTTAAAGGTTGTTATGATGGCATTTTTTTGGGTTGTCATTTTTACCTTGCCTGTTAGCATTCTGGCAGCAGTTTACAAGGACAGTATCTTTGATAACATCGCCAAGTTTATAACCATCGTCGGAATCTCAATTCCTAATTTTTGGCTGGGTTTTATTCTGTTGGTTGCTTTTGCAGTTAACATACCGCTGTTTAAGGTAGTTGGATATGGAGATTTTAAAAGCTTAATATTACCGTCTTTAACCATTGCCATACCGATATCTTCGATGTCAATCAGGCTGTTTAGGGCTACTATTCTTTCCAATATGAATCAAGATTTTGTCATATA
This sequence comes from Bacillota bacterium, assembly GCA_028280325.1. GTDB lineage: Bacteria > Bacillota > UBA994 > PWPR01 > PWPR01. The sequence goes on from JANQLZ010000116.1 coordinate 57,713, forward strand.
TGCTCAGGCTCGTGGTATTCCAAAAGCCAGGATTATCTGGGGGCATGTAGTCAAGAATTCACTTCCTCCGATGATAACTGTTTTTTGTCAGTATCTGGGTTATATGATTGCCGGCAGCGCCATTGTAGAGAGCGTATTTTCCTGGCCGGGAATCGGCAGCCATCTGGTTAGTGCGATTGTTGGCCGCGACCTGCCGACAATAAATGGTTGTGTGCTGGTTATTGCCGTAATATTTACTTTGCTCAATTTACTGGCTGACTTATTAAATATTGTGATTAATCCTAAAATGCTCAATGAACGGGGGGAAATTTAAATGGCAGCAAAAATAATTAAAAGCAAACAGGCCGTACTGGGACTGTTCATAATACTGATTGTTTTATTAACTGCAGTTTTTGCTCCTTTAATAGCTACTAATGACCCTCAGGAGATTGATCCCAGGCTCAAATTTAAAGGCAGTGAAGCCTTATATCCATTGGGAACTGACCAGTTAGGCAGATGTGTCTTTTCACGCTTGATTTACGGCGCTCGTTACTCTTTAGGTATTTCACTGCCAACAATGCTGGTAGTCGCCGTGCTCAGTATTTTTCTGGGAACTTTTTCTGCTTTCTATGGGGGGATAGTTGATCGGGTTTTCTCTATAATCTGCGATATCTTTATGTCTTTTCCACCGTTGCTGGTGGTGTTATCGCTGATTGGTGCTTTAGGGCAGGGGATAGCTAATATTGTTATCGCTGTTGTCTTTTCAGTGTGGGTCTGGTATGCCAAGGTTGTCAGAAGCTTTGTAATCTTGGAAAAGAAAAAGGGCTATGTAATGGCTGCAGTCTTATCGGGGTGCAGTGATATGCAGGTCATAGTAAAGCATATTGTACCCAATATCCTGCCTTCGCTGATCGTATATTTCAGCACTGGTGTAGCTGGCATGATTCTGATGATATCTGGATTTTCATTTTTAGGTTTGGGCTTGGAAAGTGGGGTGCCGGAATGGGGAGCAATGCTTAGCAATGGCAAAGCTTACATCTACTCGTATCCCAATTTAATAATTTACCCTGGGTTGTTTATTCTGTTAACAGCTGGGGGCTTTAATCTGTTTGGTGAGGCTTTGAGAGATATTGTTTCACCTAAGGAGGTATAGCTATGGAGACTGTATTAGCAGTAAACAACCTCAAAGTGTCATTAAAAAATCAGGCACCGCTAGTCAAGAATATCAGTTTGAGTATTAAAAAAGGTAAAGTGTTGGGTATTATCGGAGAAAGTGGCAGCGGCAAGACTTTAACCTGTAAAGCTATCATGCAAATCCTCAATAAACGGTCATTCACAGTATCAGGTCAGATTCTGCTGCACAACACAGATTTATTAAAGATGAGTGAGAAGCAGGTGAGAACAGTTATCGGCAAAGATATCTCGATGATTATGCAGAATCCAATGACAGCATTTGATCCAATGATGAAAATCGGCAGACATATTACTGATACTCTCCGAGCCCATACTTCTCTCACCAGGAAGCAGGCCCATAAGGTAGGGCAGAATCAGTTGAAAAAAATGAACCTGATTCGGGTTTCAGATATTATGAATAGCTATCCCCATCAACTGAGCGGGGGAATGTTGCAAAGAGTGATGATTGCCATATCTTTAATGTTGAAACCCAGTATTATCATTGCTGACGAAGCCACAACTGCGCTTGATGTCAAGAATCAGGCCATAATTTTAACAGAATTCCAACGAATACGCAGTAGCGGAGTGGGCTTGCTGGTAGTCACCCACGATTTTGGGGTAATTGCCAAGATTGCCGATGATGTACTGGTAATGAAAGATGGAGAAGTGGTAGAGAGCGGAACGGTGTATAAAATCTTTCATAATCCGCAGGAGGTTTATACTAAGGAACTGCTCCAGGCCAGATTTCTCGTTGATGAGGTGGACCATGCTCTCAGTAAAGAATCTATCTAAAAAGTATAACTGGAAAAATGAAAATGGAAAGAGGGTAACTGTGACAGCTGTCAACAGTGTTTCTTTCAATATTGTGGAAAATCAAACCTATTCCTTAGTAGGGGAAAGTGGGAGTGGGAAAAGTACCTTGGCTCGTTTAATAATGCGCCTTGAAGAACCCACTGCAGGAGATATCCTGCTGGACAATATCAATTTATCTAAAATGAGCAGGCAGGAGTTAAGAAAAAAAAGAGCAGAGTTTCAAATGGTTATGCAGGATGGGCAGGGCTCTTTAAATCCGCAGATGACGATATACGATATCATTGTCGAACCTATTAAAAACTTTTTAAGCCTGAGTAGAACAGAAGAGCAGCGGCGTGTTCAGGAACTGGCGACACAGGTCGAATTGCCGCTGCAGGTTTTATCACGCTTGCCGCATCAATTGAGCGGCGGGCAGCAAAAGAGGGTGTGCATTGCCAGAGCAATTAGTATTAATCCCCGACTAATTGTATTTGATGAGGTAGCCAGCGGGCTGGATACGACGATAAAAAAGAAAGTTCTGGATTTACTGTTGCGTTTGAGACAGCAGATTTCATCCTCATATTTGTTTATAACACACGATATTGATGTTGCCGTGTACATGGCTAAAAATATTATGGTGATGAAGGACGGTATGATAGTTGAAAGTATTGAAGGCCTTAAGTCCTTTGCTGATTTTCAGCATGAATATTCTAAAATGCTCATTCAGTTTTTACCTCCAAAATCTCCTGAAAATAGATAAGTGTTATTATTAATTTTTATTGCAATATAAAAGTTGAAAAGAGAAAGGAAAAAAAGATGAAAAAGATTTTTTTAAGTTTTATAACAGTGATGTTAGTGCTGGTATTGGCCGCAGGATGTGCCAATAATGAAGTTGACCCGAGCAGTACGGGAGATAAAAGCAGGGAAATAACTGTTTGTGAAAACTGGGGATTCGAAGATGGCTTCCATACCATATTTACCCCCAGCAAAAATTCCAACCTGGGCCTGGGTTTTTACCTGATAAATTTCTATGATACGTTGGTCAAAATAGAAAACGGACAGATAGTTCCCGGTTTGGCAGAATCCTGGAGTATCTCAGGTGATGGATTGGTTTATACCTTTAATTTGAAAAAGAATATTAAGTTTTCTGATGGATCAGACCTTAATGCTGCTGTCGTTAAAAGGAATCTGGAAATGATTCCTGTGATACTTGATGATCATAATGGTTCTTTTGGTCTGGTTACAACCCTGTTCCAGCAAATAGTGGATGTCGATGAACATACTGTTGAAGTTCATTTAACATCTCCATATTACGCAGCGTTGTACGATTTTGCTACCCCCATGCCCATGAGCATTATGGCCGCCAGTGCTTATACTGAAAATAATAGCTTGTCGGAAAAGCTGAAAACAGCAACCCTGGGTACCGGACCATATATGTTTGAAAGCAAGGCAGACAATTTATATAGCTTTGTAATCAATCCTTACTACTCAGGTCCCAAACCAGATGTTGAAAAGTTTAATGTAAGAGTTATTCCGGACAATGAAGCCAAAGCTTTAGCATTGAGAAGTGGTGAAGTTGATCTGATCTTTGGCTTTGAAAAAATCGGTTATGGCAGATTTGATGAGTTTGCCAAAGACCTCGATTATAATGCTAAAACCTCTGATGCCGCAATTAGAACCCGTTTATTGGGCTTTAATATGGCTGAACAGCCGGTTGATGATATCCGGGTCAGACAATCGATAGCTTATGCGCTGAATAAGCAGGAATTATGTGACGGTTTACTCTACGGTATCGATGGAAAAGCAGACACTGCTTTATCTCAGACTTTGCCGTATTGTGATGTAGATATCGAACCCTATGAATTTAACTTAACCAAGGCTAACAGTTTATTAGAGGAAGCCGGTTGGGTAGATAACGATGGTGATGGAGTAAGAGAGAAAAACGGTCAGAAACTGAAACTTGAGTTTCTATATATGACTGGTTCAACAACTACTGATGATATTGTGCTGGGGATCAAGTCTGCTTTAGAAAAAATAGGAATGGAAATAAAGGTTTCAGGGCTGGAGTTGCTGGCCTATTATGCAGAAACACAGCAGAGTAAATACACAATTACTTATAAAGAAACTTATGGCCTGCCTTATGATCCCTTTGTGTTCTTCGGTAATATGGACTCTGAATACATGGTAGACAATGTTTTGGTTCAGGGATTTATCCATATGGAAAATGGCAACCAGTTGATCAGAGAATTAACTGGCATGGTAAATCCGCAGGAGATTAGAGATAGGTATGAACTGATTCTCAAAGAGCTTCACGACAATGTTTCCTTTGTGCCGATCGCTGAAATGAAAGAGCTGGCTGTATACAATGCCGAAAAGATTGCCGACTACACCTTCTTTGGCCTGACATCGAATCTTAACATCGCCGGAATCAGGCTCAAATAAATCTGAGTAAATCTGCAATTGACTATCTTAACAACTATGGCTGAGGAGGGGTTTAGTTATGGGTGCATTTAAAAGAATCCTGGTTTACGCTGAGGAATATAAAAATAAGATCTATCTCGCTGCTTTTCTTATTTTTTTAAGTGTTATTATGGGCATCATTCCATATTTAATTACTAACGATATTATCGTAAACTTTATGACAAACGGTGAGATCAGTTTGGGCTATCTGATGCTGATGTCCTGTGGCGTGGTTGTCAGTCTGTTTCTACAGTCGTTTCTGTACTTTAGGGGGCTTTCAGCTTCTCATAAAGCGGCTTTTGATACTTTGATGGGCATTAGAGTAAGATTCGCTGATAAAATGACTAAACTGCCGCTGGGAGACATTACGGCTAAAGGCACTGGCAGTTATAAGAAAAACTTCGTTGATGATATTGAAGCAATAGAGGCTTTAATAGCCCACTTTATTCCAGAGGGCATACCTTATGTGATTGTTCCAATAATTGTATTCATAATATTATTCGCGATTGATTGGCGATTGGCATTATTGGCTATGGCTTCAATTCCAGTTGGGACTATGGCTATGGCTATAATGCTGAAAACCGGTAAGAGCAGAATGCGGGCCTACTATCAATCAGCTCAAAAAATGAACTCCATTATCGTTGAGTATGTTTCGGGAATGGAAGTAATTAAAATCTTTAATCGTACCGCTAAATCTTTTGAGAAGTATACCTCATCGGTTGAGAACTACAAGAAATACACCCTGGCCTGGGTCAAAGATTCCTGGACTTACATGGCTATATATGGCGCAGTTTTGCCCTGCACCGTAATATTGCTGCTTCCTGTAGGTACCCTGTTCTACATCAATGGGACTCTGTCGCTTCCGACTTTTGTCTTTTCACTAATGTTAACCATGAGTCTGAGCCTGCCATTGGTGCGGCTGGTCGAGTTTTTTCCATTAATTCCAATACTGAGTTATAAAATTGAGCAATTAGAAAATACCTTCTCAGGTGAGGAATTGAAGACAGCTGCTACCAGTGCTGTGGTAGATGGCCATGATGTGGCATTTCATAATGTCACTTTTGCCTATAACCAGCAAGAGGTTATCAAAGATGTCTCTTTTGTGGCAAAAGAAAACAATGTAACAGCGATAGTAGGGGAATCAGGTAGTGGCAAGAGTACCCTGGCCAGGCTGCTGGTCCATTATTGGGACGTCAAAGAGGGTCAGATATCAGTTGGGGGAGTTAATATAAACCAATTGCCTTTTGCTAAATTAATGGATCTTATCAGCTATGTTTCTCAGGATACCTTTCTTTTCAATGACTCGATCATGGAGAATATTCGGATTGGCAAACCAGATGCTACTGATGAAGAAATTATCGAGGTGGCCAAACTGGCCAGGTGCCATGACTTTATTGTAAAGATGCCGGATGGCTATCATACTAAAGTAGGTGACTCCGGCAATAAACTTTCCGGGGGAGAGAAACAGAGAATTACTATTGCCAGAGCAATTATTAAGAATGCTCCGATTATTGTTCTGGACGAAGCCACAGCTGCCACAGATTTAGAAAACGAAGATAAAATCCAGGAGGCACTCAATAAGCTGATCGTCGGCAAAACTTTAATTGTAATAGCCCATAGATTATCTACAATTGTTGAAGCAGATAACATCATAGTGATGAAAGCCGGACAGGTAGTAATGCAGGGCAGTCATCAACAGCTGCTGGAGAAATCAGCTGAGTATCAAACCTTATGGAACGCTCATATCCAATCAGTAAATTGGGATATTGTAGTTAAGGAGGAGCAAAATGCTTAAGATAGTCAGTCGCATCTTTAATTTAGCTGATGATTATGCCATAAAACTTAAAATGGCTGTCGTTTTTAGTTTTTTTGAAGCAATTTTTACCAATGTCCCGATAATCGCCGTGTTCTACGTGTTCATAAAAATAGTCAGTAAATCAGTAACTGTAAAAGATGCCTGGTTGATCGCCATTGTACTGCTTATCAGCTTAGTTCTGAGAGCTTTGTTTAGAAGATTAGTGGATGGCTTTCAAAGCGGAACCGGTTATCAAATATTTGCTCGTGAGCGAATGGAAATTGGTGACAGACTAAAAAGGTATCCGATGGGTTTTTTTTCCGAGGGCAATATCGGTAATGTCACCGCTGTTATCACCTCTGATTTAGTTTTTATTGAAGAACATGCTATCAGAACTATCTCTAAGGTTGTTTCAGGGTTTTTAAGTGTAACTATAGGAGTAATTATTTTGGCGACTATTGATTATAGAGTGGCCCTGATAACGCTGGCTACAGTTATTCTGGCCAATATAGCTCTGAGTAGAATCCAAGTTGTTGGCAAGCAGCAATCCAGGCTAAGGCAAAAAACTCAGGCAGAACTGGTGAGTGTCGTTTTAGAGTATGTTAAAGGCATAGCTGTTATCAAAGCCTTCAACATGGTCGGTGAAAAAGCCCGCAAAGTACAGCAGGCTTTCAAAAAAACCCGAGATGCCGCGATCGAATTTGAAGAGAAATTTATTCCACCTAACGTGTGGTTTGAAAGCTGCTTCACTCTAGGTATCGGCGGCACAGTTTTGGCTGTTACTTACTTTGCATTGAATCAAACTGTTGATATTGCTTTTTTACTGATGATGATGGTTTTTGTGTTTAACTTTTACCTGCCATTTAAAGCTCTGGGTGGAGTAACCGGCCAAGTACGAATTATGGAGGCCTGTTTAGATCGGTATGATGCTGTTAAAAATGTCGATATAATTGATGCCAATGGTCTGGATGTCAGACTTAGTTGTTTTGATATAGAATTTCAGGAAGTAAATTTTGCTTATGAGAGCGAGCAGGTGTTAAAAGATATCAGTTTTAAGGTTGCTGAAAACAGTATGACTGCACTGGTAGGCAGATCAGGCTGTGGTAAAACTACGATCACCAACCTGATCGCCAGATTCTGGGACGTGCAAAAGGGTGAAATAAAGGTTGGCGGAGTCAATGTTAAAGACATGACCTGTGACAGCCTGCTGCAGAATATAAGTATGGTATTTCAGGATGTTTATCTCTTTCAGGATACGGTGCTTAACAATATTAAACTGGGCAAACCAGATGCAACAATGGACGAGGTTATTGAGGTGTGCAAAAAGGCCAGGTGTCACGACTTTATCACACAGCTTGAAAATGGCTATGATACGGTAATTGGTGAAGGCGGCTCATCGCTATCCGGGGGAGAGAAGCAGCGAATCTCAATCGCCAGGGCAATCCTCAAGGATGCTCCGATTATACTCCTGGATGAAGCCACGGCCAGTGTTGACCCCGATAATGAGAAGCATATCCAAATGGCTATTAATGAGCTGGTTAAGAACAAAACCCTGGTCATGATTGCCCACCGCTTGTCAACAATAAAAGGTGCCGATCAAATCCTGGTGATCGATCAGGGAGAAATAATTGAGCGTGGTACCCATGACCAGTTGATTGAAGACAGAGGTCAGTATTATGACTTTTGGCAAAGGCGAGTCAAGGCCAGCAGCTGGAGGATTGCCAAATCGGCTGATTGACCAGCCAGTAATAGCGTTTAGAAATTGTTTAAAACTGCTTTATGTCTCGAAATAATAAACTACTTTTGCTTATAACAATTGCTGAGAATATTTGAAAAACAGTTTCTCTGCAATTGTTTTCTGCTTATAAATAAGCTTTTACTGGATTTTTAGGCTTGATTTGTGACTCACCTAAAGTTGATATTGCCAAACAGTTGCTGCTTAGCTATTATAAAAAAGGGATACTTCCCAAAAATTAATGATATTGTTCATTACTTCAGAAGGGGTAGGAAATAGTGAAGTTTATTGATTTAGTTAAAAAAAGGCAGAGCGTTCGGTCTTATCTAAACACGCCGATTGAAGCAGAAAAACTTGAGAGATGTGTAGAGGCAGCCAGACTGGCACCCTCTGCTACTAATTCTCAACCGTGGAGATTTATCGTAGTCGATAATCCGCTGTTGAAGGACCAGGTAGCTAAAGCCACATATAGCCCGGCAATTAGTTTTAATAAATTTACATTGCAGGCACCTGCTTTAGTAGTTATCGCCGCAAATAAAGGAAATCTGTTATCTAAAGCTGGTCAGCGGATGACCGGGCTACCTTATTACCTAATCGATATTGGCATTGCTGCTGAGCATTTTTGTTTGCAAGCAGCTGAAGAGGGTTTAGGAACCTGTATGATAGGCTGGTTTAATCAGAAAAAGATTCGACAGTGCCTGAGGATATCCAGGAATGAGCATCTCAGTTTAATAATAGCTGTAGGCTATCCCAGTTCAGCAGAGATACGCGAGAAGAAGCGAAAGAATATCGAGGAAATTTACTGCAGGAATCAGTAAGTTTGGAGCGATTAGTATAGAACTAAAGATCTGATTGCCTGGGCAATCAGATCTTTTAGATAAGTGATAATAATATCAGTTATTTTTTGCCAAATAGCTCATCAATTAAATTATTAAAAAAATCCGCAACTTTTTGGAAGAACCCCTTTTTTTCTGTTTCAGCTTTTTGGCCGGTTTCTTCTAAATCTTCTTCATCTTCTACATCTGTTTGGTGTGATATAGGAGTAGGTGAGATCAGCAGGCCATTGCCCTCATGCTCATCGTACACCTCAAATGTTTCCTCTAGCTCCTGTTTTACTGTTGGTGCTTCATTTTCAACAACCTCATATATCTCCTGTAATTCGCAATCTGAGGAATCACTTTCTGCAGCCAAAGCTGTTACAGACATGGTAAGCAGCATCAGACTGGCCAGAGCCAGACCTAATATTCTTTTCAGTTTACTTTTCATCATTTATCTTCCTTTCCTTGAAAACTTCAACCATTTGTGGTCGGTATTCGCTATTTAATACAATGAGAAAAGAGGTTTCACTCACTCTTATTCAAAATTTATACTTTTTATCATTTTTATCATTTCATTTTCTAAGATACCAGCAGAAGACAAGATCGAAAAAGAATACCTTTCAGTTTGCCAGATAGCTAAATTAAAACTATTAGCATTTCCTTTTAGGAGTATTGAAATTTGATCAATGGTAACAGTTTTTTCAAGCTCGTAGTGATTAAAATCTCCACTGACGTCTTCACTTCCAGGGGCGGTTCTAAAATTAACAACATCACTATCTTTCATATAATCAATGGATAACAGGTTATTATCTATTACATAAATCTTAGCCAGGGTATAGCCTTGGGGAATCTCATTAGGTATCAGGGCATCGTACCCCAGCGTTTGCTCGGCATTTTCCACACTGCTGTATTCTACCTGAGGGTTGCTAATATTGGTATTGGGCACCGGGCAAGGGCGGTCGATCAGGGAGTTGATGCTGATCAACAATATCAGGCAGGCCGCTACCAGGCCGGATGCTAACTTCCATCTGGGATATCGTTTAGTAATTTTCTTATGTTGAACCTTATTTATGGCCTTTTGATGAATCCTGTTTATCTCTTGGTCGTTGAGTTCGAGGACATTTAATTCCAGACTGTCAATATATGCTAATAAACCGTCGCTGATGTTGTTCACAGGATAACGCCCCTTTCGATCAGTTTTTCTTTCAGTTTCTTCTTTTCTCGAAATAATTTGTTCTCTACAGTTTTCTCTTTCAGGCCCAGGCTGTGAGCTATTTCTTTGATCTTTTCCAACATAAAAAATCTTCTGAAAAAAATCTGTTTAGCGGGCTCCTGCATTTCTTTTAAAAGGCTGTACAGGACCTGAATATCACTTTTAATCGCCAGCATATCTTCTACACTTTTTTCTGTTCCGGGATCTTCTGCCAGGTAAGCTGACTGCTCCCGCTTTAACTTGTTGTATCTGTTGATGGCCGTGTTTCTGGCGATACACGCTAGATAAGCTTTAAGCGACCCTTTGTTTAAATCTATCCTGTTTTTGCTTTTCCAAAGGGCAATAAACGTATCAGATATACATTCTTCAACGTCCTCATTACAACCACAGAGTATTTTTATGGTAATGGCTTTGACCAGCCCACCATACTTTTTTGTTACTGCCAGCAGTCCTTGAGAAACATCTTTTTCTAATAGTAGCAAAATTTTGCTATCTTCCATACGCATCTTCTTTCCTATGTAGTTAATCTATCAATATATACAAACAAAAATACTTTTTCACTCACTGCTTTTAAAATTTGTGTTCTAAACATTACTACTGGATCAAATGGCTTTGAGTTCCGTCGGTTTGTACTTAAAGATTTCTTGATCTACAGTATTTTCTTGCCTGCGAATTGCAACTCAGATATTATTGGACTATAGAATTTTTTCGGGATGTGTCTGCAGAATAAAAGACGAAGGCTAGTAAATAAATTACGGGAGAAAGGCACAATGAATGGATCTAACAGTTTATCTAATCAAGCACTGACTGAGAAACTTAATCAAGCAGTTGGAATGTTAATAAGTGAGTTTGTAAAAATAGCTGTCAGTGACTTTTCATCGGCGAAAAATATTGTCAAGATTGCGTCAAGACAGAGAAAAACATCCTTAATACGTGAAAAAAATGAACGGAAAGGTGTTCATGTTCCGCCTTTTTTAATTGCCTCTGTCACCCAAAAATGTAATCTTAACTGCAAAGGGTGCTATGATCAGGAAAAAATCCATGACTGTTCTCCGGAATTGACTACTGCTGACTGGCGTAATATCTTTGAGCAGGCTAGAGGGCTGGGCATATCATTTATTCTGCTGGCTGGTGGAGAGCCATTGCTGAAAGAAGAATTAATTAAAGAGTGCCTGGCTTATCCTGAAATAATCTTTCCAGTATTTACGAATGGCCTGCTCATTGACGACCAGTGGGTAGAATATTTTGCCAAGAGCAGAAATATAGTTCCGATTGTCAGTATTGAGGGTGACAGTAGGCAAACTAACCTGAGAAGAGGGTCAGGAGTTTATGAGAAAGCCATGGTTAGCTTTGAGCGTGCTTCAGCAAAAAAAGATATTTTATGGAATTTCAATTACTCTAACTTCCGCAAACTTTGCCAGTGTACTAGAAGAAAAATACCTGAAAGATTTTTTGGGGCTGGGCTGCAGGTTGTTTATGTTCATTGAGTATATTCCTTTTGATTCTGCTACAGAACATCTGGTAATTACTGAGGCTCAACAGCAGGAGTTAGATCAGAGATTAATGGATTTAAGAGCAAAATTAAAAGCTCTATTCATTGCCTTTCCCGGTGATGAGGAGCAATTTGGCGGCTGCCTGGCAGCTGGTAGAGGGTTTGTCCATTTAAATGCCAACGGGGCCGTAGAGGCCTGCCCGTTTGCACCGTATTCTGATGTCAACTTAAAGCACATGACCTTGAGAGAAGCATTAAACTCACCTTTATTAAGTAAAATCAGAAACACACATGCCTTGCTTGACCAACACAAAGGCGGCTGTGCTTTGTTTGAGAATAAAGCAGTTTTAGAAAAGATACTATTTGAGAATTAGTCGTGTATAATCGCATTTTACTCAGAGTGTTTGTCACATAACAATACAAGCGTAATAAAATACTAGTAGAAACAATTCTTTTCCTAAGTTATCAAGATTTTTATTGTATTTAGAATTGCCATGAAAGTATTAAACTGTGAAAGATTAGTGAAAAAACAATCTCATCATTAATAAAGCCACCAAACAACAACCGTGAGTTATAGCTCGCCAGGCTTGTTGTGCCAGATTAACAGTAGACAACGTACAGTTATTAAAGGAGATTGGATAAATGGACTACAAAGTTTTATTAAACGAGTTAAAAAACAGTGTGATTAATGATGTTAATTATAAAGATGAAAGCAAAAAAGATGAGATTATTAAAAAGCTAAGGCTGTATATTAAAAAATGCTTCGGTGACAAAAGTGAATATCTAATTGAGCTTGAAGCAATACGATTTGACAGTTGGAACATCTGCTATGAAAGTATGCAGAGACGGGCATGGCAGGATGGCACAGAAGCACTTCTAAATCTTATAAATATAATTATTGAAGAATTATCTTTAGTTGAAGAAATAAAAACTGAGCTTAGCTCAGACAGTGATAAGACAGTAGCCCTGAATAATAAAGTTTTTATCATTCATGGTCACGATGAGGCTTTAAAACAGGAGGTAGCCAGGTTTATAGAAAAGATAGGATTAGAAGCAGTAATCCTTCACGAGCAAAGTGATAATAGTGAAGCCATCATAGAAAAAATAGAACGGTGTTCAGATGTCGGCTTTGCTGTAGCCTTATTAACTCCCGATGATCGGGTGTTTGCAAACGGCTCAAATGGAGAAACTAAACCAGCTTACAGAGCCAGGCAGAATGTTATTTTTGAAATAGGATTCTTTATT
>JANQLZ010000122.1 GCA_028280325.1 Bacillota bacterium
TTTTTAAATATCAATAAAGCTTAATGTTAGCTTAACAGAAAGCATCTTTTTTATAGTTATAATTTAATTAAAATTAATCTACTATGTAAGAATTCTACAAAAGTTATTCGGGGGATAAAAAGCCGTATTAATTACTTTACTGCATGACAATATATTTTATTTTAGAGTGAGGTATTATAATGGAAATTTGGATGAAAATATTTGATGATATTGTTGGAGATATCAGGAACTCTGTTTATAAAGAAAATGATAAGATGCCCAGTGAAAATATCCTGGCAAGTAAATATCAGGTTCCCAGAATGGATATTCGGCTGGCTTATAAGAGACTGACAGAAATGGGCTATATCTATTCGGTTCAAGGTAAGGGGCGGTATTTTAAAGGCAGTCCACAAAAGATTCAGCTGCATTTAGCCGGAAATACAAGCTTTACCCGTAAAATGAAGGAACAGGGTATCAACCTGAAGAGCGTCAATATATTTTGTGAGAAAATACAGTTCAGAACTAAAATATATCAAAAATTGAGGGTAAGCAAAGATATCGGGGTGTACAAAGTAGGCAGATTGAGATATGTTGATGATGAGCCGGTAGCCCTTCACATTTCCTACGTAGCTGAGTCAGTATTCCCGAATATTGAAAGAGAAGGTAAAAACATTAAATCTATGTTTGATTTTTATCGTCAAAAAGGCTTTACTGAGTATTATCATACCTACTCAATTTTAAACACTGCCATAGCCAACAATTACGAGCGGGAGTTATTCAACTGCCCTAGCATAACCCCGGTAATAATTATTGAGACTCAATGTATGGATAAAGCCAGCGATATAGTTCTGGAGCGTACCGAAATAATTTACCGAGGGGACAGGTTTAGCTACCGGATATTTCCCAGTAAATAGCTTGAACGATAGCTTATCAATTGCGTGAACAATGGTTTGAACAATTGATTAACGATAGTTTGAACGATTGGTGTGGGTTTGCTGACGCAAACGTGGTGCAGTTGGGTTTTTGCAATAGTTGGGCGATTGTAGGGCAATAGTTTGGCAGTTGGGGTGAAGCATAGTTTGCAGCTCCTATCGCCAAGGTTTTTTTAAGATATAATACACAAATTAAATGATTGTTCTACAGGAAAGTTCAGGAAGCGGGGAACGAAAATGACCGATACAAAGCCTCATTAAGCCTAGGCTTACAGAATTATGCCCAGATCAAGGAATAGAGAAAATCTGCTACAAAGATAATACGATGCAGTATATCTTTTAGCAGATTTGCTCGTATGACGCTGTAGATGGGTGTGATTATGGAAGCACCATATGTCCGAAGCCTCCACCCCTTACTCAATAAATATTTACAATCTCTTAATACATGCTTACTTGGCGCCAAGTTATAATGCAGATAAATAGGGGTGAAGTAATGCAACTAATTATTTGTGAACTTGATGGAACACTTTTAAATAATAGTAGTAAAATTTCTGATTACAATTTAGAAATGATTAATAAATGGCGCCAGCTTGGAAACGAATTTACTATTGCCACTTCAAGAAGCTACAAAAGCATTTATCCTTATGCAAAACAGCTTAAGTTAAGCGAGAAGGCTATCCTTAATAGCGGCGGAGTGCTGTATGATTTCAATAAGAATGTTCCTTTAATAGCTGAATTGCTGGATAAAGCAGCAGTTAAAAAGACAATCAAAATTATTGACAAAACACACTTGAATATTGTACCTATCATCGACAAGATTCATACCGTTTGTGTGCCTAAAAATAAGATTGATATATTAAAAGACTTTGTCACCCCGGACGAGCTGCGGTATACCAAGCCCATCTCCAACTTTAAAAAAATCAGCTACAATGGTATTGCCAAACTGACATTAGTCGGCAATAAAGAAGAGATCAAAAAGGTAAAAAAATATGTCAACAGCTACTGGAGATTCTTAATCTATAAAGAAAATTATATCGAAATAATCCCCCGAAATGCTAATATATTAGCCCATCTGGCTATGTACACTAATAAATACAACAAGATTATTGCCATCGGCAATGACAGCAAGAACATGGCCTTGTTTAAAGCAGCAGATATTACCGTTTGCGACCAAAAAATCTGCAGTGGAGTTAAAGAAAATCCCAGCATTGTTTTAGATAATGAATCTGTAGTTGGTGATTGTATTAATACCCTGCTAACTGCCTCGCCTTAAATGGCGGGGCAGTTTTTGTTTTTAAGAGTCTTGTCCGCCAACCTGATTTCAGCCTTTTGACTATTAGATATTAACTGTAGCTTAATATTATTTTACCTGTTGTTAACATACCAGTCATGGCGCCAAGTTAGTATAGCTTTAGTCCCATCCTGATGAATTTACTTTTACAAATGGAGGATTATCTATGAAAAGAAGGCAGAGAACTGAGGTCTTAATCAAAGCCAATATCTCAGTGGCTAAAAAACTGGCTGATGAGATTGAGCTTAACCACAAGATTATTACTATTGAGGAGCCCAACTCAGGTTTAGTCATGGTTAAGATGCGTGAAACAGCACAAAAACATTTGTTTTATTTGGGTGAGCTGTTGGTGACTGAAGCAAAGGTTCAGGTTAATGAATCAATTGGCTTGGGTATTGTTCAGGGTAATAATGATGAGTTAGCCTATTGCCTTGCTGTTATTGATGCCGCATATAATGCCGATCTGCCAGAAACCGCCGGCTGGGCAGCTGTGCTGCAGGAAGCTCAGCAATCAGTACTGCAGGCTGAAACTGAAGAGGCCTTAAGAATTTTAAAGACAAAAGTTGATTTTGAAACAGTTGATGAGGAGGTAAAAGCGTGAAATTTGACTTAGTCCACGATATCCAAAAGACCTACCGTAGTTTAGTTCAGGCCATGTCCAACCCAGGTGTAATTGTCAATGTCGCTCAGTACGTGGATAAAAATGAGTTAGAATTTGATTTTTATGATACTACTTTTGCGCTGATGTATATGTTGTTAGACGCAGAAGTCTCTTTCAAAATATACTCTGCCAAAGCTGACAAAACTTCCAGGTATTTTACCCAGCTGACTCATTCCCGGCCTCAGGATGTTAAAGCTGCAAATTTTATCTTTGTCTTAAGCGATGCCAGTGAAGACGAATTGCAGGAGGCCTTTACCAGGTCATATGAAGGGGATTTAATAGACCCGCATAAATCAGCGACAATTATTGTGGAAACCCAGGGGATAACAGCTGAAAAGAGCCTGGCTTTGAAAGGCCCGGGGATTAAAGATACCAATTATCTGGCCATTAATATCAGCGAGCGCTGGGTAGTGGCCAGAGCAGAGAAAAACAAGGAATATCCCATGGGGGTAGATGTCATTTTTGTTGATCAACAAGGTAATATGGCTTGCCTGCCCAGAACAACTCAAACATTACAGGTGGTGAAATAATGGCTTATGTAGCAGTTAAAGGCGGCACTATTGCAATTGAAGAGTCAATCAAACGCCTAAAATATGAACGTCTCAAAAAGCGTGGGATTTTAGATGTTAAAAATATTGAAGCGGGTATGAGAGGACTGATTGATCAGGTTATGTCCGAGAGCAGTATGTACTGTGAGGAACTGGCAGCGCTGGCTATCAAGCATGCTGAAGGTAGTCCGGAGGAAGCTGTTTTTTTACTGAGAGCTTTTCGTTCAACATTGCCGCGCAAACACTACTCCAAGGTAGTTAACAGCGAGGATATGCGCATTGAAAGAAGAATATCAGCCAGTTTTAAGAATATCCCAGGTGGTCAAATATTAGGTGCGGCGTACGACTATACCCATAGGCTGATAGATTTTAGTCTGGTAAATGATCATCAAAGCATAGCGGCTGAAATGCAATGGCTTGACAACTATTTAACCGATTATCAGCCACAGGAAGAGGCTGTGGTGTTAAGAATGCCTAAAGTTCTCGATTATCTGCGAAACCAGGGACTGATGATTAACTATGAAGAGAACAATGAAGAGCCCAAAGATATTACTAAAGAATCCTTGAAATTCCCCACAGTGCGCAGTGAGCGACTGCAAATTTTGACCAGAGGGCAGACCGGTGCAGTAACCGCCTTAGGGTATGCGTCTTTAAGGGGCTTTGGCTCGGTTCATCCCACTGTAGGAGAACTAAGGATAGGGCAGCTGCCGATATTTATCAGCAATCCTCTGGCGAGTGAAACCAATGAAGATGATGATTTTTACATTGGAGAGATTAAAGTTACTGAGGTTGAAACTATAATCTCTACTTCTGTAAAAAAGGGAAGAAGTAAAACAGAATTAAAATTCGATATTGGCTATGGTATCTGTTATGGCCAAAACGAAACAAAGGCAGTTGCCATGAGCATTTTGGATAGATGCCTGGAGACCAAAGATGATGCCCCTACCCATGATGAGGAGTTTGTTTTATATCATATCGATTCAGTTGAAGCAACGGGCTTTATATCCCATTTGAAACTGCCTCATTATGTCACCTTCCAATCCAAACTGGATAGCGTTCGCAAAACCCAAAAGGAGGCTAAATAAGATGAACTACGAGTACAACTTTGGTTTTTTTGATGAAGGCTCCAAGAGAGAAATTCGCAGAACTATCTTAAAGGCAATTGCTATTCCTGGCTATCAGGTTCCTTTTGCTTCCCGTGAAATGCCTATCGCCCGCGGGTGGGGAACTGGAGGGCTGCAGATTACTCTATCGTTAGCCGGAAAAGGTGACGTGCTGAAAGTAATTGACCAGGGCTCAGATGAATCGGTCAATGCCGTAAATATTAAAAAACTGGTCAATAAAACAACCGGTATCCTGGAGACTATTGATACCGAAGCTGCTACCCTAATTCAATCTCGGCACCGCATACCTGAAAAGTACTTAAAAAATGGTCAAATCCTGGTTTTGCAGGTGCCTATGCCAGAACCACTGCGTAGGGTGGAATCAAGTGAATATAAAACTAAGCGTTTACATGCTGATGCAGAATACAGCGGTGCCTGGCTAATGCTGTTCGAGCAGATCGTTAAATACGGCTCGATGACTACCGGTGCTGCCCATCCGGTGTTTGTTCACGACAGATATGTCATGGCTCCCAGCCCTATTCCCAAATATGACAATCCTAAAATGAATCACAGTGAAGCCCTGATTTTGCTGGGAGCTGGACGAGAAAAGAAAATCTATGCCGTGCCGCCTTATACCAAAGTAGTATCTTTAGCGTTTGAGGACCATCCTTTTGAAGTAGAAAATGTGGAGGGTCGAAAATGCCATCTCTGCGGAGCAACCGGGATATTTTTTGATGAGCTTGAGGATGATGAAACCGGTGAAGTTTACTATCAGTGTAATGATTCAAGCTATTGTCTAAGCAGATTAAACAGTGATAAGGAGGTGCAGTAATGACTCATTTTGAGGAGCCAATCTTAAAGGTAAGAGAACTGAGCAAAAAATTTGGTGATGGCTGCGATTCCTGTAATAGTCTAATAGAAGGCAGCCTGGATAGAAATTACTGTCCGGTATGCGGAACTATCCATGCCTGCCAAAAGATCTCTTTTGATTTATATCGAGGTGAAATTTTAGGCATAGTTGGAGAATCGGGGAGTGGAAAATCTACCCTGGTACGCTGCCTGTATTTTGATCAGGAGGCTACAGCAGGGAACGCTTATATTAAAGATTATAGTGATGGCCAGGAGAATATTTTTTCGGTGACATCTCAAAAAAAGCGATATATCAGAGACCATATTTTTGGCATGGTCTACCAGAATCCCTATCTTTCTTTAAAAATGAGGTTTACCTCACTCTCGAATGTAGCTGAAAAACTGATAGCCGCAGGCAATCGAAATGTGGGGAAAATGCTGGACCGTGGGCATCAGCTGTTTGATCATGTTAATTTAGAAGGATTTAGAAGAAAAGATGCTCCAGCTACTTTTTCAGGAGGGATGCAGCAACGCGTGCAGATTGCCAAAGCTTTGTCAAATAACCCTCCAATTTTATTATTGGACGAAGTAACTACTGGCTTGGACTTGTCTGTTCAAGCTAATGTACTGGATTTAATCAAAGAGCTACAGCGCGAACTTGAAATAAGCATGATTGTAGTTTCTCATGATTTGAGTGTCATCAGAATGTTAGCAGATAGAACAATTGTTATGTTAAATGGAAAAGTTATTGAACACGGATTGACAGACCAAATATTAGAGGATCCCCAGCATCCATATACCCAGCAATTAGTTCATTCGCTGTTATAGATTTAAACTAAAATATGCTAGTGAGGTAATCGAAATGTACATTATAAAAAATGGCAAAATTATATTAAAAGACAGAATTATTGAAGGCTATAATCTGGTTATTCAAGATGAGTTGATAAGCGATATCTACCCAGCCGATCAGGCTGATCCCTATGAGAATGCTGATTTGGAAGTAATCGATGCCCAAGGTGGATTTGTGACTCCTGGTTTGATAGATATTCATTCTGATTATATCGAACATATGGCAGCTCCGCGGCCAACAGCATTAATGGATTTTTCACTGGCAATCCATGAAGCAGAACGTGAATTGATTTCCCATGGAATCACCACCATGTACCACTCTTTAAGCCTGTACAAGATTAACTTAGCCAATGTGAAACCAATTCGAAAATCTGAAAATGTACAGAAGTTTATTGATTTAATTGAAAAGTCGCATACCAGTAAACATTTAATCCATCATCGTTTTCATGCCCGTTTTGAAATTGACAATGTTGCTGGCGTAGACAGCCTCAGGCGTTTCATCAATGAAGGTAAAGTTGACTTGCTGTCATTCATGGATCACTCTCCAGGCCAGGGGCAGTATCGAAATTTGGAAAAATACAAACAGATGCTGAAAGCCTATGGTAGTGTCTCCGATGAAGAGGAGTTAGACAGTTTAATAAAAAAAAGACAGGAGCGGGAAAAGATTTCGATAGATGAGTTAAAGCAAATTGCCCGGATGGCCAGTGATAAAGGAATTCCTTTGGCGTCTCATGACGATGATACAACCGAGAAACTGGAGATAGTAAAAGATTTTGGAACGACAATCTCTGAATTTCCAGTTACCTTGGAGGTAGCTAAGAAAGCCAAAGAAATGGGGCTGTTTACCGTTGCTGGTGCACCTAATATACTGTTAGGCGGTTCTCATTCCGGTAACTTGGGGGCTGCTGAAGCCATATCACATAACAGCATCGATATTTTGTGCAGTGACTACTATCCATCGGGTCTGCTGCATGCGGTTTTTAAGCTTCATAATGATTACGGGTATGCCTTAGCAGATATGTTTAGATTAGTGACCATAAACCCGGCCAGGGCAGTAAAAATAGATGATGAGGTGGGATCGATTGAGCAAGGCAAAAAAGCAGACCTGCTGATTATCAATGAATTAGATGATAGTTTTCCGGTTGTAACCTATGCCTTCGTTGAAGGGAAACTGCTATTCAAAACAACTTATAGGGGGTATAAAGGTGAGTCAGACAAAAACTGTTAAAATGCTGAGCAAACAGCCAACTATTCACAGCAATACTAGATATCATAATGTTGAATTTGGAGAATGGACAGAATTTGGACCATATAGCAGCGCCTCAAATATGGTTATGGGAGATTTCTCATACTCAGGCCAGTTTTGTACTTTTCAAAATGTAGAAATAGGCAGGTTCTCAAATATTGCGGCTATGGTACGGATCGGGGCCACAGATCACCCGATGTGGCGACCATCATTGCACCACTTCACTTATCGCCGAGTAATGTATGGTTTTGATACTAAAGACGATCAGGAATTTTTCGACTGGAGAGCAGCACAGAAGGCTTATATTGGCCATGATACCTGGATTGGGCACGGGGCCTTAATCTCGCCCGGGGTGACTGTTGGCAATGGGGCAGTTGTGGGCCAGGGTGCAGTAGTGACCAAGGACGTTCCTCCTTATGCCGTTGTTGTTGGGGTGCCGGCTAAAGTCATTAAATATCGTTTCAGCAAAGAGATTATTGAAAAACTGCAGCAGATAAAATGGTGGGATTGGAGTTACGAAACCATCAAAGAGAGATTTGATGATTTTTTGCTGCCAATCAAAGAATTTGTTGAAAAATACTATCAGAAGCAGGTGAATTAAATGTCGATAATATTAAAAATAGAAGACCTTTCAAAATCCTTTACCCTGCACAATCTGGACCGCCATATTAAGGCCTGCAATAATATCAGCCTGGCTGTTAAACAGGGTGAGTTTGTCGGAATTACCGGAAAAAGCGGCAGCGGAAAATCTACCATCTTAAAAAGCATTTACAGAACATACCTGCCTGAACAAGGCAGTATCTGGTATAACTCGCTGAAGTTTGGGCTGATAAATTTAAGTGAGGCCAGTGAGCGCCAGATTATTTACCTGCGCAAGTATGAAATTGGGTATGTATCTCAGTTTTTAAAGGTGATGCCCAGGACAACAGCCCGAGAAATTGTCGAAGATGCTGTTTTGGAAATGGGCCATGACAGTGAGGTGGCCATGCAGGAAACAGTAAAAATTCTAAGCCATTTTGAATTAGATCAGGAACTCTGGGACAGTTATCCGGCAACATTCTCCGGAGGCGAAAAGTTAAGGCTCAATGTGGCTCATGCTATGATCAAAAGACCCCGCCTGCTGCTGTTGGACGAGCCCACGGCCAGTTTAGATTCCTATAATAAGCAAAAAGTCAAAGTATTAATTGAGCAGTTGAAAAATGAAGGGACAACAATGCTGGGCATCTTTCATGATATAGAATTTATGGGCGGGTTATGCGACAGAGAGTTCAATATGCATCAGGGGGTTATCGATAATTGAGATCGCTAATCAGCACCTCTGCTATGAGCAATTCTGGCTTAGTTTGCCATACGATGATTTGCCAGAGCAGCTCTCAATTAGATTAATCCTTTCTTATTTTACTTTGCTAAATATTTGCAATTGGTTTACATCAATTTAATATTAGCATTCAATTTTAATCTTCGGTTTAAAAAAAATGTATTATGTTAATCAGCTTAAGATATGTCAATGATAAAACAACACATTAAAAACAAAGTGTACGGGTTTATTTATTATAATTTTTTTGTAGTGTCAATCAGCTAGATTAATAATAAAACGGAGGAAAACAATGAAATTAAACTCTAAGATTGTTGTTAGTGTTATTTTAGTAGCAACAATGTTGGCTGCATTTGCTGGGTGTACGACAACTGGGGGCGCTGATAAGCCTACTGAATACATGCTCGCATCTTTGCCTAATGATGGTGGCGAAATCACCCCTGGAACTCAACAAGTTATTGATGAAATGAACAAAGCTTTAGCACCTTTCAATGCAACTGTAACTTATGTTGCCTGCGATGACTACTCAGTCGTATCAGAATCAATTTTATCAGGCACAGCTCACTTTGGCACACCTTCCGGAGCCACTTTTACAAAAGCTCATTTAGAAGATAATAATGTTATTCCGATGTTTACCCGTGGTCCTGCCGGAGATGTTACTAAAGGCGGATATGATGCCTATATTTGTACCCATATTGACAATAAAGACGATTTTGCTGGTATGTCAGAAGAAGAAGCCCTGTTGTCCTTAAAGGGTAAATCGTTCTCTTTTGTGTCTGCTACTTCAACCTCAGGGCGTTTAGTTCCTACCACAACATTATGGAGCACTTTTGGTCCTGATGGCAGTGGTGATGTATCTAAGCGCAATCAAATCTTTGAACACACTATTGACGATGGCGGAATATTTTCCGAGGTTCAATTTGGCGGTAATCACCCTGGTTCACTGAATTTAGTTTTAGAGAAAAAGGTATATGCCGGTGCATTCTGCTGCTCTAACTACACAGACAATAAAGAAAAATTACATGTCATTTCACACAAAGTTGTACCTCCCGGACCATATTGGGTCAATAGCTCCAACGTTAAAAGAGAGCATATCGATGCCTTAGTTAAACATTTTACCAATTTGGATGATACCAATGCCCCTGAAGGCTTTTTCGCGGACGAAGACGGAGCACTTCCAGAAGGGTGGAGATACGTTGCTGTAGATCATACTTTCTATAATTTTCTCAAAGATATGTATGCCGGAGAGTAATTGGTTTAGCCAAAACTGATTATAAGGCAGTTAATCAGAAGTTATCAGCATTGGATTGGCACAGACTGGCAGTAAGGGGGCAGTTGGTTAGCCCAACTGCCAGATGCTGTCCAATACCCGCAAGCACCAGCCTACAGCATTATTACTGCCCATCTCCGATTATTATATTTTTATTGGGGTAAGTGGATTTGCATTAGTTTTACATTTGGGCAATAATTGAATTTTTAATGCAAACCTGAACAGCGTTGTGCCACATAATAGGGTAGTAAATACTGGGAACTAAAACGGAGGATACCTTATGTCAAATGCAGTGTTAAGTATCAATAATCTTCAAAAAACATACGCCCCCAACACTAAGGCTTTAAAAGGAGTATCCTTTGATGTCAATAAAGGAGAGTTGGTTTCAGTCATTGGCCCCAGTGGTGCCGGAAAATCGACACTGTTCCGCTGCATCAATAGAATGATTGAGCCGGATCAAGGGAGCAGTATAGTTTTTAATGGATTAGATATAGTTGATTTAAACCGTGATAATCTAAAAAATGTCAGAAAACACATTGGTATGGTGTTTCAGCACTATAATCTGGTTTATCGTTTAACGGCAATAGAGAATGTTCTGCATGGCAGGTTGGGCTATTACAGTACCCTTAAAGGTATTATGGGCCTGTACTCTGATGAAGATGTGCTTAAAGCCGGAGAACTGCTAGATCTATTGGGATTGTCAGAAAGAAAGTACTTTAAATGCAGTAATTTGTCTGGGGGACAGAAGCAACGGGTTGGTATTGCTCGAGCCTTGATTCAAGACCCTACTTTAATTCTTTGTGACGAGCCAATTGCCTCTTTAGACCCCCAATCTTCTAAGGTTATTATGGATTATTTAAAGGATATCACTAAGCAAATGGGAATACCCTGTTTAGTAAATTTGCATCAGGTTGAAGTGGCTATCAACTATTCTGACCGCATAATTGGGGTTTCAGCTGGCAGCATTGTCTTTGAAGGAACACCAGGCGAGGTCACAGAGGATGTAATAAAAAATATTTATGGAGCTGAATTAAATGATATCTTACAAAAGTAAAAGTGAGCTTTTAGCCAAGCATCCCTTTGCTCTAAATTTTTTCAAAAAGAGATTACTGAGATTTTTATTGATTACAGCAGGAATATTGGCACTGGCTTCAGTAGGAGCCAGACTGGTTGGCTTTCAGATTTTACCCATTTTTCTAAAGCTTCCTCAAGCGTTGACCAGGTTTTTTAAGCTGTACCTGCCACCAGATTTTTCAGAAGTATCCAAACTCTTTGAACAGTTGTGGTTAACTGTTTTGCTGGCTGTTTGCAGTGCCACTGTGGGAGTAATACTGGCTTATTTTTCGGCCTTAGCTATCTCTAAAACCACCGGAAAAATACCGGTACTGCGCATTGGCATCAGGTTTTTAGCCACGTTGATCAGAAATATTCCTTCAGCTATTTGGGCAATAACCTTGTTAATGGCCTTTTGGTTTGGAGAGTTCTTAGCCTTTATCGTTATGGCTTTAGGAACTTATGGCTTTATGACCAGGGTTTTTTCGGACATGATTGATGAGACCAACACCAATAGCATCGAGGCTTTGGAGGCTACCGGGGCTTCTTACTGGCAAATAATTGCTCAAGCAGTATTCCCTGAAACCCTGCCGGTTGCTGTTTCCTGGGCTCTTTACGCTGTTGAGTCCAACATCAGATCGTCGACTATCATCGGTATGCTGGCTGGCGGAGGGGTAGGTTACTTAATCGGTATCTATAAGCATTTTAGAAAATTTGAGTTGCTGTTTACTGCAGTTATTTTCGTGGTCATCACCATTTTAGTTGCAGATCAGGTTTCCACTCAAATTAGAAAGAGAATTTTGTAATATGAGAGTAGCTAGAAATGTTTTTGGCAAACCCAAGCTGAAAGAGAGAACTACATCAGATATTTTGATTCGGTTACTGGTGATAACCTTTTTGGCAGTATCGGCTTATACACTGTTTATTAGAATGGAATACAAATGGGATTTATTCAGTGCCCAGACCGGGCTAAAGTTTTTGGCCAGGTTTATCAGATTCGATCAGGTTCCCCCTAAGATGATGCTGGACATGGTTGGCAGGTTACTCAATACAATTATTTTAGGTGTTTTGACAACCTTGATCGGAGCCTTTGTTGGGCTCGTGTTCGGCTTGTTAGGGGCGCGTAATCTGACAAACCCCAAGGTTTCAAATGTAGTTAAAGGCATAGCTTCGTTCGTCAGGGCGGTACCTACAATTATTTGGGTGCTGATCTTTGTGGCCGGCTATGGTCTGACAGCTACTACTGCGGTGGTGGGCATGGCCTTTCACAGCTTTGCTTTTTTTGTTAAATCGTATGCAGAGTCCTTTGAAGAGGTAGACCGGGGTACTATCGAGGCATTAAAAGCCACCGGAGCTAACTGGTTTCAGATAGTATTTGGTGCGGTAATCCCCTCTGCCCTGACCAAGTTGATTTCCTGGATAGCATTGCGATCTGAAATAAACTTTACTGTTGCTGTTGTTATCGGTCCGGCAGTAGGGGTGCCCGGAACAATCGGAACGATGATCAATAATGCAGCCCGGGCTGGAAATTATGAGGTTCAGGGGTTCGGCATAATCCTGGTTTTCATAACAGCCTTTTTAATGGAAATTGTTGTTACCAGGTTAAGACAGAACAGCATTGTTTCAAATCATTGATCGGGACGGAGAAACACATTATGAAAGCAGATTTGCATACCCACACCACTATCTCAGATTGCAGCTTGACCCAAGAGGAAGTAGTTAAACAGGCGCAGAAGAATAAGGTGACCCATTTAGCCATTACTGACCATGACACAACTATGGGCCTGTCAGAGGCCCTGGCTCTGGGTGAAAAATACTCAGTTGAGATTATACCTGGAATTGAAATCAGTGCCTATGATTATCAGAATGATAAAAAGTGCCACATCGTTGGGTTGTATGTGCCGATAGATAATAAAGAGCTACAGAATTTTACAGCCCCAGTCAATCAGAGCAGAAAAGATAATCTTGCAACTCAAATCAGTAACCTGACAGAAAGCGGCTATGATATCAGCATGAAAGATTTTCAGTTTAGAGGTGAACTGGTGGTATATAAGCAGCATATTATGGACGTTTTAATTGCCAAGGGCTATGCTCAAAAAATATATGGTGCCAAGTATCAGGAACTATTTAAAGGTGACGGTATCTGCAACCTGAAAGTTAATTACCCGGATGCGCTGGAAGCGGTGCGACTGCTAAGGGCGGTCAATGCTTTTCCAGTTCTGGCCCACCCCGGCATCTATGATAATTTTGATATTATCGAGGACTTAGTTGACTCGGGATTAATGGGGATTGAAGGTGTTTACCCGCACTGTTCAGCTCAGGACTATGCCTTAATTGAGCAGCTATCTAACAAATATGATCTACTGATTACTGGCGGAACGGATATTCATGGTCATTATTCAGATAATCCCACTGCTGAAGTCGGAGATTACAGCGTTGATCCCTCAGTTTTAACTGAAATAAAGAAGTTATTATTATAGATGAAAGAAAAATTCAGCTGGGCAGCTGGGGTGATTCAAGAGGCCGGAGAGTTAATAAAGCAAAATCTGAGTTTATATAGTGTTAATACCAAAAGTAATGCCAAAGATTTAGTTACTGACATAGATATTATGGTTGAAGAGTTTTTCTGCAAAAGAATCAAACAAGAGTATCCAGCCGATTTTATATTAGCAGAAGAATGTACGGTAGCAGAGGAAGTTAGAACAGACAAAAATTTGTGGGTGCTTGACCCGATAGATGGAACAGTGAATTTTATTCACCAGCAACAGAATTTCGCTATTTCACTGGCATATTACGAAAATACCTGTGGTGTTTTTGGTATTGTCTATGATGTGATTAAAGGTGATATGTATTCCTGCTATAAAGGGCAGGGAGCCTACCTCAACGCAGTTAAACTGCTACCGCTACAGGTCAAAAAAATAAGTGAATCCCTGGTTGGTTTCAGCCATAAGTGGCTCCTTGGCAATCAGCTCGACAATTACCGAAAAGCTTTGGCTGCTTTTCGCAATTATCGGTATTATGGTGTGGCCTCCTTAGAGATCTGTTATTTGGCCCAAGGTTTAATTGATGTTTATTTATCAGGCAATCTGAAGCCCTGGGATTATGCGGCGGCAAAAATAATAATCGAAGAGCTGGGGGGCTGTATTAAGGGACTACAGGGCGAAACCCTGACCGGACTGGAATTTACAGCTTTAATCGCTGGTGAAAAGTCTGTTGTGGATCAGTTCTATGAACTGTGCCGTTGAAGGGGACTGTCGTAAAAAATTGCAATAAGCAAACATAAAAATCCGGCAATAATCCACAACGTATCTGGTTCACTTCGTCAGATGTAATGGGCTCCTAATTGATCTTCAACAGACCGCTTCCGAATTGGTCGTCCTGACCCTGCGTCACTTTCGCAACGTCGTGTTGCTCATTCTGTTGAAGCTCAATTACTCACCTCATAACATCATTTTCCTCGTTCAATCAGTTACTTATGTGGATTATTACCTCACTTATTGCTTGTAATTTACGTTAAGTATATAAGTCTTTGTTAAAGTACTAAGCTATTGATGTGACGACTAATAGTGATATGTAAAATTGATGTTTCTGTTAGCGCCTTAAAAACATTTTCAGCAACCCCCAAAAAATATTCAATAGTATAATGGTTTTATACTCTTTTCGGGTAGTTTTCAAGTCGTTGCTTATTTTCAGGGCTGTTTTCAAAAGGCTGGTCCAGGAGTGAACATGGAAAATCCGTACATGAGCCACAGTTGTCGAGTTTATGATTTACTCCGCACAGCCTGATTTCACACTCTGTGCAAAATTTAAAAACAGCTTGGTCATTGCCTGAGCACCCGTAACAATTGATATCGGCTGTATCAATCGGATACTTGGGGCTGGAAAACTTTTGCGCTGTCGTTTCCTTTAAGATCGGGTCATCAGCAATCGTAGCCTGGTAAATTTCACATTCCTCACACAGTAAACCACAATAAGCAAGTTTGTTCATTATTTACCCTCCCTGTTAATCCCATTTTAATTAACAATTTAACAAAATATTACATCATAACTATTTCCACTTTATCACAGCTGATTGCACTTGACAAGAATTAACCCTACAATAGTAACATAATGAATGCCCGGCGAGGTAAAGAATTAGCTGTTTTCAATGACTATACTGGTTAGGGTATTAAAAGAGAGGTGGTAGAGTATGCAATATCGAAAAATGCCTAAAATAGATCAAAATCTATCTATATTAGGTTACGGATGTATGCGTTTTCCTACAAAATTTGCCAGGATTGATCGGGAGCTTGCTTTAAAGCAGGTGCGTAAGGCAATTGATATGGGGGTAAATTATTTAGATACCGCCTATCCTTATCACGGGGGAATGTCAGAGTCTTTTTTAGGGGATTATGTGCTCAAAGATGGTTATCGCCAGAAAGTCAAAATCGCTACTAAGCTGCCGACCTATTTAGTGCGCCGGCCAGAAGACATGGATAAATTTCTGAACAAGCAGCTTCAAAAACTGCATATCGAACAGATCGACTACTATTTGCTCCATACCCTGGATGGCCCTTCCTGGAGGAGAATGCTGAGTTTAGGTGTTATTGAGTTTATGGACAGAATCAAGAGTACAGGAAAAGTTGCTTATATGGGCTTTTCGTATCACGGCAGCAGAGAGGATTTTGTGGAAATAATAGACGGCTATGAGTGGGACTTTTGCCAGATTCAGTTCAATTATCTGGACGAGAATTTTCAGGCTGGGCTCGATGGTTTGAACTATGCTGCCAGCAAGGAAATCGGGGTCATTGTGATGGAGCCGCTCCGGGGAGGGCAGCTGGTAGGGGAGATACCTCCGGAAGTCCAAGCCATTTGGGACAGGGCTCCGATAAAAAGGTCACCTGCCGAGTGGGCTCTGAGATTTATATGGAACAATCCGCATGTTCAAGTGGTGTTGTCGGGCATGAGTGAAGATGCCCATGTAGAAGAAAATATAAAAATTGCCTCTGAAGCAACAGCCAACAGTTTAACTGAAGAGGAGCTGGAGATTATTGATGAAGTCAAGCAAACCTATCACCGGCTGCTGAAGGTTGGTTGTACAGGGTGCAGGTACTGTATCCCCTGCCCGGTGGGGATAGATATACCGTATGCTTTTCAAACCTATAACAACCATCACATGTTTGGCGGCAGGCTTTCACGCCGATTTATTTATGCTAATCTGGTCGGTATCTCAGGAGACAGTTCCAGATGGACTTCGACCTGTATAGATTGCGGCAAATGTGAAAGCCTTTGCCCGCAGCAGCTTGAGATACGAAAACATTTTAAAAATGTTCAGCGAGATATTGAAACCCCGGGCATCAGATTGTTGGCCAGGACTGTGCGCAGGTTTACAAAAAAAAGGCCTTAGCTAAAGAAGTTCTTTGTCCAATACCTTAGTACCAAATGAAAAGAAGACCAGGGTAAATAGCAGCAGAATGCCTATGTTGGGAGCTATACTGACTATATCTCCTCCTTCAGCTAATTGTGACAGACTTTTGACAACATAAGTCTGCGGTAAAAAATGTGATATTTGAACAATTGCTTTACCCATTGCTGCGGTTGGGATAATACTTCCTGATAACATTGTGCTGAACAAAGCAATGATCGGCATAATAATAGTGAATGTATCTTTTTTGGTAGCTATACTGGTCAGGCCCAGGGTCAGGCCGATAGTTGCCAGCAGAAAAGCGGTCAGTACGATAAACAGCTCCCAGAAACTAGCTGCTATGCCCACCTTCAAAACTACTTTGGTAAAGAACAGAAAAAAGGATATCTGCACTATTCCCATCACCAGGATTGCTAGGATATACCCCAATACTATCCCTTTGGCGCTGGTTGGATAACAGAAAAGTCTCATATACGTCTTTTTTGCTCTATCGTTTAATAGTATTGAGGAGCTTGATCCCACAAACATCATCATAAACAGTAAATAGATCCCAATTGACATATTGGGGTTTTTGTTCTCTTTTCTCAGCGAGTAGACCGTGTTGTGGTTCGAGTAATGAATAAGCTGATTTTTGAGGTTGTGGACTTCTGGCCCGCCGTTGCGGGAGACAATCTCGTATTTAAAGCCATCTTTACCGGGGAGTATTGCCATAGTTATCATATTATTCTCTAACATGTGTTCAGCATCTGAAGCCGATATTTTAACTGTGTTGTACTCCTCCAGCGGACTAAAATCATGATAAATTGCTTCAGTAGCATCATCATTAACTATGCCGACACTTAGTGCCGCTTGATTGTCATTCATTAACCAGCCCAGTAAAGCTGCTATGAGGGGGAAGACCAACAGAAATACAATTATGGTAATCTGTTTGAAAAGCCTTTTAATAATATTTTCAGCAATGATTATGCTACTCATGTAGGTTCTCCTTTCTGAATAGGGCAATTGCAGCGCCAGCGAAGATCAGACCAAGAGCGCCAATTACTGTAATGTCCAGTGCCAGCTCTCTTAACCCCAACCCCTGGTTCAGCCCGGTATAAGATGACGTTATCCATTTGTTAAGGGTTAAAAAATCACTGTTTCTAAAAAGCAATTTTCCGGAAGTCATATCTCCATTTAAGAAGGACATCAGAATGACAGTACAGCTCATTATTCCTCCAAACATATTGCCATTTTTAAACACCGACGAAATAAAAAAGCCAAAACTGGAACTCAAAAAGGCACAAAGAACAGTGACAATAAATAGATTAAGATAATTGGCTGACCACTGTACATTGAATAGTAGACTGCCCATAATCATTATAATGGTAATGACAAGCAGCAGCAGCATTATTAAGCTCAGCATATGGCCTGAAAATATCTGTGCTTTGGTCAGGGGTAAGGTAAAAGTTCTCATCAGGGTTCGATCTTCTCTCTCACTGACCAGATAGCTTGAAGCAATGATGCTGCCAATTAAAAAGAACTGTCCGAGTACTATTATTGCGAACCGATCAAAAGTAAAGACTGTGTCAGTGGCATACAGTTGAGTTAATTTAACTACCGTTTGCTCAACTACCTGGGCAGTGCTAAACAGACTGCTGAAAATGGTTAGCTGCGCTATCGGGAAGGCTATTAAAATGAGCCAAAAAATTGGGCTTTTCAGCTGATGCTTCAGATTCTTGGAAATTATAATCCATATCGCTTTCATCAGGATCACCTAATCTCTTAAACTGCGCCCGGTCAACGACAAATAAACATCTTCAAGAGTGGGTTTTTCCAGCTCGATTTTTAACAGCTGCACATTATGTTTAGCTAAAACTGTTAAGGCATCAAGTACATTGTTTTTAACAGCTGCAGTTTGAATTTCTAACTGGTAGCCGTTGTAAACAGCATTTTCGACACCATATAGCTTTTTAATTTCGTCTAAAGCAGCATAATTGATATCCAAGGTTTGAACTATAATTTTTTCCTGATTATTTAGTCGAGACTTTATTTCTGCTGTGGTTCCGACAGCTATCAATTTACCCTGATCAATAATACCCACCCGGTCACAAATTCTCTCTACTTCAGACATGTAATGGCTGGTATAAATCACCGTCATCCCCCGTTCATTGAGGGTTTGAATCGAATCTAAAATATGGGATCGTGATTGGGGATCGATGCCAACTGTCGGTTCATCCATAATAATAATCTGTGGCTCATTGACAATGGCACAGGCAATATTCAACCTTCTTTTCATGCCCCAGGAAAAGGTTTTTACTTTTTTATACCGGTAATCCAATAAGCCACAGAAATCCAGGGCATTGTCTGTTTTATTCTGAAGCTCTTTACCTTTTAACCCTGCCAGTTTAGCAAAAAACACAATGTTCTCTTGGGCACTCATACTTTCGTACACGGCCAACTCCTGAGGTACTAAAGCCAAGTGTTTTCTGGTTTTTAGCCCGTGCTGAGCTATATCTAAGCTATTCACCGTGATGGACCCACTGGTGGGTTTTAATAAGCCGATCAACATTTTATTCGCTGTGCTTTTTCCGGCTCCATTAGGGCCCAGGAGTCCAAAAATCTCACCTGTATTTATTCTTAAGCACAGATTGTCTACAGCTATAGTGCTGCCAAATCTTTTTATCACATTATTGAATTCAATCATATTAATGACCTCCCAATAACTTAATTCTATGGTTTTAGAGTCTACCATACAATTGACTTCTATCATTTATTTCGCTGACAAATGTCATTAAAGCATCAGAGCTCCCTGGCTCAGGAGCTCATTTTTACAGGTATTTAGTTCATTAGATTGAGGGATGCTCTTTGAATTTAATTTTACCCTTGGTGTGCCAGAAAATAGCTATTTGAGTACGGTCTCTTAAGCTTAGCTGGGTTAGAATTTCACTGATTTTGTTGCGGACAGTTCCTTCACTGAGATGCAAGGTTTGGGAAATCTCTTTATTACTCAGGCCCTTGGCAATGAGCCGAACAATGGCAATATGAGTACTGCCTAAATTATAATCTGAAAAATCTATTTCCTTATCGGTAGTGAGTAAAGTGGATATTTTTTGGGCTACTGCTGATCCAAGAACCATGTTTCCTTCGTAAATTAAGCTGATAGTTTCAACAATTTTACTGGGCTTAACAGTCTTTAACAGATAGGCTGAAGCCCCGTTCTTAATCGCTTCTGCCACATATTCATCATCATCAAACGTAGTCAGAATAATAATCTTAACCTTCGGAAAGGCCTGCTTTATTTTTTTGGTACCCATAACCCCGTCACAAACAGGCATTCGAATGTCCATTAAAATAATATCAACTGCATTAAACTGACAAAATCTAAAGGCCTGGTCTCCATTGTAGGCTGTACCGACAACATTAATATGCTGGGAGGTCAGGATTAGTTTTAGACTTTCACAAAGCATTTGATCATCATCTACAATTAAAACTTTCATTGAATTCCTCCTTTAATTGGAATCTGAAAATATAATTCCATGCCGCTCTCAGTGTTTATCGCCATGCTGCCGCCGATTAACTCTGTTCTCTTTTCCATTGCCCTGATACCATAGCCCCTGACTAACGACTGGAGAAGGCTGCCATTATCTTTGATTAGCAGCTCTACATTGTCGGGGTTATAGGTCAGGTGGATACTGGCTTTGTCCCCAGTACTGTGACGGGCGAAATTGGTTAAAGATTCCCTGATATTATTGTATAGTACAGTTTCTTGGCCGGGAGATAGCTGATAGGGTTGGCCATCTATTTTGAAACTGATTACCACCGGGACATTGTTGTGAAATTCTTCAATTAGCTCAGTAACTGAGCTTTTAAAGCTTTTGTAGCTTTTTACTTCAACATTTTTAACGGTATTTCTTAAAAGAATAATATTACCTCTCAAAGACTCAATAATCTGATCCAGCCGGTCGGTGCGAGCTTCTGGGTTGTCGGTGAGCAGTACTTTGTAAGCCTGGAGCTGGTATAACAGTGAGGTCAGTTTATGGCCAATCGAATCGTGCAGATCCTCAGCTATGCGGTTTCGTTCTCTTATTTTACTGAGCTCACTTACCTCTTGAGTGTACCTTTCAATTTGTGATTTAGCCCTTTCCAGTTGGTAGCTGTGTTTCCTGAGATCATCGTTGAGGAAGTTCAGCTGGTAATTCTCCTTTTGCTGCTTGTGTAGGATTAGAGTATAGGTAATAAAGATTGCATAAAGGAGTAAGAAAATCAGAGATTTATCGTTCCAGTTCATAATATTGACATAACCAAAGACAACTGTTACTGCGACCAAAGCACCTGCCCGAAATTTACCGAAGTTTAAGATAATATCAATTGAGGTTATCAAAATTAAGAGCGCATTTGCCAAGGAGTACCTGTCAGTCAGAAATACTAAAATACTCAAGTCAATTGCCAGTGAAAAGGCCAGAACATAACCTTTTCGGTATTTTCGCAGTTGGTGATTAAAGATAAAGGTCAGAATAAGAACAACATAAACTGCTATCTTATCAAAGGAGACAGTTTGTAACTGGAGTGCTACTACCCCAGCTAAAATTATCATCTTAATGTAATTCAAGGTTTTATTCATACAATCACAGCCTGTTAAATATTTGCCTGGCATTCTTGCAAACTGCCAAAAAACTGTTATCTCTATTGTAAATGATTCTATTGTAAACTTCCAATTTCAGAAATTCCTGCATTCATGGTACTGGGCCTGTGGCAAGCGGGGTGTAGTTGGTCTATGACAATTGTTGGGCGATGGTTGTGCAATAGTTTGGCAGTTGTGGGGCGATTGGATTTTACGATGGCTAGACGATTGCTGGAACAATGGCTGAACGATTGTTTTGTTTGAGGGAAGTAGCTAAAAATTACTGGTATAGGGGGCAGGCAATTGTTTGCAATTGCCAATGATATGCACAATTGTGCGTGATATAACCTTCGGTAGTGATATTTACCTATTGGTGAGTTAGTTAAAACGTACTGGTTTAACAGCGTAGGGGTCGGTTTCCATGCCGACCCGTGTAGCTCAATACTGAGATTTAATCAAAATTGTACAATAGCAACGCATACTAGCGCTGTTGAATACTAGTTAAGGAGTTATAGCTAAAGGAATGAAGTGTTGTTATCACAACATGAAGTATTGCTTCGCAAAATGAAGTGCCTGCGGCATGAAGTGTTACTTCGTAACATTTGTAAACACAGAAAAACGTTGGTTTGGGCTCGCTTGACAGCAAGTAGTTGGTGGTAGATTGGCAATAGGCTGGCAGTTGGTTTTTGCTTGGGTTGCGGGCTGCCGGTAGCTAAACCATCATTAAACAATTGTTCAGCTATTATTACAGCAGTTTATTAATTTGGGGTCAGGCCATAAACTTGTAAACCGAATTGGTCAATGGAATTAACCACTGTTTCTCAAGCCCTGCCGGGCAGAACTTGTTAGCTGATTAAAGATAAGGTGCTTTGTGGTAAGGCCCGTCAATTTTGATAACAGATAAACCTATATGCTTAACTATTTTAATAGTGATTTCAAGCAGCAAAATGAGGTATTTTTTGAGAGTGAACAACTGCCAACCTATTGTAAATAACCGACGTAAAGCCTCATTAAGCCCAGGATTACAGAATTATACCTAGATCAAGGAATAGAAGAAATTTTCTGCAAGGATAATATGAGCTAGTATATCTTTGAGAAAATTTCTTCGTGTGACAAAGTGTTTTGGGATAAAAGCACTTACCACAAAAAACAAAGTATAATCTCAGTATATGGGTATGATTATGGAAGCACAATAAGTACGAAGCCCAGCACTCTAACCGACGTGAAGTCTCATTATACCTAGGCTCACAGAATTGAGCCTAGATCAAGGAATAGAGAAAGCTGTGCCAAAGATAATACAAGAGTATATCTTTAAGCAGCTTTTCTTGTATGACGCAGAGATAGGCTTAATTATGGGAGCCTCGCCTCAACGAAGCACCTAACCTAACTTGACAAATAGCCTTGCCTAAAACTATAATTGCAAAAAACAATATATTCAGGTAAAAGCTGTGAAGAGAAGAGTAGTTAAGAGCAGGCTTTAACAGAGAGCCCTGATCGCTGAAAAGGGGCAGAGCGTTGGCTTAATGAAAAAAGACTTGGAGCTTTGTAGGGAACTGAGATTTAGGGATGATACAACGGTTGCTCCCGTTATAGAGCTAGGGTATCGATTGAGGTACCTGATGAGTTTGGTATGGTAACATATCAATAAACTGAGGTGGTACCGCGAAGTTACAGCTCTCGCCCTCAAGAATTTTCTTGGAGGTGAGGGCTTTTTGTTTAAAAACCGGATTATTAAAAAAATCAAATGGGCCCA
The DNA here is from genome assembly GCA_028280325.1 of Bacillota bacterium. GTDB lineage: Bacteria > Bacillota > UBA994 > PWPR01 > PWPR01. The sequence continues at coordinate 22,854 of JANQLZ010000122.1, forward strand.
GGTAAACTGTTCATAACTAATTAAAGGGGTGAAATAAATGTTTAATCAATACAGCAATCTGGAAAAGCTGCGCCAAATCATGCCGGATGCCAATGAGTATAATGTTAATCGCATAAATAAGGTTATTGATATTGAAAGCCAGGGGGTCAATCCCTATCCTTATAGTTTTAACAAGAAGAATTTTATCAGGGATATACCTGAGAATATAACCGAAAATAATAATGCAGAACATTACACAGTAGCAGGCAGGATTATGCAGATTCGAAATATGGGAAAATCAGTTTTTATGAATCTTAAAGATCAAACCGGTAGCATACAGCTATATCTGAACACCAGGCACACAACAGTTGAGTTTAATATTTTTAATCTCAATGTTGGTGACATAATTGGGGTTACCGGGACTGTATTTAGGACTAAAACCGGAGAGAAAACCCTGAGAATAAAGGGCTTAACTCTCTTAACTAAATCAATAAGGCCATTACCAGAGAAATATCATGGTATTAAGAATCCGGAGTTTAGACAACGATACAGATCCTTGGATATGATTATGAATGACAAGGTAAGAGATCGGTTTATCAATAGATCCAGAGCAATCAGCGCTATCCGAGAATTCCTGATCAGTAGAAACTACTGTGAAGTAGATACCCCAATTCTGGATACAAAATATGGTGGGGGAGAGGCGGAGCCATTTGTAACTTATCTTAACGCCTTAAAGACTGATGTGTACCTGGCGGTGTCACCAGAATTATATCTAAAGAGATATATAGTTGGCGGAATTGAAAGGGTCTTTACCTTTAGCAGGGCTTTTCGGAATGAGGGCATAGACAGAACCCATTACCCTGAATTTACATTATTAGAATGTTATCAGGCTTATGCCGATTACCAGGACATGATGGAGTTAATGGAGCAGATGTATGACTATGTGTTCAAAAAAGTAATTGGTACAACAAAGGTGACAGTTAATGGTTTAGAGATTGATTTTAAAGCTCCGTGGGACAAAAAAACTATGTACGAGTTAGTTAACAGCGAATTTAATTTCAATCTTAATGATATGAGCCAGAAAGAACTCCAGTCACTTATCTTAGCCAGAAAGATTAATATTGATTTAGGATTAGTTGAAAGTGAGGTGCAGTCTGGCAGTAAAGGAATTTTAGTTCAACATTTGTTTGAGAAATACTGCGAAGCTAAAATAATCAGGCCAACCTTTGTTTTAGACCACCCTTATGAAACATCACCCTTGTGTAAAAAGCACAGAGATAATCAGGAACTGATTGAGCGCTTTGAGCCTTTTGTATTGGGTATAGAACTGGGTAATGCTTATTCAGAACTGAATAATCCATTAAAGCAAAGAGAGTTGCTCCAAGACCAGTCTGCTCAGTTCAGAGCTGGGTCAGAAACAGCCTTTCCCATGGATGAAGAATTTGCTCGAGCCATCGATATCGGCATGCCGCCAACAGGCGGCTTAGGGGTAGGTATAGACCGGTTAATTATGTTTTTAACAGGTGCTGACAGCATCAAGGAGGTTATTGCTTTCCCCATCATGAAATAAAAATGATGTGAGAACGGCATAAATGCACCTTACTCGGCGTTGCAATAAAAATTCTGACATCAGCATACTACTTGTATAGCTTCAACCAGAATTTTTATTGCGCCTTGATTGAGATACATTGCTACCATTCTCATTATCATTTTGGTAGTTATATAGTGTAGCAGCAGGTTGTTTTGTAATAATAACTACGATGTGCTACAAAATGTGACTCTAGAGTTTGCTTGCGCCTTGACTGAGATGCCTTTCTGTCTCTCCCATTATCATTTTTGTGGTTCTATATATTGCAGCAGGTCTTTGGTAATTATTTCTCATTCTCATCTTATAAGCAAGAACTTTTGCAGTATGTAGGGAACGCCTTGCATGCGTTCCGCCTATCCCCAATTATGGAAGCAAACGTGGTCAAAGGTAAACATTAAATGCTATAATAATAACAATATTACATACGGAGGTGTTTAAATGAGTGATAAGATACTTAGTATTAATGAGTGGCACACTAAGCAAGCTAAAGAATGCTTTAATGGTACTTGGGATTTAATAGATAAACAGGACAGAACAGCAGAAGATACCTTTAAGATGATTCACATGGCGCACGCTTCAAGGTATCACTGGGGGCAGGTAGGAAAACCGGTTAATTTAGCAAGGGGAGAATGGCAGATATCCAGAGTGTATTCTTTGGCCAAGCTGGGTGAATCGGCTCTGTATCATGCTCGTGAATATCTGAGATACTGTGAGGAGCATAACCTGGAGGCATTCGATTTAGCATTCGCTTATGAGTCTATTGCCCGGGCTTATATGGTACTAGGTAATCAAGAGGAGATGAAAAAGAATTTAGTTTTAGCCCGATCTGCCACTGAAAAGGTGGAAAAAGAGGGCAATCGAAACTATCTGAATTCTGAATTGGATACCATTAAATAAACTTATAAAGCTACATCAAAAGTTTGATGTAGCTTTTTTAGTCAATTATCCGGTAAAGCTTATTACTTTATATAGGCTTTTTTGTTAAGGCAATCGCTGGGGCAGACTTTTTCAGGACATTTTTGGCATTGGTCAAGCATGGCCAAAGCCAGTTTGTTCTGGTCCTTTAATTTAGCCAAGCGATTTAATTCTATCTCAATTTTTTCGAGTTGAAATTTTATCACTTTGCGGGAATAGTCCAGCAGTTCACTTTTTTTCATTGACGGGGCAGGGAGCATAATGGATTTAATCTCGTCTAAAGAAAGGCCCAATTTTTTAAATTCCTTAATAACGTTCAATTTATGCAGAGCATTGTTATCGTATAGCCGAAATCCTCCCTCACTTGTTTTAGTTGGAGATATTAATTTCAGCTCTTCATAATAGCGAATAGCCCGGCAGCTGATATTAGCCTGCCTGCTTAACTCACCAATTTTAACCAGCTCATGTTTTGAATTCATTAATGCTCACCTCAATGCCGCCTAAGCTAAAAACATTATACCACGTATTTAGCACTATTAAAATTGACGCTAACGTTAAAGTTCTATATAATTAAAGTCGTAAGCTAATTTAACATTTAATACCTGTTGAAAACTATCGTGGAGGTGCGAAATGGCAAAAACCAAGTTGCAAGTATTTGTGGAGACCTTTAACTGGGTGAATAACGATGATATTCCGTTTACTAAACTCAATAAACAGTTAAAAGATTGTACAGTTGCTGTTGTTACAACTGCCGGTGTGTATGTCCATGGCGACCAGCCCTTTGATATAACCAACCGAGAAGATGTCGACGAAACGTATCGGGAAATTCCCACTGTTACTGCCAATAGTGAGTTGAGATTGGGGCATGAACATTTTAACAAGCGCTTTGCCAACGAAGACATAAATGTTGTTTTTCCGATTGACAGGCTTAAAGCTTTAGTTGATCAAGGCTTTATCAACGGCGTTGCAGACAGTAATTTCAGTATTACCGGCTATATTCCAAAACCAGAAAAAATTTATGATACAGGACGCCAAATTGCCAAGAGGATGGCAGAATTAGCCGTTGATATAGCCCTTATTGTACCTGTTTGACCGATCTGCCAACAGTCCGGTGGACTGGTAGCCAGAGATATTGAAGCAGCAGGTATTCCCACAGTTACGTTTAATTTAATCCCGGAAATTGTACCCATAGTAGGCATCCCCAGAGCTGTAAAGTTAAAACAGCCTTTTGGACGAACCTTGGGTAAGCCTAATGATGCTTTAGCGCATCAGGAAGCTATCAGGCAGGCCTTGCTGTTTGTAGAAGCTGCCGCAGAACCTGGAGCAGCAAAAGACATATAGATCCTATATAAATACTCAGGCTTTTGGCTTTGTCAACTGCCTGAGTTTTTATTATAATAGCTCTGGATAGCCGCAGTTATAGGGTGAATTATTTACGGAGGTCTACATGAAAACAACTATAGTGTATTTTAGCGGAACTGGGAACACATGGTATGTGGCGCAGGAAATAAAAACAAGTCTGCAAAATAAGGGGGTTGACGCTCAATGCTATTCAATTGAAAACCCCATTTTTGAAGATGATCAGAATCTGGAATCTCTGATTACGACCGCCGATAATATTATATTCGGGTTTCCGACCTATGCATCGGACGTACCTTGGCCCATGCAAAAATTCTTTAAGCGTTTGCCGCAGCTGAATTCCAGCAAAGACACCGCAGTTTTTTGTACTCAGGCTTTTGGCTCCGGAGATGGAGCACTTATCGCTGATAAATATTTAAAAGACAAAGGCTATTTCATTAAGCAAACCGCTCATTTTAACATGTCTAACAACTTTTATGTACCGGTTTTTATAAGAGTATTTCCGGTTGGTGATCAGGAAAAAATACGAAAGAGAAACGCTAAGGCCACAGAGAAAGTCCAAACATTTGCAGCTAAAATTGTCTCAGGAGAGCAATCCATTATTGGGGATAATTTTTTCGGACACCTGATAGGCAATGTACAGCGCGGCCATTTTGATGCATTGATCAAGAAGATTAATAACTTACTGATTGTCGATCATAGCTTATGTACCAACTGTAATCAATGCCTCAAGTTTTGTCCAGAGCAAAATATTACTGAAAATGACAGTAAAATTACTATTAATGATAACTGTTGCTCATGTATGAGATGCTACCAGCTTTGCCCTGTTTTAGCGATCAATATCACCAATAAAACTACAGACGCTAAAAAGTACCCCAGGTTTAAAGGCCCAACAAAATCATTTAAAATTTCAGAACTAACTAAGTAAAGCGCATTGTTTCTTGCCATGGGGACGGTTTGCAGTGACCCCCAAAAGGTAGACAGCTTGGGTACGGGTAATAAATCATAAGAATCTAAGCAGTCTTAAACATCTTAGGAGGAACACCGCCTAATTTTTTCTGTGGACGGTAGTTAATATAATAGTCCATATATTCATTAGTAATATTAACTACATCCGCAGGACCTTTAATCTTCTTTTTCATCAGGTAGATACTTTCACATTTATAGTGGCTAAAAAAGCTCTCTGCAGGAGCATTGTCCCAACAGTTGCCTTTTCTAGACATGCTTTGTTGAACACCGAGTTTACTTAATAAAACAACATACTCTTTATTTGTATAATGAACACCTCGATCACTATGGATAATAGCATCTCTTAAATCATATTTTTTAGCTAATGATTTAATAGTATTAATACTTAAATATTTGTCTTGAGAGCTACTAATATTCCATGCTACAGGTTCATTGTTAAAGAGATCAATTATTACGCATAAATACATCATCTTAGTACGAGTCGGTATGTATGTTATATCTGTAACAAACTTCTTTCCTGGCTTGGCAGAGGTGAAATTTCTGTTTAAGATATTTTCTTTAACAACTTCAGTTTTGGCAGTTGTTTTTTTCTTCTTTTTTCTAACTATGGATTTAATATTTAATGCTTTCATAATACGATAAGTTTTTTTGTGGTTGATTTGTATTCTGTTTTCAATAGTTTTTTTATAAATCGATAACCAGCTCTCTTATTAGTCTTATTATATAATTTAAGTATTTTTTCTTCCAGATCCGTTTCATCTTTTAGAGGGGTATTTTTATATCTATAGTATGATGAACGGCTAATACCAGCAATACTACATAGCAATGTTATAGGGTAAAGCAACTCCAGCTCTAATATGGCTTTATATTTCAGGGTTCTTATTTCTTGTTTTTTTTTAGAAATGGCTGCAAAGTCTCTAGTTTCTCTAAATAGTCTATCCTAGCTTTTAGCTTTTGTATTTCTGCTTCATATTCTTTCTCCCTAATTGTTCGGGTATCTTCTCTCGTGATCGATTCTTTACTCCGTCCTGCTTTCTTGTCTAGCTTGGTTGCATCTGCTGGTAAAATTCCTTTTCTCTTCAATACTTCTTCCCATCTATTGATATAGTTCTTTGACGGAAGTCCATATTTGTTTGCTATTGCTCTTACTCCCAGTGGGCTACTGTAATATTCTTTAACCACATGTAATTTGAACTCGTCTGTGTACTTTCTTGACATTTCCTACTCCCCTTTTTTACATTTTATATTACTGTCCTCTTTTTGTACACTTTTTGGGGGGCAGACCAGTTCT